>DASWKG010000076.1:0-5786 GCA_036396755.1 Actinomycetota bacterium
CAGATCAAGATCGAGATGCACTTCCTGCCCGACGTGTACGTGACCTGCGAGCAGTGCAAGGGGCGGCGGTACAACCGCGAGACGCTCGAGGTGACCTACAAGGGGCAGACGATCGCCGACGTCCTCGACATGAACGTCGACGACGCCCTCGGGTTCTTCCAGAACATCCCGGTGATCGCGCGGCACATGCAGACGCTGTCCGATGTGGGGCTCGGCTACATCCGGCTCGGCCAGCCGGCCCCGACGCTGTCGGGCGGCGAGGCGCAGCGCGTGAAGCTCTCGTCCGAGCTGCACCGCCGGGCGACCGGGCGAACGTTCTACATCCTCGACGAGCCCACGACCGGCCTGCACTTCGACGACGTGCGCAAGCTGCTCTCGGTCCTCGAGCGCCTCGTCGCGGCCGGGAACACCGTCGTCGTGATCGAGCACAACCTCGACGTCATCAAGACGGCGGACTGGCTTATCGACCTCGGGCCCGAGGGTGGCGACGCGGGTGGCGAGGTCGTGGCGGCCGGGCCGCCCGAGCAGGTCGCGCTCGACCCGAGGTCGCACACGGGCCGGTTCCTCGCGGAAGTGCTGGGTCTCGGAGCCGCCGAGGCGGCGGCGGCGCGGGGCTGAGGACCGCTCCCGGTTTCGCGTCGAGGCGGGCGGCATGATAGAAACGCGGCCGATGCGAAGGACCCTGCCGCTCCTGGGCGCCCTCACCCTGCTGGCCGCCTCCTGCGGCCCCGGCGAGGTGCAGGTGACGTCCGCCGCCAGAGAGGACCTGGGCTTCATCCTCCAGGTCGTCGACGCGTCGGGCGACTCGGGCGCCGGCATGGACATGGCCGGCGACGAGGCCGGGAACCCGCACCTCTCGTACCTCGTCTTCGATCCGCCCACGGAGCCCGGTCAGCCGCCCGTCGGCATCCAGCTGGGCGTGCCGCTCCGCCCCACCGTGATGCACGCCCACCTCACCGACGGCCTCTGGACGCGGGGCCCGCTCGCCGAGGAGGCGAAGATCGACGCCGCCCAGGACGAGACCGCGATCGACCTCGACCCCGACGGCGTGCACCACGTGGCCTGGACCGAGGGCGACCAGCTCCTCTACTCCACGAACGCGGGCGGATCGTTCTCGGAGCCCGCGAAGGTGACCACCGGGAGCATCACCGGGCTGTCGATCGCGACGAGCGACGACGGCACCCCCTGGATCGCGTTCTACGACGAGCTGAGCGACGCCGAGGGACCGGCGGCGCTCGTCCGCGTGGCTCACCCCGACGGTGAGGACTGGGGCGTCGAGACCGCCGCGGAGGCCGACCCCTCGGCGCCGGCGACCACCGACATCGGAGCAGCCCGGGATCAGGTCCTGGTCGTCTACGGCGACGCCGGCGGCACGATGCTGGCGCGCGGCGACACCGATCCGGACACCCCGTGGGCATCGGAGGTGGCCGACCCCGACGGTGGCTACGGCGTCAGCGTGTCGGTTGACGGCGACGCCACCCCCCACCTCGCGTACTACACCTCGAACGGCGAGGTCCGGCACGCTCACTCGGTCGAGGGCTCTCCCTGGGAGATCACCCCCGACGTCGCGCTCGCCGGTGACGCCCCCGCGAAGGGGTGGTCGACCTCGATCGACGTCGACGAGAATGGCACCCACCACATCGCCTACACGCAGGCCGACGGCATCGGCTACCGGAGCAACGCGGACGGCGAGTTCGCCGGCCGGGAGTTCGACTCGATCGCGAACGCCGTCGACCCCGAGGTGGTGGCGGGCCCCGAGGGGATCGTCCACGTGGCCTGGTACGACACGCTCGACCTGACGCTCACGCTCGCCAGCCTCTCCAAGGACGAGCCCCTGCTGGCCGCGCCCCCGCCGGAGGACACCGGCGTCCCGCCCCCGCCCACGACCGAGCCCACCGGCCCGCCGCCCTGCGAGCCCGACGGGACCGAGTTGACGCTCACCGCACCCCCCGGAGCCGTGACCGACGGCTGGGCCGAGGACTGCCTGGCGGCCCCGGCGGGCGAGGCCTTCACCGTGGCGGTCGACAACCAGGACACGTTCCCGCACAACCTGGGCATCTACACGGCCCCGGGGGGTGACCCGTTCTTCCAGGGTGACCTCGTCAACGGGGGAGACAGCATCGACTACGAGGCCGATGCGATCGCGGACCCGGGCCAGTACTACTTCCAGTGCGACCTGCACCCCACGACGATGACCGGCACGTTCGTCGTCGCGTAGCCCGCCGTTCGCTCGCCCCGGCAACGCCCGCTCCTAGAATGGACGGGACATGATCGATCGTCCCGCCACCTCCACCGTCCCCGACGCGCCCGGGGCGTACCTGTTCCGGGACGTCGACGGCCGCGTGATCTACGTGGGGAAGGCGAAGTCGCTCCGCAAGCGCCTCGCCTCGTACTGGTCGAGGCCCCTCCACCCTCGGACCGAGGCGATGGTCCGGAGCGCGGACCGCGTGGAGTGGATCGTGGCGCCCGGCGAGGTCGACGCCCTCCTGCTCGAGTACAACCTCATCCAGGAGCACCGGCCTCGCTTCAACGTCCGCTACCGCGACGACAAGTCCTACCCCTCCCTGGCGATCACCGTGGGGGAGACCTGGCCGCGGGCGCAGGTGACGCGGGCGAAGCGGCGGAAGGGGGTCCGCGCGTTCGGGCCCTACGCCCACGCCTACGCCATCCGGGAGACGCTCGATTCCCTCACCCGGGTGTTCCCCGTCCGCACCTGCTCGAACGGTTTCTTCGACCAGCGGCGCCGGGCCGGGCGCCCGTGCCTCTACTACGACATCGGCCGCTGCCAGGGCCCGTGCGTGCCGGAGAAGACCGGCACCACTGCGGAGGGGTACCGCGACCAGGTCGACGGGATGATCGACTTCCTCTCGGGCAACTACCGTCCGGTCGTCGAGCGACTCGAGCGCGAGATGGGGGAGGCGGCCGGGCGGCAGGAGTACGAGGCGGCCGCGCGGGCCCGGGACCGGCTCACGGCCGCCCGCAAGGCGATGGAGTCTCAGGAGATGGTCCTGGGCCGCACCGAGAACCTGGACGTGATCGGGATGGCGGAGGACGATCTCGAGGCCGCGTTCCAGGTGTTCTTCGTCCGCCGCGGCCGCGTCATGGGCCGCCGGGGCTGGGTGGTCGACCGGGTCGAGGACCTCGACACGCCGGGGCTCGTCTCGTCGTTCCTCCGCGAGCTCTACATGGAGCGCGAGGAGGTGCCGCCCCGCGTGATGGTGCCCGCCTGGCCGGTCGACCGCGACGTGCTCGAGTCGTGGCTCGCATCCCGGCGCGGCTCCCGTGTCCGGGTGGGTGTGCCGGCCCGAGGCGAGAAGCGCCGCCTCCTGCAGGTGGTCGAGACGAACGCGAAGGAGTCGTTCCTGCGGCACAAGCTCAGGCGGGCCAGCGACTTCGCGGCGCGCTCCCGCGCGCTCTCCGAGCTGGGCGAGCGGCTCGGTCTCGCCGACCCCCCCTTGCGGATCGAGGCGTTCGACATCTCCAACCTCGGCCCGACCGCCGCCGTCGGGTCGATGGTGGTCTTCGAGGACGGCCTGCCGAAGCGATCCGACTACCGTCGGTTCGAGATCAAGGGGGTGGAGGGACAGGACGACTTCGCGAGCATGGACGAGGTCCTCCGCCGGCGGTTCTCCCGGTATCTCAAGGAGCGTGGCGACGAAGGGCCCCGCCCCCGGAAGTTCGCCTACCCGCCCTCACTCGTGGTCGTCGACGGCGGCCGCGGACAGCTCGGCGTCGCGGTCCGGGTCCTCGAGGACCTGGAGCTCTCGATCCCGGTCGTGGGGCTCGCGAAGCGGCTGGAGGAGGTCTACCTGCCCGGTCAGCCGGAGGCCCTGCGCATCCCTCGCGGCTCGGAGGCGCTGTTCGTCCTCCAGCACGTCCGCGACGAGGCCCACAGGTTCGCCGTGCAGTACCACCGGAAGCTCCGCGAGCGCCGGGCGCTCTCGTCGCCGCTCGACGAGGTTCCCGGCGTCGGGCCGGCCCGGAAGCGGGCGCTGCTGCGGCGGTTCGGGTCCCTCAAGCGGCTCGCCCAGGCCACCGAGGAGGACATCGCGGGGACCCCGGGGGTCGGCCCGTCCCTCGCCCGCGAGATCCGCGAGCGCCTCACGGCGAGGTCGGCGTGACGCCCACCCGACGGCGTCCGGGCGGGGCCAAGAAGACAGACGCCGGACCCCTGTTCACGATCGTGACCGGGCTGTCCGGCGCCGGGCGCTCCGAGGCAGCGCACAGCCTCGAGGACCTCGGCTACTTCGTCGTCGACAACCTGCCGCCCGCGCTCATCGGCAAGCTGGTCGAGCTGGCCGACTCCGCCGGCGAGCCCTCCCGCGTCGCCATCGTGGCCGACGCGCGGGGAGGGGCGTTCTTCCCCGACCTCCAGCGGGCGCTCGAGGACCTGCGAGCCAAGCAGGTCGCGTACCGCATCCTCTACCTCGACGCGTCCAACGAGACCCTGGTGAAGCGGTTCGAGGCCTCTCGCCGGCCGCACCCGCTGGCGCCGGCCGACCGGATGGTCGAGGGCATCCGCAAGGAGCGCGCGCTGATGGAGCGTCTCCGGGAGGAGGCCGACCTGATCATCGACACGTCGAACCTCAGCCCCCATGAGCTCCGGGACCGCGTGCGCGAGACGTTCGCCGCCGGACGGCCCGAGGGCGGCCTGCAGGTCGGGCTCGTGTCGTTCGGCTACAAGCACGGCATCCCGCGTGACGCCGACCTCGTCTTCGACATCCGGTTCCTCCCCAACCCCCACTGGGTCGAGGAGCTCCGGCCGCTGCCGGGCACCTCGAAGGAGGTGCGTGCCTACGTGCGGGGCCGGTCGGAGTACGAGGGTTTCGTGAAGCGGCTGAAGCGTCTCCTGGACTTCGTCGTCCCCGGCTACGTGAAGGAGGGGAAGTCCTACCTCACGATCGCGATCGGCTGCACCGGCGGCCGGCACCGCTCGGTGGTCCTCGCCGACGATCTGGCGGCCTACTTCCGCGAGGCCGGGCACCCCGTCACGGTCGAGCACCGCGACCTCGCCCGCGGAGAGGTCGCGCCACCCCCGAATCACTAGGATGGGGCCGAGTTGAGCCGAAGGAGGCGAAGGTGAGCGTGAAGGTTGGGATCAACGGGTTCGGGCGGATCGGCCGCAACTTCTTCCGGGCCGTGAAGAAGCGGGGGGTCGACATCGACTTCGTCGGGGTGAACGACATCACCGACGCGACCACGCTCGCCCACCTGCTGAAGTACGACTCGGTGCTGGGGACCCTCGACGGCGAGATCAAGGCGTCGGGGAACGGCATCACCGTCGACGGTGACGAGATCCGAGTGCTGGCCGAGCGCGACCCGGCGAACCTGCCGTGGAAGGAGCTGGGCGCCGAGATCGTGCTCGAGTCGACCGGCTTCTTCACCAAGCGCGACGACGCGGCGAAGCACATCGCCGCCGGGGCGCAGAAGGTCATCATCAGCGCCCCCGCCAAGGACGAGGACATCACGATCGTCCTCGGCGTGAACGACGGCGACTACGACCCCGCGAGCCACCACATCATCTCCAACGCCTCGTGCACCACGAACTCGGTGGTGCCGATGGCGAAGGTCTTGCTCGACGGGTTCGGGATCGACCGGGCGATGATGACGACGATCCACGCCTACACGAACGACCAGCGCACGCTCGACCTGCCCCACGAGGATCTGCGCCGCGCCCGCGCGGCGGCCATCAACATCATCCCCACCTCCACGGGTGCCGCGAAGGCGGCGAAGCTGGCGATCCCCGCGCTCGACGGGAAGATGGACGGCATCGCGATGCGGGTGCC
>DASWKG010000077.1:0-9643 GCA_036396755.1 Actinomycetota bacterium
CGGAACCGCGAGGCCATCTCGGCGCTGTGGGCCTCGGAGGGAGCGATCTACGGCCGGTTCGGCTACGGGATGGCCACCTTTAGCACCGAGATCGAGGTGCCGCGGCCCCACAGCGCGTTCCGCGCGGACTACCGGCCGTCGGGGTCGGTCCGGTTCGCCGAGCGCGAGGATGCCATGAAGCTCATGCCTCCGGTATACGACCGCGTCATGGCGGGACAGCCGGGCTGGCTGAGCCGCAATGAGGCGTGGTGGAACATGCGGTTCGTGGCCCACGACTTCCTTCACGACGGCTTCGGCAAGCAGTACTTCTTCGCCGTCCACCAGGGCCCCGACGGCCCCGACGGCTACGTCGCGTACCGGGTGAAGGTCGATTGGGAAGGCGACCACGGGCACACGGTGAAGATCACCGAGCTGGTCGCCGAGAACCTGGGCGCATACGCGGACCTCTGGCGCTTCTGCTTGGACATCGACCTGGTGGGGAAGGTCGTGGCGGCGCCCCGGTCGCCGACCGAGCCGCTCTGGCACCTCTTGGCGGACCCGTTCTCCATGAACGTGACGCTGAGAGACGGCCTGTGGATCCGGCCGGTCGACGTGGGACGGGCCCTCACCCTCCGGACCTACGGGTCCGACGAGCGGCTGGTGCTGGGCGTTCGAGACGACTTCTGTCCCTGGAACGAGGGCCGCTACGAGCTGGCGGGTGCGGGGGACGGGGCCGAGTGCCGGCCGACGAGCGACCGTCCCGACGTGACGCTGGCCGTCGAGGACCTCGGCGCCGTCTACCTGGGCGGCATGTCCTTCCGCCAGATGGCACGGGCCGGCCGGGTGGACGGGGACCCCGAGGCGCTCGCCCGAGCCGACCGCATGTTCACCTGGGACCCGCCCCCCTGGTGCCCCCAGGTGTTCTAGCGACAGCCGAACGCTCCGCCCCTCCAGGGGTTCATGATCCCGGATGATCGAGCCCGTGACCCTTGACGATGACGCCGCCTCGGCGGGAGGCCGGCCAGGCGTCCCTCCGCGGGCGGGAGGCGTCCCTCCACCCGCCGGGGCCCGCCCCCGCCTACACTGGTTCCGTGGACCGGCGGATCTACGGCCTGGAGAACGAGTACGGCGTGACCTGCACGTTCCGGGGCCAGCGCCGGCTCTCGCCCGACGAGGTGGCCCGGTACCTGTTCCGGCGGGTGGTCCACTGGGGGCGCTCCTCGAACGTGTTCCTCGAGAACGGCGCCCGGCTCTATCTGGACGTCGGCTCCCATCCCGAGTACGCCACCCCCGAGTGCGACTCCGTCGAGGACCTCGTCGCCCACGACAAGGCGGGGGAGCGGGTGCTGGAGCGGCTCCTTGGGGCCGCCGAGCTGCGCCTGCACGAGGAGGGGATCTCCGGCGACATCTACCTCTTCAAGAACAACACCGACTCGGCGGGCAACTCCTACGGCTGCCACGAGAACTACCTGGTGGCCCGGCAGGGGGAGTTCGCGCGGATGGCCGAGGTGCTGATCCCGTACTTCGTGACCCGCCAGATCTTCGCGGGAGCCGGCAAGGTGCTCCACGGCCCCCGCGGCGCGACCTACTGCCTCTCCCAGCGGGCGGAGCACATCTGGGAGGGCGTCTCGTCGGCGACCACCCGCTCGCGCCCCATCATCAACACCCGCGACGAGCCGCACGCCGACGCCGAGCGCTACCGGCGGCTCCACGTGATCGTCGGGGACTCGAACATGAGCGAGTACACGACGTACATGAAGGTGGCCGTCACCGACCTCGTGCTGCGCATGGTCGAGGAGAACTCTTCGATGCGCGACCTCACGCTCGAGAACCCGATCCGCGCGATCCGCGAGATCAGCCACGACATCACCTGCAACAAGCGCGTGCGCCTCGCGAACGGCCGCGAGCTGTCCGCGCTCGAGATCCAGTCCGAGTACCTGGAGCGGGCGCAGCGCTTCGCGGAGCACCGCGGTCTCGACGCGCCGGCGAAGCAGACCCTCCGGGACTGGGAGGAGGCCCTGGTCTCGCTGCGGGCCGGAGACCTCGAGCCGCTCCGCGATCGCATCGACTGGGTGTCGAAGTACTTCCTCATCAACGCCTACCGCGACAAGCACGGGCTGTCGCTCGCGCACCCGCGGGTGGCGCTGATGGATCTCGCGTACCACGACGTGAATCGTGAGCGCGGCCTCTACTACCTGCTCGAGAAGAAGGGGAAGATGCGCCGCGTGATCCCGGAGAAGGTCGTCCAGAAGGCGATGAACGAGCCGCCTCAGACGACCCGCGCCCGCCTCCGCGGCGAGTTCATCCGGCAGGCGAAGGCGCGGCGCCGCGACTACACCGTCGACTGGGTGCACCTGAAGCTGAACGACCAGGCCCAGCGCACGGTCCTGTGCAAGGACCCCTTCCGCGCCCACGACGAGCGCGTCGAGCAGCTGATCCAGACGATGTAGCGCCCGGCTACGGCCGGAGGAACCCGAGCGCGACGATCCGCCGCGCGATCTCGAAGGCGCCCAGGGAGTCGTCGGCGGAGTTGGCGCTGGCGGCGACGATGGTGAGCCCGGTCCCGTGCTCGCGGGCGAGCCCGGTGGCTCGCTCGGCGCCCAGCTGGGCGACGTCCCAGCCGGTCTTCCCCTCGACCCGGCCCGTCGTCGCGAAGCACGAGGCGGGCGCGCCCGCGGCCAGTGCCGCGTCGAATGCGGCGCCGCCGGTGGTCGACACCACGATCAGGACGCGTCCCTCGACCTTCACGAGACCGGGGAGCTCGGCGCCCTGGTTCGGGACGAGGTCCCAGCCGATGCCGGCGTCGCGGAGCACGTCGAGGACGGGCGCCGCGCGCTGCTCCCGCGCCGACGGGTCTCCGACCCTCGGCTCTGCGGCGACGACCACCCCCGAGCCGGGATCGAGCTCGAGGGCGCGCCTGGCGATCGCGCCCGGGTCCACGGGAGCCGGGACCCTGGCGCCTGCCGGCGCCGCGCCCAGGACGGCCACCGCTCCGTTCGCAAGCGCCGCCTCCGCGCTCGTTGAGGCATCCACGACGTCGACGACGCAGACGACTCGGCCGCGGAGTCCCGCCTCGGCAGCTCCGCTGGCGTCGAAGGTGACCTCCAGGGTGGCGCTCACGCCCGCGTCACCCCCGGGGTCTCGGCCCGCCACCGGGCTGAGCCCGCCGCCATCCGGCCGGCGAGCACCCCGGCGGCGCCGGCCGCCAGGAAGAACTGAGGGTCGTCCTCGCGTGATCGGCCCATGGTCTCCATCTCGACGCCTCGCTCCACCAACAGGTCGACGCCGGGTGAGCCGGTCACCTCCACGACCTGGTGGCGGCCCTCGACGCCCGCCTCGCGGATCGCATCCCACACGATCTCTCGCTCCTTGCCCTCGAGGACGGGCACGGCCACGTGCGACGGCGACTGCGCCACGCGCGTCAGCACCGTCACCGAGTGGGGCGAGAGGCCGAAGTGCCGGTAGCCCGGATCGGAGAAGTTCAGCCGTATCCCCGCGATCGGCCGGCCACCCAGGATCGAGGCCACGGTGAGTGCCAGGCCGCCCGACACCTCGGTCGCGCCCCACGTGGTGCCCGTGCCGACCTTGCCGGGGCCGTCGGCGACGACCACGACGTCGGCACGGCTCACGGCCCGGGCCGCGACCAGTGCCGAGAACAGGTTCACGGCCTCCCGGTCGCCGCCGAGCGCCTGGCCCGCGGTGATCACCTCGTCGACGAGGCCGGCGCCGCGGAGCGCGTGGACCTGCCGCGACAGCCAGAGGGGGAGCGCGGCGCCGTCGGTCATCACGTAGACGACCCGCTCGGCACCGGCGGCCTTCGCCCCCGCGCAGGCCGCGCCCACCATCGAGTGGAGCGGCAGCCACGCCACGGGGAGCCCGTCGAGGCTCTCGTCGCCGGCGACCGCGTCGTGATCGGGGCTCTCCTGCTCCTCGACCGCGAGCACCTGCGCCTGCAGGGGGGTGTAGCGGAGCTTCATCACGTGGCCGGGGCCGTCGGCCTCCTGCGACACCTCGCCCAGCACCGCGATCACGAAGTGGGAGCCGCCGCTCCCGAGCCCGGCGTCGACCGCCGTGGTGTTCAGGAGCACGCGGTCGCCCGCGGTGACGCGTCCGGTCAGGGACGGGTAGGCCAGGGCGGCCTCGCGGCGGCCGTCGACCTCGACGGTGAGGTCCTGGATGCCGGGGCGGGGCTCGGCGACGTCGAGCACGGTCCCCGTGCGAAGGCGGATCACGCCCTCATCGTATCGGCCGCGCCGGGCGGCCGCCCGCGGGTATCATCGGGGCCGGATGGAGCCGATGGAGCCCATGGAGCGGCTGCTCAACCTGCTCATCCTCCTTCGCAACGCCCCGCGCCCGCTCACCTTCGACGACATCCGCGAGGCCATCGGGGCCTACGAGCACGACGACCGCGAGAGCGCGAAGCGCCAGTTCGAGCGCGACAAGGACGTCCTGCGCGCGATCGGCATCCCTCTCGAGCTCGAGGACATCGACATCTGGGGCGGGGAGCAGGGCTACGTGATCCCCCCGGGAGCCTACGAGCTCCCCGAGATCACCTTCACGGAGGGCGAGGTCGCCGCGCTGTTCGTCGCGGCCCACGCGACCGGCCCCGACCCGGACGCCGCCCAGGCGTTCGGCAAGCTCGCCCAGGGCCCCGACGCCGCCGACCTGCTGGGGCTCGCCCGGGGCGGCCCGTCGGTGGGCATCGACCTGGCGGTGCCGAGGCTCCCGGCCGCCGCCGACGCCGCCCGCCGCGGCCGGAGGGTGCGCTTCACCTACCGGGCGTCGAACGGCGACCGGCAGGAGCGCGAGGTCGACGTGTGGGGGCTCATGTTCTCCCGCGGCTCCTGGTACCTCGTGGGCTGGGACCGCGCGCGGGAGGACGAGCGGACCTTCCGCCTGTCGCGGGTCCTCTCCGAGATCCAGGACGCCGGCGAGGCGATCCCGCCGCCGGAGGGGTTCCGGCTGCGGGAGCGGTTCGAGGCGGGGCCCTGGGGGGGCGGCGAGCCCGAGGTGACCGCGCGGGTGCTCCTCAGCCCGAAGGTGGCCCCCTGGGCGCTCTCCCAGGCATCGGGTGCGGCGGTGATCGAGGTGCGGAGCGACGGGTGGACCGAGGCCGACGTGCCGGTCTCGCGGGGCGACACCTTCGTCTCGTGGGTCCTGTCGTTCGGTCCCGACGCCGAGGTCGTCTCCCCGGCCGAGCTCCGCCGTTCGGTCCTCGAGCGGCTGGAGGCCGTCCGTGCCTCCCTCTAAGATCGCCCGCCGCCTCGAGAAGCTGCTCGTCGTCGTGCCGTACGTCGTGCGCCACCCCGGCAGCAAGCTCGAGGACCTGTCCCGGCTCTTCGACGTCGACGAGGAGGATCTCGCGGCCGACCTGAACCTCCTGTTCGTCACCGGGCTGCCGCCGTACGGTCCGGGCGACCTGGTGGAGGTCGAGATGGAGCAAGGGCGCGTCTGGATCAGCATGGCGGACTACTTCGCACGGCCGGTCCGGCTCACGCCCACCGAGGCGTTGACGCTCTACCTCAAGGGCATGGCCCTCCTGGGCTCCGAGGGCCTGGCCGAGGCCGACGCGCTCCGTTCCGCCCTGGAGAAGCTGCGCACGCACCTCGACCTGGGCAAGCTCGAGGTGGAGGTCCGTGAGGCGTCCGGAGGCCAGGCCGCGACCCTCGAGACCGTCCGCCGTGCGGTCGAGGCGAGCGAGCGGGTGGAGATCGACCACTACTCGGCGGCTCGCGACGAGGTGGTCACCCGGCGGGTCGACCCCGAGCACGTGTTCTCCACGCTCGGCAACTGGTACGTGGTCGCGTGGGACCATGTGGCCGACGCGGAGCGGATGTTCCGCGTCGACCGGATGCGCGGGATCCGGCCCACGGGGGAGCGGTTCGAGCCGCGAGGCCTCGTGGGGCAGGGCCGCCCGATGTACAGCCCCAGTGCCGCCGACATCCGGGTCCGCCTCCGCCTGGGCCCGGGGGCGCGCTGGGTGGCCGAGTACTACGAGGTGGAGGAGGAGCGCGAGGCCGACGGGCTGCTCGAGATCGTGCTGCCCACGAAAGACCTCTCCTGGGTCGCCAAGCTGCTCCTGCGGCTGGGGGGGGAGGCCGAGGTCCTTGACCCTCCGGAGCTCGTGGAGGCCGCCGGGAGGGCCCTCGAGGCCACCCTGGGGCGGTATCGGTAGGGCATCTCAAGTCCCCCGGAGCCCTGCCGATACCCATTCTTGAGATGACTACGATCCGAGCGAATTGTCCACACTGCGGCGAGGTTGAGATGGGCGCCTCGTCGGTGGTGCTCACGGTGGAGGAAGGGCACACGGAGGGCATGTACTCGTTCGTCTGCCCCCAGTGCGCCGAGACCGTCGAGAAGCGGGCCGACCGCAAGGTCGTGATGCTCCTCCTGTCGGCCGGCGTCGAGGTCCAGGAGACCCCGCGGTTCGACATCCCGCTGGGGCATCCGAGCATGCAGCCGGCTCGTGACGACCTCGAGGGCCCGCCCTTCACGGCCGACGACCTGATCGACTTCCACTTCCTGCTCGAGCAGGGCGACTGGCTCGAGCAGCTGCTCAAGGCCGACGCCTAGGCCACCGCCCGTCCCCCCAGCCCTCCCTGGTATCCTGGCCGGCGTCATGCTGGTCGCCGTCCTCGTCGCGCTGGGCCTGGCCACGCTCGCGGTGCTGGTCATCGCGGCCATCTCACTCGCGCGCCAGGGCTCGCGCCTCGCCGCCTCCATCGCCGACTTCCAGCGCGAGCTCCGACCCCTCCTCGAGGAGATCCGGGCCGACGCCGACCGCATGGAGAGCCGCCTCGAGGGCCTGCAGAAGGCCCGGGAGGGTGCGCGGTCTCCGAACGCGCCCCGGCGGTAGAATCCGGCCATGCCCTCGCTCGGATTCGGAGAGATCCTCGTCATCGCCCTGATCGCGCTCATCGTCTTCGGGCCGAAGCGCCTGCCCGAGATCGGCCGCACGGTGGGGAAGTCCCTCCGCGAGTTCAAGCGGGCGACCTCGGACCTTCGATCGGAGATCGAGCGAGACATCGATCCCGAGGGCGAGCCTCCGAGCGTCCCGTCGGCGTGGGAGCGCGCGCGGAGCGGGGGCCGGGCGAAGCAGACGGACGGGGACGGCGCCGCCGAGCCGGGGGCGGAGGAGCCCGAGCCGGGTGCCTCGAAGGACGAGTGAGCGCCGCCGCCCCCCGGCGGCCCTGGGTCGATGCGGCTGATCCCCCGGAGAAGGCCGCGCGCCGAGGGTGGCCAGATGACGGTCGTCGAGCACCTCGACGAGCTCCGGCGGCGGCTCGTGATCTCCCTGCTGGCGGTCGGCGTGGCCTCGATCGTGGGCTTCGTCTTCTTCGACACGATCCTCGACCTGCTCCTCCGCCCCTACCGGAACGCGCTCCTCGCCCTCCCGCCGGAGGCCCGGCCCCAGGGGGCGCTTTCGGGCCGCCTCGTCTACTCGGCCCCGATCGAGCCCTTCCTCACCTTCCTCAAGGTGGGCTTCTTCAGCGGCCTGATGATCGCTCTCCCGATCGTGATGTGGCAGGTCTGGGGGTTCATCACCCCCGGGCTCACCTCCCGCGAGCGGAGGCTCAGCGCCCCGTTCGTGATCTCGTCGGTTGCCCTGTTCGCGGGCGGGGCCGCGTTCTCCTACGCGCTCATGCCCCGCGGGCTCAGCTTCCTGTTCTCGTTCGGCGGAGACAACCTCCTGCCGCTGCTCTCCGTCGACCGCTACCTGGGCTTCTTCATCATGCTGACGCTGGCGTTCGGGCTCTCGTTCGAGTTCCCGATCCTCATGGTCTTCCTGGCCGGGGCCCGCATCATCACGACCGTCCAGATGCGGCGGTGGCGCCGGTACGTCTACCTGGGGCTCACGATCTTCGCGGCGATCATCACCCCGACCCAGGACCCCTACACGATGCTGCTCATGACGGTTCCACTGATACTCTTCTACGAGATCGCCATCCTGGTGGCCCGACTCTTCAAACGGTGAGCTGACATGCCGATCAAGGGAAAGCGACGCAAGGGGAGCGGCGGGGCTCGGCGGATCACGCGGCCCCCTCGCCCGCAGATGGTCATCCCCAAGAAGCAGCTATCCCAGCGGCTCTGGTTCCGTCTCACGCTGATCGGGGTGCTCTTGGCGGCGGTCACGGTCTGGGGCCTCCTGTGGCTCGACGAGCGGGAGGAGGCCCAGGCGGCGCAGGCCGCCCAGGACGAGGTGGCCCGCACCGGCGCGCTCGTCGAAGGCGCGCTCAGGCTCGTCGGCAACCCGCTGCCGGGTGGCATCGGCTTCCAGGTGCTGCCGGACCTCAGCGCCACCCTCGCCCAGATGCAGACCTTCGCCACCTTCGAGGAGGACACGGGCAAGGACGGCTCGAAGGACGAGCCCACCCCCGGCCCGACGCCGACCCCCGCCGAGGACCAGGAGCCCCCGAAGCTGAACGAGGGCAGGATCGAGGAGGACGCGGCCGACTGGGTGACGTCGCTCGAGCAGGCCGACGAGCGGCTGGCGAAGATCTCGACGACCAACACGAAGCTCGAGAAGACCATCGGGTCGATCCGCGACGCCCTGGCCTCGTTCGTGGACGTCGTCGAGCAGGTCGCCCCGGCACTCGGGCTCGACAAGAAGGAGATGACCGACGCGGTCACGGCCATCCAGACCGACCTCTCCGCCGCGACCTCGGCGTTCGACCAGGGGATGTTCCAGTACCAGTCGATCCGTCAGGAGGTCGGTCTGGTCGATCCCACCGCTGGCATCCCGGGCGGCATCCCGGGCATCCCGGGCGTCCCGCCCCAGGGCTAGCCCGTGATCGTCCTCGTCGCCAACCCCACGTCGGGAGGCGGCCGGTGCCGGCGCCTGATCCCCGAGGTGCTCGAGCGCCTCCAGGCGAGGGGCGAGGCGCACCGGGTCGTGATCACCGAGGACGGCGGCCATCCGCGACGGGCGGCTCTGGAAGCGGCGGAGGGCGGGGCCGACGTGGTCGTCGCGATGGGCGGCGACGGCCTGGTGGGCTCGTGCGCCGACGCGCTCGTAGGAACCGAGACCGCGCTCGCGGTGGTCCCCGCGGGAAGCGGCAACGACTTCGCGACCCACCTGGGGCTCGATACCGGCAGCCCCGCGTCGGCCCTCGAGGTCCTGTGGCGGGGCGGGTCGGTGCGTATCGACGTCGTGCGCGCCGAGGGACCCGGCTGGGAGCGCCACTACGTGTGCGTCGCCGGCGCCGGGTTCGACTCCGAGGCGAACGACCTGGCGAACCGGGTGCACCGGCTGCACGGCACCGCCAAGTACGTCTACGCGGCGCTCCGCACGCTGGTGCGCTTCCGCCCGGCCGACCTCACCATCAGGGTCGACGGCGATGAGTCCCGTCTCCGCGGCATGCTGATCGCGGTCGGGAACGCGAGCTCCTACGGCGGCGGCATGAAGGTCTGCCCCGACGCCTCGCTCGAGGACGGCCTCGCCGACGTGTGCGTGGTGGAGGCGATGTGGAAGCTCCGCTTCCTCGCGACCTTCCCGAAGGTCTTCAAGGGGCGGCACGTGGGGCACCCGAAGGTCACGATGCTCCGCGGCGCGAAGGTCGAGGTCGAGTCGTCCCGGCCGTTCGAGGTGTACGCCGACGGCGAGCCGATGGGGCCGCTGCCGGCCTCGTTCACCGTCGTGCCCCGGGCGTTGAAGGTGTTCACC
>DASWKG010000078.1:0-17363 GCA_036396755.1 Actinomycetota bacterium
CGACGTGCGCCGCTACGCCGGCACCTTCCTCGCCCCGGTGGCGGACGCGAGGCGGCGTGTCGCGTCGCTCATCCGTGAGACCGGCGCCGAGATGGTCCTGTTCGGGCACGGCCTCCCGCTCGGCGTGATGGGGCCTCGCCTTGACGTGCCGTACGCCCTGCTGACGCACGGCACCGAGGTGTGGCTCGCGCGGCTCCCCGGGGCCCGGGGGGCCCTGCGGCGCGCGTGCGCCGGGGCGCGGGTGGTCTTCGCGGTGAGCCGTCACACCGAGCGCCGGGTTCGCGCGTGTGTCCCGGACCACGTGCCGACGGTGGTGCTCCCGCCGGGCGTCGACGCCGAGCGCTTCTCGCCCGAGGCCGACGGGAAGCGCGTCCGGGCCCGCCACGGGCTCGACGGGCGGCCGACGGTCGCGTGCGTGTCGCGGCTCGTCCGGCGCAAGGGGCAGGACGTCCTGATCCGGGGCTGGGAGGCGGTGCGCCGCCGGGTGCCCGAGGCGGCGCTGCTCGTGGTGGGCGGAGGGCCCGACGAGGCCCGCCTCCGGTCGATGGCCGGGGGTCTCGGCGACGCCGTCGTCTTCGCGGGCGAGGTGCCCGAGGAGGAGCTCCCCGCGCACTACGCCGCCGGCGACGTGTTCGCGATGCCGTGCCGCTCCCGGTTCGGCGGGCTCGAGGTCGAGGGGTTCGGCATCGTGTTCCTCGAGGCGGCGGCCACCGGGCGGCCGGCGGTCGCGGGCGATTCCGGCGGCGCCGCGGAGGCGGTCGGCCATGGCGAGACCGGCCTCGTCGTCGACGGGAAGGACGTGGCGGCGGTCGCGGAGGCGGTGGGCTCGCTCCTCGCCGATCCCGATCGCTCCCGGGAGATGGGACGCGCCGGGCGCGACCGCGTCGAGCGGGAGTTCACCTGGCCGAGGTTCGTCGAACGGCTCGCCGGAGCCCTCGCCGGAGGGTGACGCGGGCGTTCAGCCGCGCCGCAGGAGCAGCCGGGGGATCCGGCGGGGGCGGGCCCCGAAGCGGTACTTGTACTCGAGGTCGCCCTTCAGCATGTCGAGGCGGCCGCACCCCGACTCGATCGCGTCGCGGATGATGTCGGCCACCAGGACCATGCCCGGCGCCAGGCGGGCCCGCGCGCGGTCGTACGCGGAGTTGTAGAGCAGGACCGTGTCGCCCCATCGGAAGGTGACGACGCCCGCGAGCCGCTCGTCGCCGTCGGCCAGGAACACGAGCCGGAGCGTCCCATCGCCGAGGAACTCGTCGGCCAGCCGCCGGAAGAACAGCTCCATCCCCGGCTGCATGAACTTCCCCTTCGGTCCCGTGCTGGAGCGATGGAGCTCGAAGAAGCGATCGAGCGCGGGCTCGGCCTCGTCGGGGTGGGTGACCGTCACGCGGGCCGACGGCAGGGCCTCGGCGAGCCGCCGCGCCTTGCGCCGGATCTCGTGCCGGTGCCTCGAGGAGAGCGAGGCGAGGTACCGATCGTACGACGGAGGCAGGTCGAGCTGGGGGGCGACCCCCTCGTCCTCGATCCGCACCTCCATGCCGCACGCCCGGGCCGCCTCGGCCAGGGCGTCGAGCCACGCGCCGTCCTCGGGCAGGCCGCGTAGGTCGGCGAGCCGCCAGTCGTCCCGCGAGGCGATCGCAGCCATCAGCTCCTTCGCGGCGCGCTCGCGGCGCCCGGGGGCGGCGACCGGCCCCATGTAGTCCGTGACCTCGGTCCCGCCGAGGAACATCAGGACCCCGTCTTCCAGCTCGAACGCCGCTCTCGCGAGCGGTTCGTCCCCGTCGTCGAGCCGGGCGACCCGCAGCTCGCCGTGCCCCTGCTCCTCCCAGTAGAGCTTCAGGTAGCGAGGGGAGTGGAAGAAGGTCGCCTCGGGGTCGCGTGCGACGAGCTCGTGCCACGCCTGGTCGGCGAACGCGCGAGGATCGTCGGTCCAGGGCACGAGGGAATCGTACCAACGGCCCTTCGTGTCACACGTCGAGGACGAAGAGCGTGTGGTGGTAGGTCATCAGGGTCGGCCAGCGGGCGCGATACGTGTCGACGTGCGCGGGCGTGAGTCCCTCCCGCGCGAACACCTGCTTCCAGCCCTCGACCGTTCTGAACGTGAACGGCTTCGGCACGCCGTGGCGAAGGTTCAGGAGCCAGTCCCAGCCGACGTTGAGGACCCGGTCGACCCGCGAGGCGGGCGTGTCCTCGAGGATGACCACCCGGCGCCGCGCCACGCGGGCCACCTCGCGCACGAGGGCCTCCTGGTCCTCCCAGCGATCCATGTGGTGCAGGACGAACAGCATCATCACGATGTCGAACGAGCCGTCGGCGGCCGGCACCTTCACCGGGTCGTCCATCGCGATGAACGGCAGGTGGGGGACGCGGTTGCCGTACTCGACGAGGTCGGCGGTGGTCGGCCGCACTCCCGCTCGCTCCGCGAGCCACCGGGCGATCAGGCCGGTGCCGGATCCGAGGTCGAGCAATCGCTCGCCAGGTCGCAGGTGCGGGGCGATCTTCCTTCCCACCTCGTTCTCGCGCAGAAACACGCCTCCAAGCGTATCCGCGCGGGCCGTGCGTGCGAGAATGCGCGCGTGCGCGCGTCGCCGGCCGAGCTGCTGCTGTCTGCCCTGATCCTCGGGGTCGTCGCGCTCGTCATCGTGATCTCCCTCCAGCGCGTGGGGGGGTAGCCGGGATGCAGGTCGCGGCGCACGATCAGGGGTTCGTCGCCGCCGGGCCCTCGGTGGTGTACGAGGTGCTGGCCGAGCTCGACGGGTACCCGGGCTGGTGGCCGGACGCTCGCGCCGGCGGGCCGCTCGCGATCCGCCTCGGTGGGCGATGGCTGCTGGCCGAGCCCTCGTCCCCTCGTCCCGGGATCGGGCTCATGCTCCACCTCCGCGGCCCGTTCCCGGGTACCCTGGAGTGGCATCTTCAGCCCGAGGACGACGGGACGATCGTGAACTCCATCCTCAACCTCGATCCGCCGGGAGGCCCCCGGCGAGCCGCGCGGCGCATGCTTCGATGCCGGGCGGCGATCCGCCGCGGGCTGGTCGGCCTGAAAGGGGCCCTCGAGTGAGCGAGCTGCGGTGCCCCAGCTGCGGCGGCCTGGTCGCGGCCGACGCCGAGTGGTGCGGCCAGTGCCTCAACCGACTGCCCCCGCGTGGCCCCGAGGGAGAGGCCGCCCAGGTGGGATCGCGGCCGGAGGCCGAGGTCGTCGAGCGACAGCTGGAGGTACCTCCCCCGGCGGAGGCGCCTGCCTTCGAGGCGCTCCCGGCCGAGGCACCGGTGCCCGGGGCTGCGGAGCTCGGCGCGACGCCCGCCCCGAGTCCGATCCCCCGCGAGAGGCCGCCCGGCGACGAGTCGGAGGACGCGTTCCGGATGGTGGACGGGCGGATGGTCTGGACGTGCCCGGTCTGCGGGCTCGAGAACGCCATGGAGGAGGTGGTGTGCCCGCGCTGCGGCTCGTCGTTCGCCAGCCTGTTCCGCGAGCCCACCGTTCGCCCGGCCGCGTCCACGACGAGGGTGATCTGGATGTCGCTGATCTTCCCGGGCCTCGGCCACATCGCCGCCCACCAGCTCGCCGAGGGGCTGGCGAGGGGCATCCTGTTCCTGTGGGCCGTGGGCAGCCTGATCGGC
This sequence comes from Actinomycetota bacterium, assembly GCA_036396755.1. GTDB lineage: Bacteria > Actinomycetota > UBA4738 > UBA4738 > CALAEC01 > DASWKG01. The sequence goes on from DASWKG010000078.1 coordinate 3,613, forward strand.
ATCATCGCCGTCCGCGACGGGGGCCAGTCGTCGCTGGGGACGGTCTTCGTCCTCACCTACCTCATGGCGGCCGCCGCGCTGTACGTCGTGACCGCCATCGATGCGTACCGGGCGACCGAGCTCCAGCCGCCCCTCGCGCCGATCCGCATGCTGTTCTACGGCGCCTCGGGCCTCATGGCCGTGACGGTCGCCGTGCTGCTGTTCTCGGGGTTCAACCGCTGATCGGAGGAAGGCCATGGGAGACCGAACCGAAGGGACGATCGAGATCGAGGCGCCGGCCTCCGAGGTGATGGAGGTCATCGCCGACTTCGCCGCCTACCCGGAGTGGTCCGATGTCGAGGCCGCCGAGGTCGTCGAGAAGGGCGAGGACGGACGCGCGGCCAGGGTCGCCTTCCGCGTCTCCCAGATGGGCTTCGACGCCGAGTACACGCTCGCCTACGACTACGCGCCCGATGACGGCGGGATGTCCTGGACCACCGTCGAGGCGTCGGGGGCGCTCAAGGACGTGCAGGGCGAATACGTGCTCGAGGGAAGCGGCGACACCACTCGCGTCACCTACCGCATGTCCGCCGAGCTCTCGATGCCCGTCCCCGGGCTGCTCCGACGCCAGGGCGAGAAGCGGGTCGTCAAGACCGCGCTCGAGGGACTGAAGCGCCGGGTCGAGGAGGGCTGAGGGCCCGCCGCCGAGCCGGGCGGCTAGGATGGGCGGATGCGCATCCTGCTGTTCACCGGCAAGGGCGGCGTCGGGAAGACGACGATCGCGGCCGCCACTGCCGTCCGCGCGGCCCGTGCCGGGCACCGGACGTTGATCACCAGCACCGACCCGGCCCACTCGCTGGCCGACGCCTTCGACGTCCCGATCGGAGACGAGGCCCAGGAGGTGGCCGAGAACCTCTGGGCCGAGCAGATCGACGCTCAGTCGCGCCTCGAAGCGAACTGGCGCGACATCCAGGAGTACATCATCTCGTTCCTCAACTGGGCCGGGGTGGACGCGATCGAGGCCGAGGAGCTGTCGGTGATCCCGGGGTTCGACGAGATCTTCAGCCTCACCGACGTGAAGCGGAGCGTCGACGGGGGTCGCTACGACGTGCTCGTGATCGACTGCGCGCCGACCGCCGAGACGCTCCGGCTGCTGTCGCTGCCGGAGGTCATGAACTGGTACATCGAGCGCATCTTCCCGGTCGAGCGGCGCGTGGTGAAGACGATCCGGCCGATCCTCACCCGCATCACCTCGATGCCGATCGCTGAGGACAAGATCTTCGATGCGGTGGAGCGGCTGCATCGCAACCTCGAGGGCGTGCGCAGGATCCTCTCGGACCCGGAGACCTCGTCCGTGCGTCTGGTCCTGAACCCGGAGAAGATGGTGATCGCGGAGGCCCGCCGCACGTTCACCTACCTCTCCCTGTTCGGCTACCGGGTGGACGCGATCGTCGCGAACCGCATCATCCCCGACGAGGTGACCGACCCCTACTTCGGCAAGTGGAAGGACATCCAGACCGAGCACCTCGAGACGATCCGCGAGTCCTTCGACCCGATCCCGATCCTGCGGTCGCGCCTGTTCGACCGGGAGATGGTCGGGGTCGACCTGCTCGAGGAGATGGCGGGCGAGGTGTACGGGGACCTCGACGCGATGTCGGTCCTGCACGTCGAGGAGCCCATGCGGGTGCGCCGGCGCGGGTCCGTCTACACGCTCGCCCTGCGACTGCCGTTCGTCGACCGCGGCGACCTCGACATCCACCGCAAGGGAGACGAGCTGTTCGTGCGGGTCGGCTCGTACAAGCGGAACCTCATCCTGCCGCACGCGCTCCAGCGCCTCGAGGTCCAGGAGGCCGCGTTCGTCGACGAGAGCCTCGAGGTCCGCTTCGCCAAGCAGCCCACGGGGGGGCGGGCGACCGCCTCCCGCTCGTGAAAGGGGAACCATGCCAGCACCCAAGCGCTCCACGAAGCCACCCGCCGACGACGGCGCGGCGCCGGCCGATCGGACCTGCCCGGTCGCGTTCTGCCCGGTGGGGATGTTCCTCACCCTCGCCGACCAGGCGCGACCCGAGGTGGTGGAGCACCTGCTGGCCGCGGGCCGCGAGCTGATGCTCGCGGTGACCGCGCTGATGGACGCGCGAGCCGAGGCGGTTCGGCGCGAGCCGGCCCGCGTCGAGCGGATCGAGGTGGAGTGATGCCGGCGCCCGGGCGCTGCGGCAGCCTCGGCGCGCCGCCTCGCCGCTAGTGGTCCCCGCGGACGCGCCCTCGGCGGCCGTCGGCCTGGACCTCGGGGGAACGAAGCTCGCGGCGATGCTCGTCTCGTCCGCGGGCGAGGTGCTGGCCCGCGCGAGCGCCGGCACCCCCGCCGACGATGTGTCCGCCATCATGGAGGCGGTGTACGGACTCATCGACGAGGTGTCGGCCGGGGCCGGGCCGCGCGCCGTCGGTGTCGGGGCGGCGGGCATGGTCGACTTCGCCGCCGGCGTGATGCGCTGGGCGCCGAACATCGCGTGGCGCGACCTCCCGATGCGCCGGTTGATCGAGGACCGGACCGGCCTGCCGACGCTCGTCGACAACGACGCGAACGCCGCGGCGTGGGGGGAGTACCGGTTCGGGGCGGCGCGAGGGTACGAGCACGCGCTCCTCGTGACCGTCGGGACCGGGATCGGGGGCGGGATCATCGCGGGCGGCGAGCTCTTCCGCGGCGCGCACGGCTTCGGCGCCGAGATCGGCCACTTCATCGTGGAGCCCGGAGGCCCCGAGTGTGGCTGCGGCAACCGCGGCTGCTGGGAGCAGGTGGCGAGCGGGCGCGCGATCGACCGGCTGGCGGCGGCCACCGCTCCCGGTTCCGCGATCCGCCGCTCGGCCGGTGACGCCACCCCCACCGGACGCGACGTCTCGCGCGCCGCCGCGGAGGGAGACGAGGAGGCGATCGGGATCCTCGAGACGGTCGGGCGGCGGCTGGGCCAGGGCATCGCCGGGCTCGTGAACGTCCTCGACCCCGAGGCCGTCGTCGTGGGCGGGGGGGTCGCCGACGTGGGGGATCTCCTCCTGGTCCCGGCCGAGCGGGCGTTCCGGGACGCGGTCGAGGCCCCGGAGCACCGTCCCGAGGTGCCGATCATCCGGGCCGAGCTGGGGAACGACGCCGGGGCGATCGGCGCGGCGATGCTCGCCCTGGAGTCGATCGGCGTTCCCACCGCGCGGCCCGAGGGGGGCTCGAGCTGAAGGTCGGCGTGGTGCTGCCGCTCTTCTCGGGCGACCCCGGCCGCGTCATCGAGGTGGCCCGGGAGTCCGAGGACCTCGGGTTCGACGGGGTGTTCGCCTTCGATCACTTCTTCCCGCCCGGGGGCCCGCCCGAGGCGCCGTCGCTCGAGGTCTTCACGACGCTGGCGGCCGTGGCGGCTTCGACCGAGCGCGTCGCGGTCGGCACGCTGGTCGCTCGCGCGTCGCTCCGTCCGGTCGGGCTCCTCGCCAAGACCGCCGCGTGGCTCGACGCCGCGAGCGGCGGCCGGCTCATCCTCGGGATCGGCACCGGCGACGGGACCGACCGCGCCGAGCACGACACGTACGGCATCCCGATGTTCGGCCGCGACGACCGCCGGGCGCACCTCGAGGAGACGCTCGAGGCGCTCGGGGCTCTCTTCGCCGGCGACGCGTACGCCGGAGGCCGGCTCGTGCCGCCGATCGACGGCCCGCTCCTTCCTCCACCCGCGCGGCCGGGGGGGCCGCCGATCTGGGTCGCGGGGCTCGCCGAGCCGGTCGTCCGGCTGGCCGGGCGACGTGCCCACGGGTGGAACGGATGGGGGATCGATGCCGACGCGTTCGCCGCCAAGGCGGCCGTGCTGGACGAGGAGGCGAGCGCGGCCGGACGCACGGCGGAGCCCACCTGGGCGGGGATCGTGCTGGTCGGCGAGGACCAGGAGCAGGTCGGCCGGCTCCTCGAGCGCCGCCGCGAGCGGGGGATGGCCGACGAGGTGTGGGCCGGCACCCCCTCGGAGCTGGCCGCGTTCCTCCGCCGGCTCGAGGCCGCCGGCGCGACCTGGGCTGTGCTCGTGCACGCGGGCCCCAAGGACCGGCGCGAGCTCGTCGCGCGGGCGGTTCTGCCGGAGCTATCGCGTACCCTATGACGGGCCGAGCCGAGGGGGTTGCATGAAGCGCGTGTTGATCATGGGCGCCGCGGGGCGCGACTTCCACAACTTCAACGTCGTCTACCGCGACGACCCCGACACGACGGTCGTCGCGTTCTCCGCGACGCAGATCCCGTTCATCGACGAGCGTCGCTACCCGCCGGAGCTCGCCGGGGAGCACTACCCCGAGGGCATCCCCGTGCACCTCGAGGAGGAGGTCCCCGACCTCATCCGCATGCTCGACGTCGACGAGGTGGTGTTCTCCTACTCCGACGTCTCGCACGAGCACGTGATGCACGCGGCCAGCGCCGCGATGGCGGCCGGCGCGAGCTTCACGCTCCTCGGGCCCGACGCGACGATGCTCGAGTCCTCGAAGCCGGTGGTCGCGGTGTGCGCGGTCCGCACCGGCGCCGGCAAGAGCCAGACCACCCGCGCGGTCGTACGGGCGCTGAAGGCGCAGGGCCGGAAGCCCGGCGTCGTGCGGCACCCGATGCCCTACGGGGACCTCGTGGCCCAGCGCGTGCAGCGGTTCGCGACGCTCGACGACCTCGACGCGGCCGGCGTGACGGTGGAGGAGCGCGAGGAGTACGAGCCCCACATCGCGGCCGACACCGTCGTGTACGCGGGCGTCGACTACGCCGACATCCTCCGCGCGGTCGAGGGCGAGGCCGACGTGGTCGTGTGGGACGGCGGCAACAACGACTTCCCGTTCTTCCGGCCGACCGTCCAGATCACGGTCGCCGACCCGCACCGCCCGGGCCACGAGACCCGGTACCACCCCGGCGAGGTGAACCTTCGGATGGGCCACGTGATCGTGATCAACAAGGTCGACACCGCCGAGCCCGCGAACGTGGACGCCGTCGAGCGGGCCGCGCGCGCCGCGAACCCCGAGGCGGTGATCATCCGGGCCGCGAGCCCGGTGACCCTGGACGACCCCACGGCGGTCGAGGGCAAGCGCGTGCTGGTGATCGAGGACGGGCCGACCCTCACGCACGGCGAGATGACCTACGGGGCCGGCGTCGTCGCCGCCCGCCAGCACGGCGCGGGGGAGATCGTGGACCCGCGCGAGTGGGCGGTCGGCGGGCTGAAGGCGACCTACGAGAAGTACTCGGTGGGACCCGTGCTCCCCGCGATGGGCTACTCGCCGGAGCAGATCTCCGAGCTGGAGCGGACGATCGAGGCGGCCCCGGTGGACGTCGTCGTCATCGCCACACCGGTCGACCTCGCCCGCATCGCGCACCTGGCGAAGCCGTCGGTCCGCGTGCGTTACGAGCTGGAGGAGCTGCCGGGCCAGCCGACGATCGCCGAGGTGCTGGCCGAGCGCTTGCCGGAGGCCTAGTGCCCCGGGCGGGGAGGAGGCCCTCGTGTCGCGCGTCGTGATCGCGCTCGGCGGGAACGCGCTCCTCCGCCGCGGCGAGGAGGACACCCCCGAGCTGATGCGGAAGAACGCGCGCTCGGCGGCGGAGCGGGTCGCCGACATCGCGGCCGCGGGCTGGGAGATCGTCGTGACCCACGGCAACGGCCCCCAGGTGGGCCGGATCCTCCTGCAGAACGAGGCCGCGCGCGACTGGGTCCACCCGATGCCGCTCGACGTGTGCGGCGCCGAGAGCCAGGGACAGATCGGCTACCTCCTGCAGGTCACGATCGGCGACGTCTTCTACGAGCGGGGCATGGAGCGCCCGGTCTCCACCGTGCTGACGCTCACCCGCGTCCGCCCCGACGACCCCGCCTTCGAGAACCCCACCAAGCCCGTCGGGCCCTACTACCAGGAGGACGAGGCGAAGCGCCTCGCCGGGGAGCGCGGCTGGGCCGTGGCGCCCTCCTCCGACGGCGGCTGGCGCCGGGTGGTGCCCTCGCCGCGCCCGTACTCGATCGTCGAGGCCCCGGTCATCACCCAGCTCGCGAGCTCCGACGTGATCGTGATCTGCGCCGGCGGGGGCGGGGTGCCGGTCGTCGAGCGCGGGCCCCGGCTCGTGGGCGTCGAGGGCGTGGTCGACAAGGACCTCGCGGCGGCCATCCTCGCCCGCGACGTCGCGGCCGACGTCCTGATGATGCTCACCGACGTCGACGGCGTGTACGAGCGCTACGGTGAGCCGGACCAGCGAAAGCTCGAGCGGCTCGAGGCAGCCGAGGCGAGCCGGCTCGTGGAGACGGGGGCGCTCCCGGCGGGCTCGATGGGCCCGAAGGTCGAGGCGGCCGCGTCGTTCGTCGCCGAGAGCGGAGGGCGGGCGGTGATCGCGGCCCTGGAGGACGCCACCGAGGCGCTCGAGGGGCGGGCGGGTACGGTCATCGCTTCCTGATGCGCGTCGCTCGCGGTCGGAGCGTCTGATGCGGGTCCTCGTCTGGAACGTCCACGGGTTCCGTGCCGGATCGAGGCGGGTGGCGGCCGCCGTCGAGGCGCTGCGTCCCGACCTCGCCCTGCTGAACGAGGTGGGGGTGCTGGGGTTCCGGCTGTCGCGCTTCGCCGGCCGCATGGGGATGCGGGCCGTGTCGGGCCTGCGCGTGCGCAGGCACATCCCGAACGCGGTCCTCGTGCGCGAGCCGCTGCGCGTGGTCTCGGCGGGGCTGGCCCGGTTCCCCGATCCGGGGGAGCGGACCCGGCGAGGGGCGGCGATCGTGGTCGTCGGCCGCGGCGACGAGCGCCTCACCGCGGTGAGCGTGCACCTTGGGCTCGTCGACCCGCGCCGCCCCCGGGACGCACGAGCGCTCCTCGCCGGACTCGAGGCGCAGGGCGGCCGGGCGATCGTCGGCGGCGACCTCAACGAGGGCCCCGACATGCCCGCGGCCGAGCTGTTCGCGTCGGGCCTCACCGACGCGTTCGCCGCGGCGGGGGAGGGCGGCGGCCTGACGTTCCCCGCCCGCGAGCCGAGGGCGCGGATCGACTACCTGTTCGTCTCGCGTGACATCGGGGTGGAGCGCGCGTGGGTGATTCCGACCACCGCGTCGGACCACCTGCCCTTGGTGGCCGATCTCTCGCTCTAGGGTTCTTCCGTCATCCAGCCTCCGCCCGGGTGGCTCGATGACGAAAGAACGCCTAGGAGCGCGCGGCGGCGAGGCTCTCGACCAGCTCGTGGGTGCGCCGGGAGATCGTCTCGGCGTCGTTGTCGAGCGTGGCCACGTGGTAGGAGTGGGGGAGCTCGACCAGCTCCTTCCGCTCGGACCCGGCGGCGCCCATCAGGTAGCGCGCGGTGCCCTTCGGCACGACGTGGTCCTCGGGGGAGTTGAACACCAGCAGCGGCTGGTGCACGGACGGGATCTCGCCGCGCACGACCTTGAGGAAGCGCGCGAGCTGGAGGATGCCCGAGAGCGGCACCTTGTCGTAGGGGAGCTCGTCCTGCCCCGGCTTCTTGATGTCGTTGCCGACGCCCGGATAGGTGCGGAGGAAGATGCGTGCGGCGGGGATCGCGACGTGGCGGCGGTCGCGGAGGTACGCGTTCACGACGACGACCCCGTCGATGTCGCCGGTGTGGGTGGCCGCGAGGTGCAGCGCCATCCCCCCGCCCATCGAGAGGCCGGCGGCGACGACCGTCGAGCACCGGGCGCGGATGGTCGCGAGCGCCTCCTCGGCCTCCTCGACCCACTGCTGCCAGCTTGTCTCGCCGAGGTCCTTCCACGACGTGCCGTGGCCGGGATAGCGCGGGCAGACCACGGTGTGGCCCTGTTTCGCGAGCCACTCGCCCATCGGGCGCATGCTGGCGGGGTTCCCGGTGAATCCGTGGAGGAGCAGGACGCCGGTGGGTCCCCCGTCGAAGGTGAATGGTTCCGCGCCGGGGACGACCCGGACGTTCATTCGAGGAGGCCCTTGACCCGTTCGATCAGCGCGTCGGGGTCGAAGGGCTTGGGGAAGAAGTTCTCCCTGCCGACGAGCCCGATGACCTCGGGGGCCACCTCGGGCTTGCCGGTGATGATGACGACGGGGGTGCGCTTCGTCTCGGGGGTGGAGCGGAGCTGGGCCAGCATCCGCTCGCCGCCGACGTCGGGCATCATGAGGTCGAGGACGATCGCGTCGGGGCGGTGCATGTCCATCAGCAGGAGGCCTTCGAGGCCGTCCTTCGCCTCGATGACCTCATAGTTGTTCATCTCGAGGGTCACGCGCACGAGCTGGCGGACGGACTCGTCGTCCTCCACCAGCAGCACGGTTCGTTTCTCGGTTGGGGTCATGGCCTCGCTCGCTCGGTCAGGATCTGGGTCGGCGGGACGGGTTGCGGAACTGCTGGGCGAGCACGTAGAGGGCGAACAGGCCCGCGAGAACGCTCATGCCTCCCACCAGCACGATGAACCAGGCCTCCAGCGCCGAGAGTCCCACGATCGTCATGTCCTCCGTCCCTTGTTCACCGCGCAGCGAGTCTATAGGCTAGGCACCCGAGCGTCGAACCCCTGGGGTGAGGGATGGTTTACGCGTTCCTGAAATACGTGGTGCTGGGGCCGATCCTCCGGCTCATCTACCGGCCGAAGGCGGTCGGCCTCGAGAACCTGCCCGCCGAGGGCCCCGTGATCCTCGCCTGCAACCACCTCTCGTTCGTCGACAGCCTCTTCATGCCGCTCGTGATCAAGCGCAAGGTGGTCTTCCTGGGGAAGGCCGACTACTTCGACTCCTGGCGGACCCGCTGGTTCTTCAAGTCGGTCAACGTGATCCCCGTCCGCCGCGAGGGCGGGTCGGCGGGGGAGGCCGCCCTCCGCACGGGGATCGGCCAGCTCGAGCAGGGCCACGTGATCGGCATCTACCCCGAGGGCACGCGCAGCCCCGACGGCCGTCTCTACCGCGGCAAGACCGGGGTCGCGCGGATGGCGCTCGAGGCGAAGGTGCCGGTCGTGCCGGTGGCCGTCGAGGGGACCCGGGAGGTGATGCCGATCGAGGCGAAGGTGCCCCGGCTCCGCGGGCGCATCACGGTCCGCTTCGGGAGGCCGCTCGTCTTCGACCGGTACTACGACCGCCCGAGCGACCGATTCGTCCTGCGCTCCGCGACCGACGAGATCATGTACGAGATCATGATGCTCTCGGGCCAGGAGTACGTCGACGAGTACGCCTCGAAGGTGAAGAAGGAGCTGGCCGAGGAGGCCGCCCGAGACCAGGCGCGGGCATCGGAGCCCGCCGGCCGCCCGAGCTAGTCCCCGGTCGCCGTCAAGCGATCGGGTCCGACGTGCGCGTTCCCGTTGGCGTCGATGAGGATCAACGGCGCCCGGGGCCATCCAGCCGGTCGAGGAGGCCCTCGACGTCGTCCAGATCGATGCCCGGTCGAAGGCCCATGTCGCGAACCTTGACCCCGTAGGGCTGTACGGCAGGCCGCTCACGCAGGCCGGCCCGGAGGGCGTCGTTCACCACGGCACGGATGGGCCTCCCGCTTCGTCGCGCTTCCTCCCGGAGGAGCTGGGCGACGTCGTCCTCGAGGGTCACGGTTGTTCTGACAGCCATCGCACCATGATGCTATCAAGGGGGCGGGTGGTCCCAGCTCAGAGCTCGTTCGACCGCCCGACGCCAGTCCGCGTAGGCGGGCCCGGCGTCGCCACCGGGCGTGAACTCGCGATCGAGGCGCCAGTGCCCGGCGACCTCCTCCTTCGACGACCACACGCCCGTGCCGAGCCCGGCGAGATAGGCGGCGCCGATCGCGGTGGTCTCCTGGACCGCCGGGCGGCGAACCGGGACGCCCAGGAGATCCGACTGGAGCTGGAGCATCGTGTCGTTCACGCAGGCGCCGCCGTCCACCCGCAGCGCCGAGAGCGGGACGCCGGCGTCGGCGACCATCGCGTCCACCACGTCTCGCGTCTGGTAGGCCATCGCCTCGACCGCGGCGCGGACGAGGTGTGCCCGGGTCGTGCCGCGGGTGAGTCCCACGATCGTTCCTCGCGCATGCGGGTCCCACCAGGGCGCCCCGAGACCGGTCAGCGCCGGCACGAAGTAGACGCCCTGAGTGTCGGGCACCGATGCCGCGACCTCGCTCGCCTCGGATGACTCCTTGAGCACCCCGAGACCGTCGCGAAGCCACTGGACGGCGGCGCCCGTCACGAAGATCGCGCCTTCCAGCGCGTACCGCACGGACCCCTCCTCGCTGTAGGCGATCGTCGTGAGCAGCCCGTGCTCGGAGACCGGGGCGCGCTCGCCGGTGTTGAGCAGGACGAACGACCCCGTGCCGTAGGTGTTCTTGGCGTCGCCGGGCTCGAAGCACGCCTGCCCGACGAGCGCCGACTGCTGGTCGCCCGCCACTCCGGCGATCGGCGCGGCGATCGCCTGGAAGGCGTTCGGATCGGTGACGCCGAACCGCCCGATCGAGGGGCGGACCTCGGGCAGCATCGCTCGCGGGATCCCGAGGCGCTCGAGGAGCTCGTCGTCCCAATCGAGGCGGTGGATGTCGAAGAGCATCGTGCGCGAGGCGTTCGTGTGGTCGGTGGCGTGCTCGGCGCCGTTCGTCAGCCGCGCGATCAGGTAGGCGTCGACCGTCCCGAACGCGAGCCGGCCCGCCTCGGCCGCCGCCCGGGCGCCGTCCACGTGCTCGAGCAGCCAGGCGATCTTCGTGCCGCTGAAGTACGGGTCGAGCACGAGCCCGGTCCGCGCGCGGACGCGGTCCTCCCAGCCCTCGTCGCGGAGCGCCTCGCACGTGTCGGCCGTGCGGCGGTCCTGCCAGACGATCGCGGGGTGGATGGGCTTCAGCGAGTCCCGGTCCCACACCACGGTGGTCTCGCGCTGGTTCGTGATGCCGACCGCCGCCACGTCGGCGGGTCCGGCTCCGGCGGCCGCGAGCGCCTCCCCGGCGGCCGCGAGCGCCGTCCGCCACCAGTCCTCGGGGTCGTGCTCGACCCAGCCGGGCCGCGGGAAGGACTGCGGGAACTCGTGGTAGCCCTTCGCGACGATCGCGCCGCCGGCATCCACGACCACCGCCCGCACCCCGGTGGTCCCGGCGTCGATCGCGAGCACGAACGGCATGACGCCGCACAGGCTAGCAGGGGGGACTCCGCCCAAGGGGAGGGGCCTCCGGCGGGCTCGCCGGGACGATTAGGATGCATCCGTGACCCGCATCGGCATCCTGACGGGCGGCGGCGACTGCCCCGGGCTGAACGCCTGCATCCGCGCGGTGGTGCGCAAGGGCGTGACGACCTACGACCTCGGCGTGATCGGGTTCCGCGACGGCTTCAAGGGCGTGCTCGACGGCTCGGTGATGGAGCTCACGGGCGAGAGCGCCCGCGGGATCCTCCATCGGGGCGGGACGATCCTGGGGACCTCGCGGGTCGATCCGTTCCGGGTCGAGGGCGGCATCGACCTCGTGAAGGAGAACCTCGCCTCCTATCGGATCGAGGGGCTGGTCGTGATCGGCGGCGAGGGAACCATCGGGACGGCGGCGAAGCTTTCGGCCGAGGGCGTCAACGTGGTCGGCGTGCCGAAGACGATCGACAACGACCTCGCGGCCACCGACTACACCTTCGGCTTCGACACCGCGGTGCAGATCGCGACCGACGCGATCGACCGCCTCCACACGACCGCGGAGAGCCACAACCGCGTCATGGTCCTCGAGGTGATGGGCCGCCACGCCGGATGGATCGCGCTCTATTCGGGCCTCGCCGGCGGCGCCGACGTGATCCTGATCCCCGAGCAGCCGTTCGACATCGGGGAGGTGTGCGAGCACCTGCGGCACCGGCACTCGACCGGCCACCGCTTCTCGATCGTCGTGGTGGCCGAGGGCTCGCTGCCGAAGGAGGGGTCGATGGACGTGCCCGACTACGACCGCGACCAGTTCGGGCGGCCCCGCCTCGGCGGCATCTCGAACGTGATCGCCGACGAGATCAACCACCGGACGGGGTACTCGACCCGGGTGACGATCCTCGGGCACGTCCAGCGCGGCGGCACCCCGACGGCAGCCGACCGGGTGCTCGCCACGCGGTACGGCGTGGGGGCGGTCGACCTCGCCGCCGAGGGCCGCTGGGGCCGAATGGTGTCCCTGCGCGGCAACGCGATCGTCGACTGCCCGCTCGACGAGGCGGTGGGCGAGCTCAAGACCGTGCCGAAGGATCTCTACGAGGTCGCCGAGGTCTTCTTCGGGTAGCCTGAGGGCCATGCGCCCTCTGACGAAGCTCGCCGCTGCCACGCTCGCCATCGGTCTCGGTGGGCTCCCCGTGGCTCCCGCTCCCGCCCAGGAGTGCCCCGCCGAACCCACCTTCGATCCGGCGATCACCTCACCCGAGACGGCGATGCCCGGGTTCCCCGATCGGCTCGCGACGACCGACGAGATCAACGCGTACCTCACCCAGATCGCCGAGGAGAGCCCCCGGGTCGAGGTGGGGCAGTTCGCCACCTCCTGGAACGGGACGCCGCTGCTCTACGCGCTGGTGGCGACCGAGGAGCGGACGGACGAGCTGGACGCGCTCGCGGCCCGCCAGCAGCTCCTCCGGGACCCGCGCATCACCTCGCCGGAGGAGGCCGCCGCGATCGCGAACGAGACGCCCGCGATCGTCTGGTACACCGGCAACGTCCACGGCGGGGAGACCTCGGGCGCCGACGCGGCGCTCTCGATCCTGTACGGGCTCGCCGCGCGCACCGACTGCGAGGCGCTCGGGATGCTCGACGAGCTGGTCGTCGGGATCATGCCCACCCAGAACCCCGACGGCCGCGACTCGGCGAGCCGCACGAACGTCTACGGCTTCGACATGAACCGCGACTGGTTCGCGCGCACCCAGCCCGAGACCGACGGCAAGCTCGACCTCCTCGACCGCTACCCGCCCGTGCTCTACGTCGACGCGCACGAGATGGGATCGAGCGACTTCTTCTTCCCGCCGAACGCCGACCCCATCCACCACGAGATCAGCTCGGAGGCCGTCCACTGGATCAACGATCTCTACGCGCCGGCCCTGCGCACGGCCTTCGAGGAGCGGGCGGCGACCGACCCGGCGAACTGGATGTACTTCAACTACGACATCTACGACCTGTTCTACATGGGCTACGGAGACACCGTTCCGACCACCGCGTTCACGGCGGCCGGGATGACCTACGAGAAGGGCACCGCCGACTCGTTCCGCCAGCGGTGGGACGAGCAGTTCGTCGCCGGGTGGACCACGCTCAAGGTCGCGGCCGACAACAAGGACACGATCCTGCGCGAGTACGCCCGCGCGCACCGGACTGCGTTCCGCGAGGGAGAGCGGGGCATCCTCGAGAAGAACGAGATCCTCGAGCCCGACAACGAGCTGCAGCGCCAGGTGCCGGGGCTGAAGGTGCGGCACTACTTCCTCCCGAGGTCGCCGCGTACCGAGGTCGCCCATCTGATCGACCGCCTCCTCGACATGGACGTGGAGGTGTACCGGGTCCGGCGGCCGCTCAAGGTGAAGGGCTTCCAGGCGTACGGGCGCGAGCCGCAGGCGCGACGCGTCGGCCGGGGCTGGTACTGGGTCCCGATGGACCAGCCGCAGAAGCGCTGGATCCAGGCGATGCTCGGCGAGGAGAGCTACGTCCCCTTCCCCTATTTCTACGACGTCACCGCGTGGTCGAACCCGCTCCTCATGAACATCCCGGCCGGGTTCACCGGCAAGGACGTGGAGCCGGTCGCCCGGCGGGTCCGCGCCGCACCCGGCGGGAGCCTCCCGAAGCGCCCACGCGATCGGAGTTGGGTCTCGTTCCCCGGCGACACCGCGCGCTCCGTCGCGGCGGCCTGGGAGCTCGCGGCCGAG
>DASWKG010000079.1:0-1719 GCA_036396755.1 Actinomycetota bacterium
GCGCCTCCGTCCCGAGAGCCTGTCGGTGTTCGTGGCCGGGAAGAGCATCGGCGACGTCGTCGCGCTGCCGGTGCGCGAAGCGCTCGCCTTCTGTACCGGGGTCCCGCTGCGGGACGGCGGGCGACCCGGTCTCGACCCGGAAATCGCGCGGCCGATCCTCAAGGAGGTCGTCGACCGGCTGCGTTTTCTCGCCGACGTCGGCCTCGACTACCTCACGCTCGACCGCTCCGCCGCTTCCCTGTCGGGCGGCGAAGCGCAGCGGATTCGCCTCGCGACCCAGATCGGGAGCCGGCTCGTGGGCGTGCTCTACATCCTCGACGAGCCGTCCATCGGCCTGCACCAGCGGGACAACGCGCGGCTCCTCGCGACGCTCAAGGAGCTGCGGGACCTCGGGAACACCGTGCTGGTGGTCGAGCACGACGAAGAGACGATCCGGGCCGCCGACCACGTCGTGGACCTCGGCCCCCGCGCGGGGCGGCACGGCGGCGAGGTGGTCGCCGTGGGGCCGCTGGCCGACGTTGTGCGGCACCGCGACTCCCTCACCGCCCGCTACCTGCGCGGCGAGCTGCGCATCCCCGTTCCCCCGCCGTCCCGCCGCCGCGCGGCGGCCGACGATCGCCTGCTGCGGGTGGTGGGGGCGAGACAGCACAACCTGAAGGGCCTGACGGTCGAGTTTCCGCTGGGGTTGTTCGTCGCCGTGACGGGCGTCTCGGGATCGGGGAAGTCCACGCTCGTCACGGACATCCTGTACCAGGCGTTGGCCCGGCACTTCTACCGCGCCAAAGTCGTCCCCGGAGCCCATGACCGGATCGAGGGCCTGGACCACATCGACAAGGTGATCGACATCGACCAGAGCCCGATCGGGCGGACGCCCCGCTCGAACCCCGCCACGTACACGGGGCTGTTCACGCCGATCCGGGAGCTGTTCACCTATCTGCCCGAATCGAAGCTGCGCGGCTACGGACCGGGGCGCTTCTCCTTCAACGTGAAGGGCGGCCGGTGCGAGGCCTGCCAGGGCGACGGGCTCGTCAAGGTCGAGATGCACTTTCTCCCCGACGTGTACGTCCCGTGCGAAGTCTGCAAGGGCCGGCGCTACAACCGCGAGACCCTCGAGGTGCGTTATAAAGGAAAGTCGATCGCCGACGTGCTCGACCTAACGGTGGCGGACGCACTGGACTTCTTCGAGCACCAGCCGCGTCTCAGGTCGAAACTCGAATTGTTGAACGACGTAGGACTCGGGTACATCCACCTCGGCCAGTCGGCCACGACGCTATCGGGGGGCGAGGCCCAGCGCGTCAAGCTCGCCACCGAGCTGGCGAAGCGGGATACCGGCCGAACCCTCTACATCCTGGACGAGCCGACGACCGGGCTGCACTTCGAGGACGTGCGCTTGCTCCTCGAGGTGTTGCACCGGCTGGTGGACAAGGGCAACACCGTCGTCGTGATCGAACACAACCTCGACGTCGTGAAGACGGCCGACTGGGTGATCGACTTGGGCCCCGAGGGGGGGGACGCGGGCGGGCGGGTCTTGGCGGCGGGGCCTCCCGACGTCGTCGCGCGCGTCAAAGGCTCCCACACGGGGCAGTTCCTGCGCAAGATGTTGCAGGCGGGGGACTAGGCGGTAGGTTGAACCGCAGGGCGAGGAGGCAGCGTGTTCAACGGTCCGGAAATCCCGATGAGCATCTTCTTCTTGGCGATGGCCGCGATCTTCGTGCTGCG
>DASWKG010000080.1:0-7663 GCA_036396755.1 Actinomycetota bacterium
CCCGGCGCCTCGAACAGGAAGAGCAGGTCGGCCGCGCCGAACGCCAGCGGCTCCGTGGCGCGCCACGCAGCCGGCAGCCCATCCGGGGCGCGCGGGGGCACCGGCGCCTCACGAGCGAAGTACCGCGACGGGAACAGGACCTGCGCCGTCGTCGTGGGCGGGTCGGCGAGGGCCCGGTCGACGGCCTCCCAGCCGCCCCGCTCGTAGAGCGCGCAGGCGAACTCCGCCCCCTCGACGTAGGGGAAGAGCAGGCTGCGGGCCAGGTAGTAGGGGGCCTCGTCGAGCCCGGCACCGGAGGCCCCCGAGGTCGCGAGCGACACCTGCTCCTCGAGGCTGAGCCCCACGGACACGAACAGCTCGGTGACGAGCTGGGCGTCTCCCTCGACCAGGGCGAGGGTCGCGGTCGAAGCGTCCTCGCGGCCCGGGGCGGGGTCGTCGAGGTCGGGGAGCCCGAGCGCCTGATCGGCGAGGGCGTGCTCCAGCTCGTGCGCGAGCGTGACTCGCTCGACGGCGTCGAGCCCGTCGGCCGCGCCGTCGGCGCGCACGACGAGCTCCTTCGTGTCGGTGTCGTAGAACCCGGCCACCTGACCCTCGAGCAGCTCGACCACCTCGCCGCGGAGGTCGGTGCCCGGCTCGGCCGCCCCGAGCGCGGCCAGCGCCCGCGCGTCGCGCTCGGCCTCGTCCTCGGGATACTCGATGGTGCCTGCCACCCGCCGCTCGAACTCGGCCGACGGCAGCAGCGTGGGCCGGGGCACCTTCTCGAACCGCAGCTCGCGCAGCCCCTCGACGACCCGCGCGAGGCCGCGGACGCTCGTCGCGTCGATCCCCGGGGGCGCGGCCTCGGCCGCCGCGCCCAGACAGGGCTCGGGCTGGGGGAGCGGGAAGCCTCCGTCGCCGTCGCCCGACGAGCTGAGGAAGGGCCGGAGGGCCTGCAGGGTCGCGAGGGCCCCGATCAGCAGGATCACCACCAGGAGCTGGAGACCGGGTCGGCGCACCGAGCCATCGTAGGCGAGACGTTTGCGGGGCGACGGCGCGCTCGCGTAAGGTTCCGGCGACGCGGCGGCCCGCCGCGGACGCACCGGGAGGACGATGGTTGACGTACGAAGGCTGGTGATCGCGTGGCCCGGCCTTGGGATCGCACGCCGCCGAGGGACTACCTCCGCCTCCAGGAAGCGCTGCTCCACGAGCAGGTAGCCCGCTACCTCTACCCCTTCAGCCCGTTCTACCGGAAGCTCTTCGACGACCACGACATCAAGCCCCAGCGCATCCGGCGGCTCCGCGACCTCGACCAGGTGCCGCTCTCGTCCGCCGAGGACTTCGCCGCCGTTCCGGAGGACTCGAGCCGGCCCTTCCGCGCGCTGCTCCGGCCCGACGAGCGCGGCCTGAAGCGGTGGGCGCATCGCGACGTCCTCCGGCGGGTGGCGCGAGAGAAGCTCGTCCGCGGCGACGAGTCGGCCGAGCGCCTGCTTGCGGAGGAGTTCAAGCCGGTCCACCTGCACCTGCCCGCGGGTCCCGGGCCGCTCGCCGGCTACACGATGCGCGACCTGTCGGCGCTGTCGCAGGCGGGCGCGCGCAGCCTCGCCGTGATGGGGGTGACCCGGCAGGACGTGCTGGTCTCGACCCTCCCGTTCGGGCCCCACCTGCCCTTCTGGCACGTCCATTACGGAGCGCAGGGCGCGGGGCTCGGGGCGGTGCACCTCGGGGCCGGCGAGGCGGTGCGGCCCCACGAGGCCGCGGTGTGGATGGCGCGGCTGGGCGCGACGGTGCTCGCGTCGCAGGCGGCGTACGCCGACGGGTTCCTGCGCGGAGCGCCCCCGGCGGCGTTCGCCCGCCTGCGCGTGCTGGTGCTCTGGGCGATCGGCGGGATGCGCGGCGCGCGCGAGCGATTCACGGCGCGGCTCCGCGCGGCGGGCGCTCCGGACGCGGGGGTCGCGACCCTGCTGGGCATCCCGGAGGCGAGGGTGGCCTGGGCGGACTGCCCCGCGCCGCCGGGTCAGGCCGAGGCCGCGCACGGCTACCACACCTATCCCGACCTCGAGCTGCTCGAGGTCGTCGACGGCGAGGGCCGGGGCGTGGGGGAGGGCGAAGCCGGCGAGCTCGTCTACACGTCGCTCGACTGGCGGGGCTCGGCGCTGCTCCGATACCGGACCGGCGTGGTCGCCCGGCGAGGCATCACGACGGAGGCCTGTCCCGGCTGCGGCCGGACCGTTCCCCGCGTCCTCCCGGACCTGTCGCGCGTCGACTGGCGAGCGATGGTGTCGGGCCCGCGCGGCCCGCTGGAGGTCGACCTCGCCGACATCCTGCCGGAGCTGTGGGGGGCCCGTGGCGTTGCGCTCTGGCAGGTCGAGGTGACCCGCGGCGGGGGGCTCGCGGGCGCCGACGCGATCGTCGCCCGGCTGGGCGGGGCCTCTCCGGGGGACGTGGCCCAGGTGCAGGCCCGCCTGGCACCCTACGGCGTCCGGTGCCGTGCGGTCCCGGTGCGAGAGCTGGGCCAGCGGATGGGGGTCGGGACCGAGCGGCCGGAGCGGCGCGTGGTCGTCCGCGCGGCCCGTTGAGCGCATCCAGGGGGTGCGCTAGGCTCGCGCGGCCGTGCTGACCTGCCGCCACTACCGAGACGGCGAGCTCGTCGAGGAGGGGTTCGACCCCGACCGCATCAGCGACCTCCTCCCCGAGGAAGGCTCGCTCGTGTGGCTCGATCTGGAGGACCCCGATCCCTCCGAGCTCGCCCTCATCAAGCAGGAGTTCGAGCTGCACCCGCTCGCGATCGAGGACGCGGAGCGGCAGGGACAGCGCCCGAAGGTCGAGCCGTACGACGGCTACTTCTTCGTGGTGCTGCACACGCTTCGTCTCGAGGCCGACGACCTCGTGGAGCGAGAGGTGCACGCCTTCGTCGGGCCGAAGTTCCTCGTCTCGCTGCGCTTCGGGGAGGGGGTTGACCTCGGGCCCGTGGTCGAGCGGCTGCGCCGCCACCCCGACCTGGTGCGTGAGGGCGGGGGGGCGATCTTCTACTCGCTCCTCGACGAGATCGTCGACGACTACCTGCGCCTGATCGACGTGCTGGAGGAGCGGACCGACGATGCGCAGGAGCAGGTCTTCGCCGACCGCGTCCCCGAGGACATCCAGGAGCACATCTTCCGGCTCCGAAAGCACATCGTGGGGGTTCGTCGGGCGGCATCGCCCGCGCGCGAGGTGGTCGCGATGCTGTTGACCGAGCCCGACATCGTGACCCGACGACTCGAGGCGTACTACCGGGATGTGAGCGACCACGTGATCCGAGCGCTCGAGTTCGTCGACAGCGTCCGCGAGCTGCTGACCACCGCGCTGGAGGCTCATCTCTCCCAGGTGAGCAACCGGTTGAATCTCGTCATGAAGCAGCTCACGTCGTGGGCGGCGATCATCCTCGTCCCCACGCTGATCGCCGGCATCTACGGGATGAACTTCCGTCACATGCCCGAGCTGGTGTGGCGCTACGGGTACGCCTGGTCCCTGGGGCTGATGGCCGTCTCGGCGACGACGCTGTACCTCGTCTTCAAGCGCCGCGGCTGGCTCTGATCGCGCCTGGCTTACCCGGGCGTCCGGAACGGCCGATACATCCGGCATGGCGTCCACGCTCCTCGAGCGCCCGGCCGCGACCACGCGGCCGCGGGTACGGGCACGGGTACCCGCGCTCAAGCTCGGCGCGCTGGGCGCCGTGGCGGTCGTCCTGGCGGTGGGGCCCCGCCTGCCCGGAGCGGCGGGCCAGCGGCTGACCGAGGTGTCGCTGGCGTTCGTCGCCCTCCTCGCCGAATCGATGCCGTTCCTGCTGGCCGGCGCCGTGCTCGCCTCCCTCTTGCGTGGCCGCGCCGGACGCAGGCTGATCGCCGCGGCGGTTCGCAGGCCGGCCCTCGCGGCGGTCGTCGCGCCGCTCAGCGGCGTGGCCCTGCCGCTGTGCGACTGCGGCCTGGTCCCGGTGGCTCGTCGGCTGGGCGCCGGGGGGGCCTCCTCGGCGGTCGTCAACGGGTTCGTCGCCGGCGCGCCCCTCACCAACCCGATCGTGATCCTCTCCACGGTCGTCGCGTTCCCCGGATCCCCCGGCATGGTCGTGGGCCGGATCGGCGTCGGTCTCGGGGTGGCGATGCTCGCGGCCTGGCTGTCGCCGGCCCCCACCTGCTCCTCCCACGACGACCACGATGACGGGCGGCCGCCCGTCGCTCAGGCGCTGAGCGAGGAGCTCGCCCGGACGGCACCCGTGCTCGTGCTGGGTGCGCTGGCGGCCGGAGCCATCAAGGGGCTGCTCCCCGCCGACCTCTTCGGCGCGCTCGATGCGCAGCCGCTCATCGGGGCCGTCGTGATGATGGGGCTCGCCTTCGTGATGTCGATCTGCTCGCAGGCCGACGCGTTCGTCGCGGCGTCGCTCCCGGTCGGGAGCCTTGGGCGGCTGGCCTTCCTGGTGCTCGGCCCGATGCTGGATCTCCGTCTGGCGTCCCTCTATCGCCGGGAGTTCGGCGGGCGGTGGCTCGTCGGCTACGCGGCCGTGGTCGTGCCGTCGGTGCTCGTGCTGTCGACGGCGTGGGTGACGTGGGGGATCGCATGAGCCGGACGGGGCGTGTGATCGCGCTGCTGCTGGCCGCCGGGTTCGTGGCGGCGGTCGCCACCGGGAGGGGACGGCTCTTCGTTCGTCCGTGGTTCCTCCCCGGGCTGGTCGCCGCCGGCGCGCTGCTGCTCGTCGCCGCCTGGAGGGGGCGGGCTCCCATGGGCCGGCCCGCCGCCGCCGTGCTGCTGCTCCCGCTCGTCGCCGGCATCGGCCTGACGCCCGACCTGGTCGGAGACATCGAGTCGCGAGGAGCGTTCGACGCCGTCCTGAGCCGGCGCCTGGGCGAGGCCGAGAACCCCTTGCTGGCCGGCGACGGCGGAGTCGTGACCGTCCTCGACGTCGCGCTCGCCGAGCAGCAGGTCGGTGCCGTCTTCCTGGCCGGCCGTGAGGTGTCCGTCGAGGGGCGGGTGGACGCGGACCACGCGATCTCGCGGCTCGCGATGGTGTGCTGCGCCGCGGACGCTCGCTCGGTGAGGGTGATGGTGGTCGGCGCGCTGCCCGCCGCGGGAACCTGGGTGAGGGTGTCGGGCACCCTCGGTGTCTCGGAGGGCCGCGTGACGATCGAGGCCGAGCGTGTCACCCGGATCGAGACGCCGGAGGGCCCCTTCCTGTGACCGGGCTCCTCCGCCGGCAGGTTCGCCCCCGGGCCTTCGTCGCGACGCTCGCGCTCGCCGGCGTGCTCGGGGCGACGGTCGCCGCCGGCGGCGTGCGTCAGCGCGCGGCCATCGAGGAGGCCACCGCACGCCTGCGCGTCGCGGTGGCCGAGGCCGCCTCCGTGACGAACTGCTTCGAGGGCGTTCAGGACGACCTCTTCCTCTGGGACGGTCTCCGGACGACGGGATCGGAGGCCAGCGCTCTCGATCGGCTCGAGGGATGCGATGTCGGACGGCTCGAACGCCGGGTCGCGCGGGTGCTGCTTCCCGCGCCGGCCCCGCTCGCACCGGCGGGGGAGCGCGAGGTGCGCGCGGCCATCGAGGAGGCCCGCATCGCGCTCGATCGGGTGACGCTCGACGCGCTCGGAACGAAGCGGGCGATGCGGGCGGACCTCGCCGGGGGGGACGGATCGCTCGTGGTCGTGGGATACGAGGCGGTGCGGAGCGGCTACGAGCGTGCGGTGATGCTCCTGGGGATCGCCGAAGCCGGTTCCTAGTCCGTTGGGCTACCTTCTCGGCTCGTACCGCATCGCCACTGCCCCCGAGCCGAGCTCCAGCTCGTACTCATCGATCGAACCCAGCTCCGTGCAAGTCTTCGTCCGCGGGGATTGCACGATGATCGCAGCACCCGTCCGATGTGACGTTGATGGAGTACCGAAGGGGTCGCATTTGCGCGAATCCCCCGGGTCGCTGGTTCGCGCCCTCGGTGCTACGTCGCAGCCGGCGGTCCGAACCAGGTGGTGAGCGCGTCAGCGATCCCCACCTGGGTTCGGTCTCCCACCCAGGCCACATGTCCGTCGGGCCGGATCAACACGGCAGTTGGAGCAGTGACCGCGCCAACTACCGGAAGATCCCACGGGCCAACGTATCTGGCATGGATCATCTGAACCCGATCCGCCCACGGTGTGATGTCGAAGCCGCCGGGCTCACCCAAGTTGAGCAGCACGGGCCGGGCATCGTGCAGCAGCGTGAACACGCGCAGCGGGCCATCGGCGGTGACGAGATCTAGGTCGGGCATGCGCCGGCCGAGCAGCGGATGTCCCTCGCCGAGGTCGTAATGGATGTCCAGACCCGACATCATCCCGGCGAACCGTTTGCGTGGCTCGTCCATCGCCAGCAACTCAGAAACGGTTTCGCGCAGGGCCTCGAGGCGCGCGTCGGCGGGGCGCATGAGCGCGGTTTGCGCCATCGTGTTGCGCAGCACGCGGGCAGCGACCGGATGACGCTCTGCGTGGTAGGTGTCGAGGAGGCTTTCTGGCGATATCTCCTTGACCACCTGGGCCAGCTTCCATCCCAGGTTCACCGCATCCTGCACGCCGGTGTTGAGCCCTTGTCCTCCCGCCGGGGAATGCACGTGTGCGGCGTCGCCGGCCAGGAGCACCCGACGGTCTCGGTAGGACGCGGCTTGTCGGGTCATATCGGTGAACCTGGTGATCCAAGTCGGACTGTGGACCCCGTAATCGGTTCCGTAGACGGTGATGAGCGCCTCGCTGAGATCACGCAGCGTCGGTTCGGTCGAGGGGGCGGGTTGTCTTTCGGTCACCATGACCCCTACCGGGCCCTCATCCGCGAAAACGACCTCGCCGTCACGGATCTCGTACTCCGCCCTGCCGAAGGAGTGGGTGCCCGCCTCGTCCTGGCGGATGCCCAATTCCGGCTCCTCGGCCACCTCGACCTCGGCAAGCAGGGCGCTGGTCGTCGGGTCCCACCCCGGGAACTCGATGCCGGCTGCCTTGCGGACCACACTGCGTCCTCCGTCGCACCCGACGAGATATGCCGCCCGCATCGACTCACCGTCTGACAAGTGGACGTCGACGCCGTTGTCGTCCTGCGTGAAGCCCGTCACGTCGCGGGCGCGATAGATCGTCACGGCCAGCTCGTCGACCCAGCCGGCCAAGATGCGCTCGATGTGCTTCTGCCACAGCCCGAGCCCGTAGTTGTGCCGGGTGGGAAAGTCGCTGATGTCCAAGCGGTTGAAGGCGAACCCTGCGACCTGGGCCACCTGCCCCTCCGACAGGAACCGATCGGCGATGCCGCGCTGATCGAGAACCTCGATGGTGCGTGAGTGCAGACCGCCCGAGCGCGAGCCGGGGAGGTCCTGGCTGGGGCGCCGCTCGACGATGGCAACGTCGACTTTCGCCAAGGCCAACTCGCCCGCCAACATCAGCCCTGTCGGACCTCCTCCGGCGATCACCACCGCGTGCTCGGTCATAGCCACGCTCCGGCCGTAGACGTCGACAACATCACACGCATTCGGCTGTTCCCATTTCCGTAGGTTCGCGCTCGGTCGTCAGCCCGGAACCTCGGCGAACGCCCGGACCGGCATGGTGGCGCCTCCGACCACCGCCAGCGGCGCCGCGGTGAAGCGGAAGCCGGATCCTGGGAGGCCGCTCAGGCCACGGAGGTTCTCCACGATCGGGATGCCCGCCGCGAGCAG
>DASWKG010000081.1:0-10556 GCA_036396755.1 Actinomycetota bacterium
ATGGGCTCGGCGCCGGGGGTCTCCCAGTCGGCGTCGCGGCTCATGATGTCGAGCACGCGGGCGTTCTCGATGTAGCCGACGCCCGCGCCCTCACCGGTGTGCCACGAGGCGTTCCACGCGACGGCGCCGTTGCGGACCGCGTCGCGCGAGTAGCGCTGGAGCCCGTAGGAGGGTGGGAAGTCGCCCTGGGTCGTGGCGATCGCGTTCTGCGCGACGAACTGCACCTGCGGCGCAACCCCGAGGCCGTACAGGTACCCGCTGCCGTCCTTCACCCCGCCGGCCGGGCGGAGCGCGGAGGCGTTGCCGCCCACGATGCCGCTCACGTGCGTCCCGTGCCCGCCGGAGTCGATGACCTCGGCCGTCGTGTAGTTCACGGTCGCCGCGATGCGCCCCATGAGGTCGGGGTGGTTGCCGTCGATCCCGGTGTCGACGATCGCGATGCGAACGCCCGAGCCGCTCAGGCCCCGCGACGCCAGCCAGGCCTCGTAGCCCGGCCCGGCCGGAGCCGTGCCGGCCGCGTTGAGGTTCCCGGCCTGGATCTGGGCGCTGGCCTCGTCCTCGGTGAACAGGCCGGGCGAGGCGGTGCCCACGTGCAGCACCTCGGGAAGGGCGGCGATCCGCGCGATCGCGCCCGGGGGCGCGAGCACGACGACATCGGCGAGCCCGAGGCCGGGCTGCACCGCGCCCGGGATCGTGATGTCGCCGAGCCCCTCGAGCGCGCGCTCGACCGAGGCGAGGGCGGGGGCGTGGACGACCGCGGTCACGAGCGCCGGGCCCGTCTCCTTCCGCAGCTTCGGAGCCACCTTCTCGACGGCGCCGACCCGGGTCACCGAGGCGACGGAGGAGACGGCTCGGGCGGGCTCGACCTCGGAACCCTCCAGCCAGACGAGGTAGGTGTTCGCCGGCACGTACTGAAGGCCGGTGCCTCCGGCCGCGATCAGCGCGGCCCGGCCGGCCTCGGTGATGCGGCCGTCGAAGGCCACGCGGTACCAGCCGGTCCCCGGCTCGCGCGAGGCGCCCGCCTGGAGCGGTACGAGGATGGCGGCGGCCAGCGCCGCCGCGGCGATCGTGCGGATCGTTCGAGTCATCACGGTCCCCCAGTCGTCGGTCCTTCCGCGTACGGTTCGCCCAGAACGCCCCGGTCTCCTTTGTGCAACCGCACCAAGCTCCCCCAAAGAGTCGGGCGAACCGGTCAGATGCTCGCCGGCGGCCGCAACCCCCTCAGGACGCTCGCGCGAGGAGGACCTGGACCGTCGTCGGTCCCGCTCCGAGCACGTCGAGGCGGCCGTCCTCGTCGGCGTCGGCCACCGCGAGGTCGCCCCACACCGGGTTCTGCACCGCGTAGGCGGCCGGCTCACCGAGACCCGCGGCCGTCCCGGGCGTGACCGAGACCGCGTTCGGGCCGTGCCCCATCACCAGGTCGCGGAAGCCGTCGCCGTCGAGGTCGGCGATCCGCACGTCGTAGGGGGTGTCGAAGGTCGAGACCGACTCGGCGGGAAGCAGGTCGCCGGCGGGCGTCGCCCGGAGCACCTGCGCCCGGTCGTCGCCGGAGTACGTGACCACCACCTCGGCGCGCGCGTCGCCGTCGAGGTCGCCGACGTCGAACCCGTCGAACCTCTCCGCGGAGACGGTTCGGAAGCCCTCGAACAGCCCGTTCGCCCCACCCAGGTAGTAGACGAGGGCGCCGCTCACGTAGCCGGCGACCAGGTCGAGCATCCCGTCGCCGTTCAGGTCGCCGGCGTCGATCGTGAACGCGTCGCCGCCCACGGTGGACGGCAGCGGCTGGAACGCCGGGAGGAGCCCCGCGGGAGACCCCGGAAGCACGGCGACGAAGCCCGGGTAGAACGAGGCCCGGCAGACGGCGGCCAGGTCGTCGTCGCCGTCGTCGTCGAGATCCGCCGCGACCACCGCGGTGACGAGGCGGCACGGCGTCAGCACCACGCGCGGCAGGAACGTGCCGTCCCCGTTGCCGAGGAACTGGCTCACGCCGAGCTGGAAGTCCCCCACCGCGACGTCGGCGTGGCCGTCGGCGTTGAAGTCGCCCACCGCGAGGCCCGCCGGCTGCCCGTCGGTCGCCAGCTCGGCGCCCGGCGCGAACCCGCCGCGCCCGTTGCCGCGATAGACGCGCGCGAAGTGCAGGTTCGGGAGGCTCCACTCAACCTCCGAGGCCACGAAGTCGACGTTGCCATCCTCGTCGAAGTCCGCCGCCGCCATGTCGGTGGCCTCGTACAGGGTGGGGACCGACGTACGGAGGCCGGGGAACCCTCCGGCGCCGTCTCCCTCGATCACCTCGACGATCGAGGCGGCCGGCTCCACCGCGAGCACGTCGAGGTGCCCATCGGCCCCGGCGTCGGCCACGAGCAGACCGGCGGCCTCGGCACCCAGCGGGACCACGCGGGGCTGGCCCCCGCTCCCCCGGTGGACGATCGCCGAGAGCCCGTCGGCGATCACGACGTCGAGGAGCCCGTCCTGGTCCAGATCTCCCGCGGCGGCGGTCTCGGCGTCGGACGCGGGGATGGAACGCACGACCCTGAGATCGGCGTCGAGCAGGTCGACCTGCGACTGCGAGATGGCGAGGAGGCGGGCCGCGGGGCCGGCCCCCACCGCATGGAGCGCGAACACGCCCGGAAGGCCGGCGGTCGCGGCCGGCTCCAGGCCCCGGTAGAGGGTGATGGCCCCCTGCGGGTCGGCGGCGACCAGCTCGTCCAGCCCGTCGCCGTCGAGGTCGGCGGCCAGCAGAGCGGCAACCGGCCCGGGGGCCAGGACGCGGTCCGCGGCGAACCCCGTCGCGCCCTGCCGGAGCAGCACCAGCCCCTCCGCGGTCGCGATCGCGGCGCCGGGCAGGGCGCCACCGGCGAACCGCCCGACCGCCAGCTCCTGGAAGGCGGGCAGCCCGAGGCTCTGCGGCGGGCCCAGGTCGCCGCTGCCGTCGCCCTCGAGCACCACCGCCGATCGCGAGGCCCCCTCGGTCACCGCCACCACGTCGAGGTGGCCGTCGTCGCCCAGGTCCAGCACCTGGAAGCTCTCCGGCATGGCGCCCGTGAGGACGCGCGCGGCCGGGTCGAAGCCACCGCCCGGGCGGCCGAGCATCACCGAGAAGCCCTGCGTGGTCTGGTTCGTCTCGAGCCCCACCGCCGAGACGAGGTCGGCGGTCCCATCCTCGTCGAGGTCCGCGAGCACGGACGCGCGCGGCGAGATCTTCGTGGGGAGGGCCGCCCGGTCGAAGAGGCGCCCCCCGTCGGCGGCCGCGGCGGGCGTCGCGGGCAGGAGCAGCGCGGCGGCCAGGAGCGCCGACATGAGCGTCCGAACCCGAAGCATGCGGGCTGGGTTCGCCGCCGGCCCGCCGCCTCCTTTGTGCACGCGCACGAAGCGGCGGCCGGAACCGGCACCCACCCGGACGCGGCACCCGGCCGACTGTGCAGGTGCCCAAAGGATTCGGCGAGGGGCGGGCGAAGTACACCGGTATGCGACGCTCGCTCCCCGCCCTCGCGCTCCTCGTCGCGCTGAGCGCGGTCTCGGCCCGGGCGGGCGCCCAGACGGTCCCCTGCTCCCCGGTCCCGCTCGTCGACGACCGGTGCGAGCGGTGGGTGGCCATCTACGACCACCCGGGCGGGCACGGGACGACGGGCATCGACATGGCCTTCGACACGGTGACCGACGGCACGCTCGTCTACGTCACCGGCCAGTCGTGGGCCGACCAGAAGGACCACTACGACTTCGCGACGATCGCCTACGACGCGGCGACCGGTGCGCAGCGCTGGCTCAGCCGCTACGACGGGCCCGGCGACGAGCACGACATCCCCCAGAGCATGGTCCTGTCCCCCGACAAGACCCGCCTCTACATCACCGGCTGGGTGCACATGAACCCCGTCGGCGAGGGAAGCGACTACGCGACGATCGCGCTCGACGCGGCCACCGGCGACCTGCTGTGGGACGCCACCTACGAAGGGCCCGACGAGGGCGACGACGCCGCGTACGGCGTCGCCGTCAGCCCCGACGGCGAATGGGTCTACGTCACCGGCAAGAGCGGCATCGGCTTCGAGAACATGGACTTCGCGACGATCGCCTACCGCGCCGACAGCGGCGAGGAGGCCTGGGTCTCCCGGTTCTCGCTGCTGCCGGGCGCGGGCGAGGACGCCGGCATCTCGCCGGTCGTCAGCCCCGACGGGAAGACCGTGTACGTCACCGGCGCGGCCGGCACCACCTGGGCCACGCTCGCCTACCGCGCGGGCGAGGCGGTCGAGGGAGAGCCCGAGCCCGGCACGCTGCTCTGGTCCGCCACCGACCAGAAGGGCTACGCCTACTGGATCGCGCTGAGCCCCGACGGCGACACCGTGTACGCCACCGGGTCGAAGCACTTCACGACCGGCGGCGGCCTGCTCCTGCCGAACTGGGACTACGCCACCGTGGCCTACGACGCGGCCACCGGCACCCGGCGCTGGGAGGCCACCTACGCGGCGCCCAACCCCGGCCTCGACGTCCCCTTCGCCCACGCCCTGTCGCCGTCGGGCGATCGCATCTACCTCACCGGCTCGAGCCGCGGCACCGGGCACGAGCTGAACACCGACCTCGTGACGGTCGCCTTCGACACCGCCGACGGCCACCTCGTGTGGTCTCACCGCGACGACAACCCCGCGCTCGCCTTCGAGGGCGGCGGCGACGTCGTCGTGAGCCCCGACGGCAGCCGGGTGTACGCGGGCGGCTGGAGCGCCGCGGGGTTCGGCGCTCCCGGCCTCGGCGTCGTCCGCGCCTACACCGAGGCCGGGACGGTGGCGTGGTCCGCGCGGTACAACGGCGTCCACACGGCCGACGAGAACGTGTTCATCGACGCGGTGGCGATCGCCCCCGACGGCAGCACCGTGTTCGCGACGGGGCGCGCGCAGTACGCCTCGGACCCGAGCGACCCCGCCAACCAGCAGCCGGGGACGAACAGCGTCGACATCGTGACGCTCGCGTACGCGACCGCCTGACCCTCCGTCCGGCCGCCGCTCCCGATAGGGTGAGGCGAGTGAGCCTTCCGTTCTCGCCGCCGCTGAAGCCGATGCTCGCGAAGTCGGAGCCCGACGTCCCGCGCGGGCCCAGGTGGCGGTACGAGCCGAAGTGGGACGGCTTCCGCGCGGTCGTCTTCCGCGACGGCGACGACGTCCACATCGGGAGCCGCGGCGAGCGGCCGCTCCATCGCTACTTCCCCGAGCTGGTCGAGGCCCTGCGGAAGGCGCTCCCCGCCGGCGTGGTCACCGACGGCGAGATCGTCGTCCCCGTGGAAGGCCGCATCGCGTTCGACTCGCTCCAGCTCCGGATCCACCCGGCCGACTCCCGCGTCCGGATGCTCGCCGAGGAGATCCCGGCGACCTACGTGGCGTTCGACCTGCTCGCCGAGGACGGCCGCGACCTGCGGGGGGAGCCGCTCGCGGAGCGATGGAAGCGCCTCACGAAGGCCCTGCGGAAGCGGCCCAGCACCCTGGAGCGCGTGCTGGAGCCGGGCCCCGCGGTGCTCCTCACCCCCCTCTCGCGCGACCCCGAGCAGGCCGAGCGCTGGGTCGCCGAGCTCGAGGCGGCCGGGCTCGACGGCGTCGTCGCCAAGCGCGAGGACCAGCCGTACCGGCCGGGCCGCCGCGAGTGGGTGAAGGTGAAGCGGAAGATGACCGCCGACTGCGTGGTGGCCGGCTATCGCCTCTCGAAGACGGGCGACGGCGTCGGATCGCTGCTGCTCGGCCTCCACGAGCCCGACGGCACCCTGCGGTTCGTCGGTTTCACATCCTCGTTCCGGGCGAAGGAGCGGCGCGACCTGCTGACGCTCGTGAAGCCGCACGAGGGCGGCGGCGGCTTCGACCTGGGCCCCGGCGGGGTCAGCCGCTGGCGCCAGGAGGAGCACGAGTTCGTGTCGCTCGACCCGGTCCTCGTCTGCGAGGTCGCCTACGACCACGTGACCGCCGGCCGGTTCCGCCACGGCAGCACCTTCATCCGCTGGCGCGACGACAAGTCGCCCGCGGAGTGCACGACCGACCAGATGGTGTGACTCAGCGGGGCCGCTATCGCTTGCGGCGCTTCGCGGACGGCTTCGCGGCGGGCTTCTTGAGCTTCGAGGGCGGGGCGCGGGTGGGCTCTCGCTCGCCCTTGGGGAAGTTGGGGGGCCAGGGAGCGTCGCCGAGGCCCTCCTGCTCATCGCGGTCGGCGAGGTCGAGCAGGGAGTCGAGCGAGCCCACCGCCTCGTCGATGCCGTCGCCGGGGTCGCCGATCCTCGCGAACCGCTCGGGCACCGTGCGGATCGTGAACGCCTCGGGCTCGACGCCCGGCACGTCGTCCCACGTGATCGGCGTCGAGACGCGGGCGTCGGGGACCGGGCGAACCGAGTAGGCCGACGCGACCGTGCGGTCGCGCGCGTTCTGGTTGTAGTCGACGAAGACACCCGTCCGCTCCTCCTTCCACCACGCCGTCGTGGCGAGGTCGGTCCGGCGCTCCACCTCGCGCGCGAACGCCAGGGCCGCGCGGCGCACGGTCGTGAACCCCCACCGGCGCTCGATGCGCACGTTGACGTGCATCCCGCGCTTGCCCGACGTCTTCGGCCAGCCGACGAGGCCGTGCTCCTCGAGCACGTCCCGGGCGACCAACGTCACCTCGCGGACGTGCTCCCACGGGATGCCCGGCGTGGGGTCGAGGTCGACGCGCAGCTCGTCGGGATGGTCGACGTCGTCGTGCCGGACGGGCCACGGGTTGATGTCGAGGCAGGCGAGGTTCGCCATCCACGCGAGGTGCGCCGCGTCGACCGGCACGATCTCCTCGGCCGTGCGGCCGCTCGGGAACTTGATGACGGCCGTCTCGATCCAGTCGGGCCGCGCCTTCGGCACGCGCTTCTGGTAGAAGTCCTCGTCCTCGATGCCGTTCGGCCAGCGGTGGAGCACCGTCGGCCGCTCTCCGCAGCCGATCAGCGCCCCGTCGGCGACCGCCAGGTAGTACCGCACCAGCTCGAGCTTGGTGACGCCGGGCCCCGGGAAGAGCACCTTGTCGGGGTTGGTGACCCGCACCTCGCGCCCGTCCACCTCGAGGATCTCCGCCTCGGCCACCGCCCATGTATACCCGGGCGGACCGCACACGGCGAGCCCCCTTCCCCGTTCTATTGACACTCAGCCTCGGAGAGCGAGGCCTGGTGTCAACAGAACGGGTTGGGTTGGGCGGCTGGGCTACGCCGTGATGGTCTGGCTGACCGAGGTCGTCTGGTAGACGCCGGAGGCGTCGGACCAGGTGACCGTCACGTCGTGGGTCCCCGGCGCGAGGTTCAGGTCGGCCGAGAACGAGCCGTCGGCGGCCGAGACCGCCTCAACGCTCGCCCCGCCGTCGACCTTCACGGTCAGCGTCTTGCCCGCGAGCGGCCTGTTGACGAAGCCCTCGTAGGTCCAGACCGCGTAGCGGTCGAGCACGCCCGTGACGTCGCCCTCGGTCGCCGCGTCGGAAACCGACAGCCGCGCGACCTTCTGCGGCATGGCGCCCGTGTACCGGAAGACGTCCATCCCTCGGCTGATGTCGCTCGTGAAGATGTAGCGGTCGAACACCGGGTCGTCGAACCGGGTCCACTTCGAGGACCAGGTCTCCGCGCCCTCGGGCAGGAAGTTGCCCTGGGTGTTCCCCCAGGTGGTCGGGCCGCCGTTGTTCGGATGCGTCCCGCTCCACTCCTGGTACGGGCCGGTGTTGTTGGTCGGGAACTGGAGGTCGGCCACCCAGGTGCCCATCGTGTACCACCCGACCGACAGCAGGAAGCGCTCGGCCTGGAAGGTCATGTTGTGGGCGGTCAGGTTGCCCCAGACACCGGAGGACGTCGGGCTCGTGGCCACGCCGTTGAACGGCGGCCACCACGCACCGACCTTGATCGGGTTCTCGAGGCTCGCCCCCTCCTTGTACTTCCCGCTGATGTCCCACACGTGGATCCCGCCGCCGGGCGCGCTCGTATTGGTGAGGCCGCCACCGCGCTCGTCGGTGATGTAGAGCAGCTTCGAGTCGGGCGAGGGGTCGGCCTGGTGCGCGATCGAGATCTTCGTGTCGCGGATCGTGGAGATCTTCACCGGCAGGCGCGGGTTCGAGACGTCCCACACCTCGGTGTTGGTGCTGCCGCACGCGTTGAAGGCGATATCGGGGTTGTTCGGGTCCACCGTGATGTCGTGGCCGCCGCACATCCCGGGGATCGCCGCCACGGTCGGGGCGGCCGGGTTCGTGTAGTCGACCATCTGGGCCCCGCCGGTCGTGTAGACCACGTTGTCGCCGATGATCGTCGAGTTGTGCGCGGCCCCACCGAGGCCGTTCGCGACGCCCAGGAGCGTCGGCATCGCCGGGTTCTCGATGCTCACGAAGGCCAGACCGTCGCTGCCGCCGTGCCCGACGGTCGCGCCGGGGCCCTGCGTGGCGAGCACGACGATCTTGCGGACCGGGTCGACCTGCACGTCGCCCTGCCAGTTGAGCCCGGGGTCGACGAACACGCCCGTGAGCACCGGGAGCGTCGGGTTGGTGATGTCGACGATGTTGAAGCCGTTCGCCATGGAGGTGTAGATCGCGTAGCGCTTCAGGGTGCCGTCGCCGAGCTTGGTCTCGTAGAACTCGATGTCGCCCCCGACGCCGGACTCGACGTTGAAGACCCACTCCATGTTCTTCTTGCTGATCGCGCCGACGGCGGGGATCACGGCGCCGGAGGGGCCGGCGGCGAGCGCCCAGACGAGCAGCCCGGCGAGCCCGACGGTGGTGGTCCTACGGATCATCCTCGAACCTCCTGTGCGAACGGTCGATGCCTCAGCGAGAGGTTCGCCGCCGGCAGGGCCGCCTCCTTCGTGCAACTGCACAAAGTGAACGGCGCCCCCCCGAGGGAGGCGCCGTCCACCGGTCGTGCGGAGCTACGAGCTGACCGTCTGCGTCACCTCGGTGGTCTGGTAGACGCCGGAGGCGTCGGTCCAGGTGACCGTGACCTCGTGCGCGCCCGGGGCCAGGTTCAGGTCGGCCGAGAAGGAGCCGTCGGCGCCCGAGATGGCCTCGACGCTCGGGCCGCCGTCGGCGCTCACGCTGAGCGTCTTGCCGGCCAGGGGCTTGTTGACGTAGCCCGCGTAGGTCCAGACCGCGTAGCGGTCGAGGACGCCGCTCACGTCGCCGCCGGTCGCCACCTCGTCGACGGTCAGCCGGGCGATCTTCTTCGGCATCGGCCCCGTGTAGTAGAAGACGTCCATCCCGCGCGTGATGTCCTGGGTGAAGATGTAGCGGTCGAACAGCGGGTCGTCGAAGCGGGTCCACTTGGTCGACCACGTCTCCGCGCCCTCGGGGAGGAAGTTCCCCATCGTGTTGCCCCAGGTGGTCGGCCCGCCGAACGAGGTGCCCTTGTACTCGGTGTACTCGCCGCCGCTCGGCTTGGTGGCCTCCTGGAAGTCCACCACCCAGCTGCCCGCGGAGTAGTAGCCGAAGGTGGTGAGCCAGCGCTCGGCCTGGAAGGTCATCACGTGGATCGTGCAGTTCCCCCACTGCTGCTGCGCGGTGGGCCCGCCCGTCATGCTGTAGAAGGGGGCGAACCACGTCCCCATCTTCCTCGGGTTGGACTCGCTGGCGCCCGGGATGTACTTGCCGCTGATGTCGTAGATGTGGGCGCCGCCGCCCGGGCAGGTCTCGTTCGTGAGCCCGCCGCCCCGCTCGTCGGTGAGGACCAGCAGGGAGCTGTCGGGCGAGGGGTCGGCCTGGTGGTGGATCTCCAGCTTCGTGTCCCGGATCTCGGAGATGACCAGCGGCTTCGCCGGGTCGGTGATGTCGAGGATCTGGGACTTCAGCGAGAAGTCGCACGCGGTGTAGGCGCGCGTCGGGTTGTTCGGGTTGACGGTGATGTCGTGGCCGCAGACCGTGTTGCTCTTCCCGAGGTTGATCGGGTTGCTCGCGTTGGTGTAGTCGATGATGTAGGTCGGCAGCTCGGTGTAGATGTAGCGGTCGTCGATGATCGTGACGTTGTGCGCGCCCTCCACGTCGTCGACGACGCTCAGCAGCGTCGGCTGCTGGAGGTTGCTGATGTCGACGATCGCGATGCCGTCGCCGCCGCTGTGCTCCACCGTGATCCCGGGGAACTCCACCGCCAGGACCACGAGGTTGCGGCGGGGGTTCACCTGCACGTCGCCCTCCCAGTTGAAGCCGGGGTCGACGAACGCGCCGACGGGCAGGGGCAGGTCGGGGTTGGTGATGTCGATGATGTTGAACCCGTGGCCCATGTCGCCCACGATCGCGTAGCGCTTCAGGCTGCCGTCGGGGAGCTTCCGCTCGAGGAACTCGATGTCGCTGCCGATGTCGGCCTCGACGTTCCACTTCCAGTCCATGTTCTTCTTGCTGATCGCCCCCACGGCGGGGAGCACGGCGGCCGCCGGGGCGACGATCGCCCCCAAGACGAGGGCAGCCAAACCGACGGTCAGTGCCTTGCGCATGGTGAGTCCTCCTTGCGAGAGCGGAAGAAGCGGAAGAAGCCCTTCTGTGTCATTGGATTCGCCCCGAGAGCGCCCACAACCTTTGTGCAGTTGCACAAAGCCTGCGCCCTCCCCCACGACGCGCTC
>DASWKG010000082.1:0-2393 GCA_036396755.1 Actinomycetota bacterium
GGCTATCCGCTCGGCGCGATCATCCCGTCGCCGCGCGGCATGAACCTCCAGCCCGACTACTGGCCGGGCTTCCCCTACGAGGAGCTGGCCGCGATCTACGACGTGTTCCTGCCGATGGGGTACTACAGCTACCGAACCGAGACCGAGGAGGACGCCCGCGACTACACGCGTCGCAACGTGACGATCATCCGGAAGCAGACCGGGATGCCGCGCGTTCCCATCCACGCGATCGGCGGCCTCGCCGGTGACTCGTCTCGCGCTGAGGCCCGCGGGTTCGTCCACGCGGTGCGCGAGCACGGGCTCCTGGGAGGAAGCCTCTACGACTTCGGCACCACGCCCGACGGCCACTGGGGCGAGCTCGCGTCCATCCCCGTGAACCCGGTGCAGTCCCCGGCCCTGCCGGTGAAGCTGGGCGACCCCGCCGAGCTCGGCAACGTGCCGGGGTCCGACACCAGCCACCCGAAGGAGGTCTTCTATCGCGCGGGTGGGCTCGACGGCGACCGGGTCCTCGAGCTCGAGGCCTACGACGTCGGTGACGGCGAGGTCGAGGTGTGGGTGAACTGGGAGCGGCTCGCCGTGCTCGACCCCGGGCCGCCGGGAGAGTGGACCGCGGGGCTCTCGTTCGTGATCCCCGACGCGATGCTCGACGACGACGCGGCCAACTACGTGCAGCTCGTCGCCGAGGGCGACCACCCCGACTGGAGCGAGTGGGGCGTCCGCGCGGTCCGGCTGACGGTACCGTAACATCCTGGTCCGATGGAGACGGGAGGAGGACCGTGTCGATGAGGAAGCTGCTTGTCGCGTCGTTCGTTCCCATGTTCGTGCTCTCCGCTCCGGTCGTGGCCGCCCCCAAGGGAAGCGCCACCGCCGGGCGGTATCCGGACCTGCAGACCGTGGTCCCCAAGCACCTCGGCGTCCAGAACCAGCAGCGGCGGGAGATCCTCAGGTTCTCGAACGGGATCGCCAACCTGGGGACCGGTGACTGGCGGATGCGGCCCGAGAACGAGGTGACCGACGGCACCACCGTGACGAACGCGGTGCAGGAGATCCTCGATGCGGACGGCAACGTGGCCCACGAGCAGGTCGTGAGCACCTTCGCGTTCCACGAGGCGCACAACCACTGGCACATCGGCGACGTCGCGCTCTTCGAGGTCCGGCCCGCCCTCGACGACGGAACCGGGGGCAGCTGGGGCGCCCCGCTCGTGAACGACCGGGGGGAGTCCCAGTCGATCAAGACGACGTTCTGCCTGATCGATTGGTACAAGCTGGACGACAACGCGCCCACCACCGAGCGTGTCTACTTCGCCTGCGAAGGCAGCTACCAGGGGATCCAGCCGGGGTGGGTCGACCAGTACCACCAGTCCACCGAGGGGCAGCAGATCGACATCACCGGGGCCTCGGCGGGCGCCTACTACCTGGTGAGCACGGCGAACCCGGAGGGGCGCTTCCTCGAGACCGATACGGCCAACAACACCGCGTGGGCGAGCTTCCGGCTGTCCCGCGACAGCAAGGGCAACCCGAAGCTGACGGTCATCGGGAACTCCCCCTGCTCCACGCCGGGGATGTGCGGGGCCCAGGCCGTCAACCGCTGAGGGGCTGGGCGGGCCCGGCCACCTATGCGGTGCCTTCCTCTGCCATCCACCACTCGATGAACTCCGAGGCGCGGCCGTCGCCGTCGAGCCGGATGACCCACAGGTTGCTGTAGTCGAAGTCGGTCTCGTAGTGGGTCCATCCCCGGACGAAGGCGCGATCGCCGTCGATCCCGAGCACCTCGTACCGGAACGACCAGTCGCCCTGCGCGTCCTTGCGGCCGAGCCACTCCTCGAGGATCGTGGCCTGCCCGTTCCACGGCTCGCGGTAGGGCGCGGTGAAGTAGCGCGCGCCCTCGGAGAACAGCGCCGTGATCTCCTCGGGGTCGTTCGAGCGCCAAGCCTTCACGTAGGCGTCGATCCACCGCTCGACCGCGGCTTCGGTGATGCTCATGCACCGCTCCGGGTCCACGTCGTGGCCGTCAGGTAGCGGGAACGAAGCCCGCCGAAGGCGCAGTCGTCCTCCACGACCTCCAGCGTGAGCACGTCGCCCGCGAGGCGCCACCGATAGGTCCCACGAGTGGAGGTGCAGTTCGGGTCGTTGAACAGCGTGACGGTGTCGGCGTCCACCTCGGCGTGGCCGACGTTCCTCCACTCGCCGGGCTCGTGCACTACCCGGAACACGCCCCGATCGAAGACCAGGTAGTTCACCTGCCCCAGCTCCATCCGGTACGGAGGGCATCGGGTGCACTTCCCGGGCGGCCCGGCGATCGCCTCGGTCACCGGTCGCTCGTACACACCGTCGAGCGACGTCGGCTCGCGCGCGGGGGTGGGGGTGGTGAAGGGGTACGGCTGAAGCTCGCA
>DASWKG010000083.1:0-20880 GCA_036396755.1 Actinomycetota bacterium
CGTCGAGATTCCCCACGACGACGTCATCGAGAACGGAGGCACTCACCTCTACCCCGAACTCGGTGGAGATCCGTTCCCCAGCTGTCAGCCGCAGGTGCCGTAGGCGGGCCCTGAGCGCCCCGCTGCCCGATAATCCCTCCGTGGATCGCGATACGCGGCGCTCGGGGCTCTTCCTGGTGCTTGGGGCCACGTTCGTCACGCTGGCTCTGGGGTGGCTGGTCAAGTCTCCCTGTCTGGGGCCGTGGAACGACGGGCGGCAGTACACGCGGCTCTGCTACTCGGATGTGGCGGCGCTGTACTCGGCGGAGGGGATCGATCAGCACCTCGTGCCGTACTTCGAGCACACGAACGAGTACCCGGTGCTGACCGGGTTCACGATGGCGCTGACGGGGATCCCGGCGAGGTCCTACGCCTCGTTCTTCAACTGGAACGCGCTGCTCCTCGGCGGGTTCGCGCTCGTCACCTCGTGGGCCCTCTCTCGGATGGCGGGTGAGCGGGCGCTCCTGTTCGCGGCGGCTCCTACCTTGCTCATCTACTCGTTCGTGAACTGGGACCTGATCCCGGTGGCGTTGGCGACGCTCGCGACGTTCGCGTTCCTGCGGAAACGCGATGGGCCGGCGGGCATCCTCCTCGGGCTCGGGGCGGCGGCGAAGCTCTACCCAGCCCTCCTGCTCGCGCCGTTCGCGCTGCAGCGGCTCCGGGAGCGGAGACCGGAACGGGCCGGACTTCTCGTGGGCGCGGGCTTCCTCACGTGGCTCGCGGTCAACCTTCCGGTCGCGCTCTTCGCGCCCGACGGGCGGTGGTCGGAGTTCTTCCGGTTCAACACCGAGCGGCCGGCCGACTGGGACAGCCTGTGGCTCCTCACGCAGCGGCACCTCGGGTTCCCGGACACGACCGCGGCGGTCAACCTCCTGTCGGCGATCGCGTTCGTCGCGCTGTCGACGGTGCTTCTCCTCGTCGCGTGGCGCCGCCGGCCGGACTTCCCGCTGTGGACGTTCGGGTTCCCGCTCATCGTGGCGTTCCTGCTCACCGGGAAGGTGTACTCGCCGCAGTTCAGCCTGTGGCTGCTCCCGTGGTTCGCGCTCGTGCTCCCCGACCTTCGGCTCTTCGTCGCGTTCTCGGCCGCCGAGGTCGCGGTGTTCGTGACGCGCTTCCAGTACTTCGCGCAGCTCGACGGGTACGGAGGGCTGCCGCTCGGCGCGTTCGAGCTCGCGCTGCTGGCGCGGGCCGCGGTGCTGATCGCGGCGCTCCTTTTGTGGGTCCGGCGGTTCGCGCAGCCCGCCGAGCCCCGGCAGCAGCAGACCCCCGAGCCCGCCGCCGAGGCGATCGCGTGAAGACCGAGGCCGCGCCGGAAACGCAGCCGCGAACCGCTCCCGCGAGCGACCGTCTCCGGCGGGCCCTCACGCACGCGCTCCTCGTCTTCCTCGGGGTGCGCATCGGGCTGGCCGTCGTCGCGGTGCTCGCGACCGCCCTGCTCCCCTCGGGCCCGAACCCGCCGCTGTCCGCCATCGGCTGGGACACCGCGCCGATCACGCCCGGGTGGCACAACCTCGTCACCGCGTGGGAGCGGTTCGACGGCCTGTGGCTCCTCGGCATCGCGGGCGAGGGCTACGTTCCGGAGGTACCGGACGTCACCAGCGGCAACGCGGTGTTCTTCCCGCTGTACCCGATGGCGATCCGCGGCCTCTCGTACCTCCTCGGCGGCCACCCGCTCGCGGCGGCTCTGCTCATCTCGAACCTCGCGTTCCTCGGCGCCCTCGTCGCGCTGTACGTGCTGACCGACATCGAGTGGGGCGAAACCGTCGCGCGCCGGTCGACGCTCTACCTCGCGCTGCTGCCGACCGCCTACTTCTTCCTGGCGCCGTACACCGAGTCGCTGTTCCTGTTGCTCGTGCTGCTCGCGTTCCTGGCCGCGCGCCGGCATCGATGGCTCCTTGCGGGGCTCGCCGGCAGCGGCGCCGCGCTGACGCGCAACCTCGGGGCCGTCGTCGGCCTCGCGCTCCTCTTCGAAGGCGTGCATCAGGCGTGGGAGCGGAGGATGAGCGGCGACGCGGAGACGCCGGGACCGGCCTCCCGCCTCGGCTGGTGGGCCCGCCGGATGTGGCGGCCGGCCGGCGCGGCGCTGCTCACCGTCGCCGGCACCGGCGCCTACCTGCTCTTCTGGTGGAAGCTCGCCCGCGAGCCGCTCGCGCCGCTCACCCAGCAGGCGAGCTGGCAGCGCGAGTTCGAGCTGCCCTGGGTCACGCTGTGGCTCGGGACCAAGGAGGCCTTCCGCTGGATCGGCCAGTACCCGGGCGGCTACCACCTGATGGACTGGCTGCTCGTGGCCCCCGCGCTCGTCGCCGCGCTCTGGGTGGCGGTGCGGGCCCGGCTCTCCTACGCGGTCTACACGTGGGTCAGCCTGATCGTCCCGCTGTCGTTCATCTTCGCCCCGCGCCCGTTCATGTCGCTCCCCCGCTTCCTCCTGCCGCTGTTCCCGCTCGTGTGGGCGCCGGCGCTGTGGGCGGAGCGGCGGCCGGGGGTCCACACCGTGATGGTGGCGGCGTCGGCCGCGGGGCTCGGGGTGATGACCGTCCTGTTCGTTACGTGGTACTTCGTGTTCTGATGCCCTTTTGGGCAATCCAAGCAATCTTCACTAGAATCCCCGCCGAAGACCCGTGGGGATCCGCGTCATCATCGCCGACGATCACTCCCTCGTCCGACAGGGGCTTCGCCGCTACCTCGAGATGGCCGACGGCGTCGAGGTGGTGGGCGAGGCCGGGGACGGGGACGCAGCCGTGTCCGTCGCCGAGCAGACGCAGCCCGACGTCGTGCTCCTCGACATCCGCATGGGAGACACCGACGGCTTCGAGGCCTGCCGCAAGATCGTCGAGGTCAGCCCCAAGAGCGCGGTGATCATGCTGACCGCGTACGACGAGCGCCGCTTCGTGGTCGAGGCGGTGCGCGCCGGGGCGCGCGGCTACGTCCTGAAGTCGCGCGACGCCGAGCACCTCATGCAGACGGTGCGGCTCGTCGCCGAGGGGAACCTGGTGATCGACCCCGAGCTGGTCGTCGCCGTCGCCGAGGAGCTCTCCTCCGCGAGGTCGCGGGACCGCTCCGCCGAGACGCTCACCGAGCGCGAGCTCGAGATCCTGCAGCTGCTCGCGTTCGGGCACACGAACCGCGACATCGCCGGGAAGCTCTTCATCTCGCCCGACACGGTGAAGACGCACCTCGAGCACATCTACCAGAAGCTCGGTGCCA
Source organism: Actinomycetota bacterium (assembly GCA_036396755.1). Taxonomy (GTDB): domain Bacteria; phylum Actinomycetota; class UBA4738; order UBA4738; family CALAEC01; genus DASWKG01. The sequence goes on from DASWKG010000083.1 coordinate 3,244, forward strand.
CCGATCGCACGGCCGCGGTGGCCGAGGCGCTGCGCCGCCAGCTGATCGACTAACGACGCCGCCGCGGCTCGGGCGTGGGCGGCGGTGACGGTGGCGGCGGCGTGGTGGGCGGCGGGGTCGTGGGCGGAGGCGTGGTGGGCGGAGGCGTGGTCGGCGGCGGCTCCTCCTCTTCCTCCTCCTTGCCGTCGTCGGGCTTGGGCGACGGCGTCGGCGACGGGGTGGGGAACGCGCCCTCGCCGGTCACCTTCTCGCCGGTGAACTCCGGCGTCGGGAAGTCGCCGGCCGTGACGTCCTCGAAGACGGCCGCCATGAAGTCGCGCCAGATCGGCGCCATGCACGTGCCGCCGGTGCACTCCGTGTCGAGCTGGGCGCCGCGGTGGCCGATCCACACGCACGCCACCAGCTCGGTGGTGCCGCCGCAGAACCACGCGTCGGACTGGTCGTCCTCGGTGCCGGTCTTGCCGAACGTCGGGACGCCGGGGAGGTACGCGGCGGTGCCGGTCCCGCCCGACACCACGCGCTCCATCGCGTACACCGCCTGCCACGCCACGTTCTCGTCGATCACCCGGCGGCCGTTGCCGCGGTTGCGCCAGATCAGCTCGCGGTCTGGCCCGCGGATCGAGGCCACCGGGGTGGGGTTGTGGCGGATGCCGCCCGACGCGAGGGTCGCGAACGAGTTCGTCATCTCGAGCACGTTCACCTCGGCGGCCCCGAGCGTGATCGCGCAGAACGGCGGCACGTGGCTGTGCGCCGGAACGATCCCGAGCTTGTAGGCCATCTCCTGCACCTTGTCGGGACCCACCTCCGCGATGAGCTGGGCGAAGATCGTGTTCACCGAGTTCGCGGTGGCGGACGTGAGGTCCATCGCCCCGTACTGCGACCCCCCGTAGTTCTCGGGGTCCCACGGGTACAGCTCGGAGCCGCACGGAGGCTCGTCGAAGAGCACCGGGCTCCGTCCCGAGAACGTCGAGCTGAGCGAGATGCCCTGGTCCAGGGCGGCCGTGAGCGTGAACATCTTGAACGCCGAGCCGGTCTGGCGGCCGGTGCCGCCGCCGGGCTGATCGGTCCCGAAGGTGGCGGGGTCGAGCCCCTGACAGCTCGACGGCGCGGTCACGTCGTCCTCCCGCGCCCGCTCGAGGCATGCGAGCGCGTGCTCGTGGTCGAGCTCGTACGGGACCTTCGACGCGATGGCGCGGATGGCGCCGTTGCTGGGGTCGATGGCCACCAGCGCGACGTCGCGCGAGTCGGTGATCGGGTAGTGGTTCCAGATCGCCTGGAACGCGGCCCGCTGCCATTCCGGGTCGATCGTGGTCGTGACCTTCAGCCCGCCGGCGAACGTGCCCTGCGTGCCGATCTCGTCCTGTCGCTGGAGCCACCGCCGCGTGTAGTCGATGAAGTAGGCCTCGGGATCGCCCTCCCAGCCCTCCGCAGGGCGCACGGTGTGCACCGGACGCTCCTGCAGCCTCGCGGCACGGGGCTCCGAGATGTACCCCAGCGCCGCCATCCGGCCCAGGACCCAGTCGCGACGGACCTCGGAGTCCTGGGGGTTCTGCACCGGGTCGAAGGCGGCGGGCCGGCTGATCACGCCGGCGAGCGTCGCCGACTCGAGCACGGTCAGCTCCTCCGCGTCCTTGCCGAAGTACGTCTTCGCCGCGGCCTGCGCCCCGTACGCGCCGTGACCGAGGTACACGGTGTTGAGGTAGCGCTCGAAGATCTCGTTCTTCTCCAGCTCGCGCTCGAGCTTCAGCGCGAGGATCGCCTCCTTGGCCTTGCGGGTGATCGTCCGCTCGGTCCCGACCCCCGGGAACGCGTTCCGGACGAGCTGCTGGGTGATCGTGGACGCGCCCTGCTGGATCTCGCCACCGGTGAGGTCCGCCCACGCGGCCCGGGCGATGTCGAAGACGCTGATGCCGGGGTGGGAGTAGAAGCGCGCGTCCTCGGCGGACAGCACCGCGTGCCGGAGGCTGTCGGGCATGCGGGAGAACGGGATCGCGGTGCGGTCCTGCTCGCCGTGGAACTGCGCCAGAAGGTTCCCGTCGCGGTCGTAGAGCGAGGTGGTCTGCGCGAGCGGGGGGGCCTCCGGCAGGTCGATCGTGACGTAAAGGTAGGCGAAGGTGCCGGCGCCGGCGGTGCCGATGAGGAGCATCGGCGCCCACGCCCACCAGGTGCGCCGCAGGAACCGCCGGACGGGCCCCCGCTTCCGCGCCCTGCGGCGGCGGGCGGCGGGCGACCTCCGGCCGGGCTTGGAAGGCGAGGCCCGGCGGGTGCGCTTGCGGGGAAGGGTGCCGATCGCCACTGGGAGCCGATTCTACCCGCGCCCGGGAACAACAACGCCGAAGGGGTTAGAGGAAGCCGAGGTCGACGGACTTGAGCACGACCCAGGCCACGCCGGCGAGCGCCGCGGCCTCGACCATCCCGGCGACGGCGAGCCCCAGGGACCAGCGGCGGGCGCGGCGCAGGAGCGGTTCGGCGGCGCGGCGGAGGCGGCCGGGTGCGCCCGGCTCACCGAGGAGCGGTGTGAACGCGGCCCCCTCCTCGCGCACGCCTCGCGCGAGCGCGACGAGCGCGATCGCGACCACGAGCGCGGGGAGCGCGGCGAGGAGCAGGTCGACCCCCGAGGCCGCGGGGAGGGCCGGGGCGCCCGACGCGGGGAGCACCTCGGGGAGGCCGGCCTCGCGCTCGATGCGCAGGAGCCAGCCGAGGCCGAGCCGCACCGGCTGCGTCCCCAGGTAGACGAGGAACAGGGCGAGCGGCCCGGCGATCGCCGCCGCCAGGCCGCGCGGCCGCGCGGCGCGCGCGAGCGGGACCGAGGCGACGGCCGCCGCCGCGAGACCGAGCGCGGCGGTTCCCGCGATCGCCAGGTACCAGAGACTGCTCCCGACGCGCTCCTGCGCGAGCGAGAGGGCGAGCCACGCCCCGGGGAACCCGCCGCCCGGCGGCAGGCCGAGGAGCGAGAGCACGAGCACCCCGGTGGCGAGCACCCCGACCCACCGGGCCAGAAGGACCGGCCGCCACCGCTCCGGGCCCGGCCAGGCCAACGCCTGGAGGCCCGCGGCCGCGAGCAGGAACGCCGGGAAGAGCGCGAGGAAGGCCCGGGCGCCGACCGCGCCCCCGAGGCCGAGCGCGAGGAAGGGAAGGGCGGCGCCGGCCCCCGTCACCGCGGCGACCGAGCCGGCCTCGCCCCGGACGAGGATCCCCGAGGCCCCCGCGAGCAGGGCGGCGCCCGCGGCGGCCCACGCGAGCGGGACGCTCTCCGACACACCGGTGATCCCGAACGCGACGAGCGCCGCGAGCGCGATGCCCTGCGCGCGAAGGGCCGTCGAGACGAGGCCGCCCGGGCCCTCGGTCGCGGAGAGGCGCCAGGTGCCGAAGAACGGGATAGCTCCGGCCTTCGCGGCGGCCGCGCCCAGGAGGAGCCCGGCGCCGAGCCCCATCGCTGCCGGCGTGACGGCGGTGGTGCCGGATCGGTCGAGGAGCACGCAGAGGCCCGCCACGGCGGCGCCGTCGGCGAGGGCCAGGCCGAGCAGACCGCGAGCCCCGGCCCGCCCGGTGGCGAGCGCGGCGAGCCCCGCCGCGATCGTCGGGAGCGGCACCAGGACGGCCTGGAGCGTCAGGCTGCGCGCGTAGCTCGTGCCGACCAGCCCGGTCGCCGCCACCGCGAGACCGACGACCGCGGCGACCGACTGCCCCCGGGGCAGCGCCTCGGCGCGGGGAACCACGATGAGGACGGCGAGGGTCCCGGCGACCGCGAGGCTCGCGCCGAGCAGGCCCGGCTCCATCGTCCGCCAGGCCACCGACCCGCCCCGGAACTCCCGCACGAGCACCCACCAGGCCGCGACGTGCGCGGCGAGCGCGAGGAGGCCGCCCGCCACGCGGCGCACCCAGGGCCAGGGGAGGCCAGAGAGCCCGAGCCAGACGAGCCCGGCCGCCGCGGGGCCGATGAGCGCGGCCTGCACCAGCAGCTCGCCGCTCATGCCGTGGTCACCAGATAGGCGGCGCCGGCGGCCGCCACGGCCAGGACGGGGGCAGCCAGGAGCCCCCGGCCCCGAAGGAGCTCACGCGATGCGCCGAGCACGGCGGCCGCGCCCACCGCGGCCCCGGCCGACAGCAGCAGCTCCGGCCCGCCCTCCCCGCCGGCCACGAGGGAGCCGGCCACCAGAGCGGTGGCCCCGGCCGCCGCCCAGCAGGCCAGCCGGACGATGAGGCGGGGAGGCAGGTTCACGAACGACATCTCGGCACCCTCCTCGGACGACCGCTCCTCGGCGGCCGGCAGGTCGTCGTTGCCGGGGGCGCGGGGGAGCCGGATCGCCCCTGCCACCACCAGCACCACCGCCGCCAGGATCGCGCCGGCCGCCGCGGCCGGCGGGCCCACGGCGAAGGCGCTCCCCAGCACCTCGTGGGCGCCCCGGACGGCATCGATGTCCTTGGCCCCCCACCGGAGGAACGAGGCGCCCAGCGCCACCAGGAAGGCGGGCTCGGCCGCGACGGCGGCCAGCCGTTCGCGGGCGGCTCGCCGCTCCCCCGTCAGCGGGTCGGCGGCGGTCTGCGCCCCCACCGCGGCAAGGACCAGGGCGAGGTAGACGAAGGCCACGGACCCGGGCCGTCCCCGGATGGCCGCGGTCGCGACGAGCCCGCTGCCGAGGAGCGCCGCGAGGAGGCCCCCCACCTCGAGCAGCGACGGCCGGGCCTCGCCGCGGAGCAGGGCCCGCGCCTCGACCCATGCCTCGCGGAGAACGCCGAACGGGCGCCTGCGGACGGCGCCGGCCGCCAGCTCGGCGAGCAGGCCGGCGAGGAGCGCGATCGGGAGGCCGAGCGCCGCCATCAGGAGTGGTGCGGCGCCCCCGGGCCGCTCAGAGACCTACCCCGCGGTGCGGGCCACGAAGGCCTGCGAGAGGTGGTTCCAGGAGCACTCGGTGCAGACCTCGACGACGTAGCAGGTGCCGTCGGGGTGCCCGGCCGCGAGCCGGAGCGCCTTCGAAAGCTCCCACACCCGGCCGTTGTCGCCGTTGAGTCCGTCGGCGAACACGTAGGCGAGCAGCCGCAGGTTCTTCTCGCGACACACCGGGCACGGGCGATCGGTGGTCTCGCCGACGTTGCGAGCGGCGCGCATCAGCTCGGGGTGCGCGTCGCAGATGTCGGGGCGCGACAGGAGGCCCCGCCGGAAGTCGCGGAGCAGACCACGCTTCACCAGCGTGTAGTCGACAGCCCCGAAGCCGGGTCGCTTCGCCATCGTGGCCGCAATTGTACCCGCCGCCCCCGCCGGGGGCGCCCGGCCGCGCGTGACAGAAGCTCGCGGTGCTGTAATGATGTAATTATCATGACACAGACAGAGGAACAGACGCAGCGGCTCGCGGCCTGGTTCGCGGGCCGGATCGACGACGGGTGGTTCACCGAGCCACCCGATGTGACGGTGGACCGCGACGAGATCCTCGTCGTGGGACGCATCGAGGAGCCCGAGTATCCGAAGGGCGCGACGGCGGAGGCCAAGACCGAGGCCCGGGTGGGCCGCATCGAGCGGTTCCGCGAGGACACCCGCGACCGGCGCATCGGCGTGGCGCTGCAGGCCGAGCGGCGGTTCCGGCGGAAGGTCTCGTGGGGCGTCGACTGCGCCGACACCCGGCGGCTGTTCACCACGCTGAGCACGCCCGTGATGACGCGGCTCCGCATGAGCGAGCGGCAGGTGCTCGACACGCTGGTCGACGCGGGCGTGGCGCGGAGCCGCAGCGAGGCGCTCGCCTGGTGCGTGCGCCTGGTCGACAAGCACCAGACCGAGTGGCTCGACGAGCTGCGCACGGCCTTCTCCGAGGTCGAGCGGGTGCGCGCGGAAGGCCCGGTCATCTGATGGACAACGGGCAGGTCGCGGACACGGTCGAGGCCGGCGCGCGGGAGGCCGAGGCGCTGGACGCGTACTCGACGATCGTGACCTCGGTCGCCGAGCGGCTGACGCCCTCGGTCGCGAGCCTCAAGGTGAAACGGCGGGTCCGCGGCGGGCGGAGGGCCGACGGCGCAGGTTCGGCGGTCATCATCACGCCCGACGGCTTCCTCCTCACCTCGGCCCACGTGGTGGCGTCGGGCGGCGGCGGGACCGCTTCGTTCATCGACGGCCGCGAGCTGGAGATGGAGGTGGTCGGCACCGACCCGCTCTCCGACCTCGCGGTGGCCCGGGTGACCGCCGGCGACCTGCCGGCGGCGGAGCTCGGCGACGCCGACGGCCTGCGCGTGGGCCAGCTGGTGGTGGCCGTCGGGAACCCGCTGGGGTTCGCCGGCAGCGTCACCGCGGGGGTGGTCAGCGCGCTGGGGCGGTCGCTCTCGACCCACAACGGCTCGGCGGCCCGCATCGTCGAGAACGTGATCCAGACCGACGCGGCGCTGAACCCCGGGAACTCCGGCGGCGCGCTCAGCGACTCGCGCGCCCGCGTGGTGGGCGTGAACACGGCGGTCGCGGGCATCGGCCTCGGGCTCGCCGTGCCGGTGAACGAGACCACCCGCAGGATCATCGCCGCGCTGATGAGCGAGGGCCGGTTCCGACGCGCCTACCTCGGCATCGTCGGAGGACGGCGCCCCCTCCCCCCGAAGGTCGCCGATGCGACCGGGCTCGCCGCCGGTGTCGAGGTCGTCCAGGTGATCGAGGGCAGCCCCGCCGGGCAGGCGGGCCTGCGATCCGAGGACCTCATCATCCACGTCGACGGCTCGCCGGTGGCCGAGGTCGGCGACCTGCAGGGCCTGATGGTCGCCGAGTCGATCGGCCGGCAAGTGCCGATCAGGGTGTTCCGAAGCGGCGAGGTGCTCGAGCTGACGGCGACCCTCGCGGAGCTGGAGAGCTGAACCGGCGGCGGCTCAGCCGGCGGGCGCGGGCGGCTCCGGCGGCGGCGCGGGCGGCGGTGGTGCCGCGGGCGGCGGTGGTGCCGCGGGCGGCGGTGGTGCGGCCGGCGGCGTCCCCTGCGGAGTGACGGGCACGGCCGCCGGCATCATCTGCGCGAGGCGGTCGCGGAGCCCGGCGCAGAACTGTCGCTGGCGCACCAGGTCGGGGTGGTCGTCCTCCTCGACCCGCGTGCGCACCATCGCGAGGTTCACCTGCTCGCGGTGCAGCTTCTTCGTCATCGCGGCGGCCCCCGCGCCTCCCCGCGCGGCGGCGTCCTTCCTCGCACGACGCCGGACCGCCGAAGACCGAAGGGTCGCCAGCTCGTCGGCCGTCAGGCCCTCGTGCCCGACCTCGGTCGCCAGCGCCGCCTCGAGCCACTTGTTCTCGCGCCGGTGCGCGAGGCGGATCATCACGGCGGCGAAGGCGAGCAGCGGCAGGCCCTTCACGGTGGTCGCCAGTGGGATGACCAGCCAGTCGCTCCCCTCCCACGGGTAGTCGGGGAAGAAGTTGAGCAGGGGCGAGTTCCAGACGAAGTGGCCCGCCATCGCGATCAAGAAGAAGAGCCCGCCGATGCCGAGCCGGTTCCCGAGGGTCTTCTCCCCTCGTCGCGTCACGAAGTAGGCGATGCCCATGCCGGTGAGCCCGGTGTACAGGACGTGCCCGTAGATGCCGCTCGCCACCACGCGCAGGTAGAACCCGGTGAGGACGCCCTCGGTCGAGCCGCCGAACGCCCCGATGAAGTAGAAGACGTCCTCGACCACGGCGAACCCGAGGCCCGCGAGCGCGCCGTAGACGAAGCCGTCCATGACGTCGTCGATCTCGCGGCGCGCGATCAGGTAGATGAAGACCACGCCGACGGCCTTCAGGATCTCCTCGACCGGGGGCGCGACGATGGCGGGCATCCACTTCTCGGCGAACTCGATGCCGCCGATCTTGTAGACGACCACCGCCCAGCCGGTGTTGCCGATGGAGGCGAGCGCGGTCGCGCCGAGGGCTCCCCACAGGAACGCGGCGAGCATCAGCGACCAGGGCTCGCGCTCGTAAAGGTCCAGCGTGTAGACGAGCAGGAAGACCGGGACGGCGTACAGGGCCAGGAGCCCCCACGACAGCGCCCAGCCCGAGGCGGTGAACTCGATGAAGGCCTTCTGCTCGACCCAGGACAGGTAGCCCGTGAAGAGCATCAGGACGGCGAACAGCCAGAACGCGGGCTGGTGGAGCTGGAACAGGCCGGTCTGGTAGCCCCAGTGGGGCCGCTTCGGGGGGGCCGGGGTCGTGGTCACGTCGCTCATCCGGCCGCCACCCCGTCCTGCTCTGCGGTCACGCCGAGGAGCTCCGAGGTCGAGACCATCTCGCGCACGTCGTCGGCGACCGACGGGTACTGGTTCTCGGAGGCCCAGCCGTCGAAGATGATCCCCTCGCCGGCGGGCCCGACGAAGCCGAAGACCTCGCCCTCGATGGGCGCGGAGAGGCCGTCGAACGACCCGATGTAGAAGCCGCGAACGCCCTGGATACCGCTCGGGCCGGTGAAGGGCTCGGGCTCGAGGGTGTAGCGGAACTGCTGGGCGTCGCGGCCCTGGGAGGCGCTCCCCGCCAGGATGTTCATGTACTCCTGGTAGAGGCCGGCGGCGTCACCGCCGAACGATCCCGCGAAGACGTCGGCGTAGCCGCTCCCGTTCGCGAGGCGAACACCCTCGACCGGCTGGGTGAGCTGCTCGGCGACCTCCCAGCCGCCCGGCGGGTGGATCGTGACCGGACCGATCGTGACCGAGGACTGCTCGTCGACGTCCTCGAGTGCCCCGGCGACGAAGAAACCCCCGAGCGTGATCCCCGTGGTGACGAGGAAGAGGACGATGACCGGGATCCACTTCCGCTCCTTGAAGGTGTCCGCGGCAGGCGGCGGGGTTGGCGGCGGGGTTCCCTCGGCCGGGGGAGGTGGCGGCGCGCCCTCCGCGGGAGAAGGTGGCGGCGGCGGCGTCCCGGCTTCGTCGGCCATCGAGTTGGGAGTAAAGCACCCGAACGGGGCCGGGTCCACTCACGGGGCCGGTTCGAGGTGCCAGGGCTCGTTCGGGACCGGGAAGGTGAGACCACACCCGAGCGCCTCACGATGGGCCGCGGCCTCGGTGCCCGAGCCGGCGAAGCCGAGGTCGGCGGCCAGCCCCAGCTCGTGCATCGAGTGGCCCGGCGGAGCCGCCAGCTCCGGCTTCTCGCGCCAGAGCCGGGCCTGCTCGGCGCGCGTTCGGAAGCCCGAGACCACCCACAGCCCCCGGACCCGCCCGAAGAGGCAGCCGAGCCGGGCCGCGAACCACGGCTGCAGGCCGGCGGTTCCGTCCGGGAGTGCGACGACCGCCCGGGCCCGGGCCGTTGCCGACACCTCCCGCCCGAGGAACGGCAGGACGACCTCGAGCCGCACGCCGACGACCACCTCGCCTCCGCCGGGATCGCACCGGCAGGAGACCAGCAGGGCCCCCGCGCGCTCGGCGTACTCGCGCGCCACCTCCGCCGGGTCGCGCCGGGGGACGACCAGCTCCTGCGCTGCGGCCAGGGCGGCGGCGTCGGCGGCCGACTGGGCCCGGGCCCTCGCCCGCGCCGCGATCGCGACGTCGACGAGGAGCGCGCCGAGGACCGCGGACATCGCGAGGACCGAGGCCATCACCAGCGTCACGCTCCCCCGCTCGCCTCTTCTCACGGCGTCTCCTGACGCATCGTCGCGGCCGATCGGAGCTCGACCGACTCCGGCAGCAGCCATTCGAGGAACGGCACGACGAGCGGCGCGCGGTAGCGGACCTCGACGGTGACGGGATCGCCCACCGATCCCTTACGGTCGACGCGCACCTCGGTCCGCTCCGGCTCGAGGTCGCCCCCGCGCAGCGCCGCGTCGCGCACCCGCTCGTCGTCGGTGGTCACGGCCGCCTCCCGCGCGGCCTCGCGCGCGGCCTGCGCGACGAACAGCGCGTCCTTGCCCAGGAGGCCGAGCTGGACCACGGCGAGGGCCACGACCAGCACCAGCGGGAGGACGAGCGCGAGCTCGAGCGCCGCGCTCCCCCGCTGACGCGTCAGGCCTCGCCTTCGCCCACGATGCGATCGATGACGGTGTCGAAGAACGCGGGGAGCTTGCCCGACGAGCGCGCCCACGTGAGCAGGACCACCGCGATCGCCGCGGCCGCGAGGATCACGAGCGCGTACTCGGCCGTGGTCTGCCCGCGCTCCGACCGCCACGTGTCGAACCGTGCACGAAGCCACACCATCGCTCCTCCTTGCTAGACGAGCCCTCGCGTGGCCACCAGCACGGCCGGCACCACGGAGGCGATGACGAACGCGGGGAGGATGAGGAAGACGAGGGGGAAGAGCATCAAGACCGGCGCGCGGCGCGCGCGCTCCTCCTGCGAGGCCAGCCGCTCCGACCGCACCTCGCGGGCGAGCGAGCGGAGGCGCTCGTCGACGGGCGTGCCGAGCCGGGAGGCCCGGTCGAGCGTTACGGCGAGCGTGCGGAGGTCACGGAGGCCGCGTCGTTCCGCTACCTCGCGGAGCGCGTCCCGCCATCGGACGCCGAGCGTCACCTCGGCTCGAGCCCGGCGCAGCTCCTCGCCGAGCGGCCCCGGCACCCACTCGGAGGCCCGGTCGAGCGCGAGCCTGGGCGTCAGCCCCGCGGACACCCCCATCGAGACGAGGTCGAGCAGATCGACGAGCGACGCCCCCATCCCCGACCTCGACCGCTCGAGGGCCCGGGCGAGCAGGTAGTCGGGAAGCACGAACCCGCCGAGCCCCAGCGCCACCGCCGCCGCGACCGCCGGTCCCGGCCCTGAAGGAGCCGCGCTCGCGCCGAGCGCAACCCCAGCGGCGCCGAGGACCACCTTCGCCCCGATCACCCGGTCGACGCGGGCGGCGTCGCCACCCCCCAGACGCTCCTCGACTCGTCGGCGCGACGCCGGGAGCCGCCACCGCGAGCCGATCCGCTCGAGCGCTCGAGGACGTTGGCCCGGCGGCGGCCCCGGACCGAGCCCCGCTCGGACGCGCGGATCCTCGAGCATCCGCAGCGACGCCAGGAGCGACGCGGCCGCGGCCACGTACGCGAACGCCAGGAGCCAGGTCATGCGCTCACCGCGACGATCCGGCGCATCCAGAGGAACCCCAGGAGATCGAGCACCACCCCGAGCCCGAGCAGCGAGCCTCCGAGTGGCGTCCGATAGAAGCCGCCGAGGCCGCTCCCGCCCGCCCCCGAGAGGAGGCCGATGAAGGCGACGGGGAGCATGGCGAGAACGGCCCCGGACGCGCGCCCCTGCGCGGTGAGGGCCCGGATCCGCCTCCGGGCCTCCACGCGCTGGGAGATGAGGGTCGAGATCTCCTCGAGGAGCCTGGGGAGGTTCCCACCCGTCCTGCCGTGCACCGCAAGCACGGCGGCCAGCAGGTCCGCCTCGGGGACACGGATCGCGTTCGGCAGCTCGGCGAGCGACACGGCGAGCGGCTCTCCCAGCTCCAGCCGCTCCATCGCCCGCGCGAGGGCGTCGGTGAGCGGAGGCTCCGCGTGCGCGGCCGCTTCCTCGAGCGCCCTTCTCGCCGAGAGCCCCGCCCTCGTCGCCGAGGCCAGCGCGGACACCACGTCACGGAGCTGACGCTCCGCCTGCTCCCGCTCCCGGGCCTTGCGACGCGCGTCGGCGACGAGCCGCCAGGCGACGACACCTCCCGCGCCGGCGAGCAGACCGGCCGGGCCCAACGCCACGAGCCCGACGAGCAGAGCCGCTGCGGCGCCCCAGAGATGGGGACGATCGCCACGCAGAAGACCGGCGCGCAGCGCACCCTGCCGGCGAGAGACCTTCCCGAGACGGCCGCGCAGCATCCCGCGCTCCCGCGCGGAGACCGAGGCAGCCAGCAGCAGCCCAGCGATGAGGAGCCCGGCTCCGTAGGCGGCTGCCCACATCACGAGCCCAAGCTCCCCACCACGGCCGGTGGCCGCGGGCGCGGCGCCACGATCGCGTATGCCTCCGACGCCGCGTGGATCTCTCGGAGGATCGGCCGCTCCTCGGCCATCCCCTCCACCGCCGCGACGCAGTCGACCACCCGGCGCCCGCCCGGGCGGCGGGCCATGTGGATCACAACGTCGATGCTCGAGGCGATCTGCTCGCGGACGTGGGACACGGGGAGGTTCACGCCCGACATCAGCGCCATCGTCTCGATGCGCGCGACCACCTCTCGCGGCGAGTTCGCGTGGACGGTGGACATCGACCCCTCGTGGCCGGTGTTCATCGCCTGGAGCATGTCGAGGGCCTCGCCGCCGCGGACCTCGCCCACGATGATGCGGTCGGGGCGCATCCGGAGCGCGTTCCGCAGGAGGTCTCGCACGGTCACGCCGCCCCGGCCCTCGACCGAGGGTGGCCGGGCCTCGAGCGCCACGACGTGCGGCTGCCGCAGCCGGAGCTCGGCCGCGTCCTCGATCGTGATCACGCGCTCGTCGGCGCCCACGAAGCTCGACAGGACGCCGAGGAGCGTCGTCTTCCCCGAGGACGCTCCCCCCGAGACGACGACGTTCGCCCGCGCCCGCACGCGCTCCTCGAGGAACGCGAGAAGATGCGGGTCGAGCGTGCCGAGGCGCACGAGGTCTTGGGGCGTGAGCGGCGTCACCCCGAACTTCCGGACGGTGACGACGGGACCGCAGAGCGAAAGGGGCGGGAGGATGGCATGAAGCCGCGAGCCATCCGGAAGCCGGGCGTCCACATACGGGCACGACTCGTCGACCCGGAGACCCAGCGGCCCCACCACCCGCTCGATCAGGTGAAGCACGCCCTCCTCCCCCTCGAATAGGGCCTGCGGCACCATCTCGAGCCGCCCCTTCCGCTCCACGTAGACGGCCCCGGCCCCGTTCACCATCACCTCGCTGACCTCCGGATCCTTCAGGAGGTGCTCGATGGGGCCGAGGCCAACGACATCGTCGGAGACCTCGTTTACCAGCCGTGTGAGCTCGGCGGACGACAGGATCGCGCCTCGCTCGCGCAGCACCGCGAGGGCCTCCTCGCGAACGCGCAGCCGTCGCTCGGTGCGGGCAACCGCGCCGAGCTGCGCCGACTCCAGCCGCTCCCGCACCGCGCGCGCGACGTCGGCGCCCAGCCGTCTCGCCGATCCCGCGGGGTGCTGCACCGGGCTCACGATTCCCTCTCCATGAGCTCGCCGGCGAGCGCCGAGAGCCGCCGCGACACGCGCCCCCTGCGCCCGACCACGACCTCGCCGCGGTTCTGTGCCCTGGTCACGCCGGAAAGCACCCCGAGCACGCATGCGGGACGGAGCCCGAGCACGTCCTCGGCGTCGCCCGGAACGACCTCGGAGCGGGCGGCCCGGTTCACGACCAGCCGAACCCGGTCGCGGAGCCCGCGAGCCTCGAGGAACCCCAGCAGCCGCCGCGCGTCCCGGAACGCGAGGACGTCGAGCGACAGGACCACCAGGATCACGTCGGCGGCCTCGAGGGCGGCGAGCGACGGGCCGTCGAGCTGCCGTGGCACGTGCGCGACCACGGCCTCGTGGCTCCCTCGCAAGGCCTCGATCGCGGCCGAGACCTGCGTCGGCGCGATCGCATCGGCCTGCCCCGGGTCGCTCGGCGCGAGCAGCACCCGGAACCCGCGCGGATGCGTGACGAGCACGCGATCGAGGTGTTCCGGCGTCACCTCACCGGCGAGAGGTGCGAGGTCGGCGAGCGTTCGCTCGTGCTCGTCGACGCCGAGCGCCGGGGTGATGTCGGCGAAGAAGAGGTCGAGGTCGGCGAGCGCGGTGTTCGTCCCCGCGTCGGCGAGCGTCGCCGCGAGGTTGGTGGCGAGGAAGGTCGCCCCCGCGCCGCCCCTCGCTCCGACGACGGCGATCACCCGCCCCCGGATCGACGCCGCGGCCGGGGCGGGCCGCCGCGAGCGCTCGGCCTCTCGCGCCAGGGCCTCGCGCTCCTCGGGCCACAGGAAGAAGCCGTTGGCGCCCGCGCCGAGCGCGGCGCGCAGCGCCTCGGTGGTCTCTCTCGCCGCGACGACCAGGAGGGACGCGCCGTCCAGTCCCCTCGCCCCCGCGGCCACCGACGGCGAGGCGACCGCCGCATCGGGTCGCCGCTCGCGGACGACGCGGGCCAGCCCGGCGCCGTCCTCGGCGAGGCCGACGACGTGCAGCCGCGGCGACCGGTCGAGGAAGTGCAGGACCTCCTCCTGCAGGGCGACCTCTTCCACGCCGAGCACCAGGCTCGTCGGCTCCACCATCCACTCCTCCTTGCGCGGGCCAGGGGGAAGAACTCTGGGGGAGCCACCGGGTCGGGGAACGTCTCGGCGGGCAGTTCGAAGGCTACGGGAGGAGCGGCGCTCCGCGCATCGGCCGGTCAGGGGAGATGCCCGGGTGATTCACCCATCCCCCGGTCGGCGGGTTGCATATCTGCAACCGCTCTTGCTAGCATCTGGGCCGTGGCAACCCTGCACGCGCGGGGCGTTCCCGACGACCTCTACGACGCGCTCGCCGAACGCGCCAGGGACAATGACTCCTCGATCACCGCGGAGACCATCCGACTGCTCCGGCGGGCGCTCTCCTTCGAACGCCCCGGCCAGGCGGCCCTCATCGAGGAGATCATCGCCGACCGGCCAACCCTGCGGCCGGGAGCGCCGTCGGCAGCCGAGCTCATCCGCAGCGACCGCGACGAACGGTAGTGCCGGGAACCTTCGTGATCGACGCCTCCGTGGTCGTCGAGTTCCTGATCCCGCGCGAGCTGTCCGGACCGGTTGATCGCTTCATCCGAGCGCTCACGTGGAGCCAGCCCATCGCCCTCGTGGCGCCCGACCTCCTCTTCCTCGAGGTCCCGAGCGCCCTGGCCCGGCTCGCCCGCCGCCACGACCTGACCTCGAGAGAGGCGGATCAGGCCGTTTCCCGCCTCCTGCGACTCCCGATCGGCCCGGTGCCCGCTTCGGGCTTGGTCGAGGAAGGGTGGAAGCTCCGAAAGAACGTGACGATCTACGACGCGTCCTACCTCGCCCTGGCCCGCGGGCTCGAGGTGCCGCTCGTCACCGCCGACCGCCGGCTGGCGAAGGCGGCCAGGAGCGCCCGGATCAGGGCGTGGGCGGTGGACGATCGTGAGCTGGAGACGCTGCTCGACTCGTTGGAGACCGCATAGGGCCCGGCGGTCAGAGCGCCAGGCGGGCGACGACCTCGTCGCCCTCCGTCTCGCCGAGCTCCTGAAACCCGAGCTTTGCGTAGAGACTCCGGGCGACGGTGTTCGACGGGCTATAGCTGAGCGCGGCAGAGGGCCGGCCCTCCTCCCGGGCCCGGCCCACGAGCAGCTCCACCACTTCCCGGCCGTATCCCTTGCGCTGCTCCCGCCGGTCGATCACCAGACCGCCGATCCAGAAGCTGCCGTCGGCCTCATCGATCCCCCACATCACGAAGCCCACGACCCGGTCCCCCGCCCGCACCGCCAGCGGGTGCCAGGGCAGATCGCCGTAGGCGCAGAGCGACAGGTAGTGCTCGACGGTGGCCACGAACTCGCGCTGGCCGTCCTCCACCTCGAGCGCGGCCGCGTCGCGCCAGTTTTCCGGGCCAGCCTCCTCCAGCGACACCTCGATCACGCCTCCGAGTGAACCACCCCCGCGATCCTTTCGACAGTTCACCGCACCCGGACGCGGCGAACGACGCAGGTACCCGAGAAGGCCAGCGATTGTGCACTCGCACAAAGGAATCGCCAACGCCCGCGCGGAAACAGCCCGTATGCGCAAACAGCCCGCAACCCTGCTCGCAGTTGCCGTGCTCGCCGTCGGCCTCTCGGGGCCCGCCGGCGCCCAGACCGTCCCCGATCCCCGCCTCGACCGCGACGACGCCGTCGTGGTCGCGGTGATCGACGGGAGCTTCAACCCGTACCACTGGAACTTCGTGGGGGCGAAGATGCCCCAGCACCTGGACGAGGACCCGAACAACGACCTCCCGCTCGACCAGGCGCCCCACACCTGGCTGCCGGGCTTCCCCGACCCGTCGGCGTTCACCTCCTACAGCGAGCTGAAGCCGACGCTCGACACGACCAACCCGAACCGCTCGGTCTCGAGCCTCCGCGGCGCCGACAACGCGAAGTGGAACGGGGTCCAGACCTCGACCGCCGCGGCCAGCCACTACTACTGGCTCTCGGGGACGAAGGTGATCGGTGCCGTCGACTTCGCGGGGAACAACATCACGCCCTCCGCCTCGAACACCTTCCACGGCAACGGCACCTCGAGCGTCGCCGTCGGCAACATCCACGGCACCTGCCCCGAATGCCTCGTGGTGTTCATCACCTACGGTGGCGCCGACCGCGAGGCCGCGCTCAACTGGGCGATGAGCCAGCCGTGGATCGACGCCGTCACCAACTCCTACGGGTTCTCGCTCGTCGAGCGCGACCGCATCTACGACGGAGGGAACGCGGCCCAGCAGCGCACCGCGAGCGAGCGCGGTCAGACGATCCTCTTCTCCTCCGGGAACGGCATCTCGAACACGTTTTCGATCCCCAACTCGACGCTCCGCTCCAGCCAGGAGGGCCCGGACTGGACCGTCACCGTCGGGGCGGTGCACCCTGCGAACGGCACCTCCTACAGCGGCTCCGGGAAACCCGCCGACATCGCTTCGCTGGGCGGCGGCTATCCCTCGGGGTACGGCGGCAGCACCGTGACGGGCACCGGCAACTTCAGCGGCACCTCGAACTCCACCCCCGTGATCGCGGGCATCTACGGCAACGCGTTGCTTCAGGCGCGGCGCGCCCTCCCGGGACCGAGCCGGGCGCAGGACCAGGGGGTCGTCGCGGTGCAGCAGCCCGACCCCGAGCGCGGGGAGTCGCCGTTCGCCTGTGGGTCGACCCGCCCCGATTGCGAGCTCGGCGACGGCGTGCTCACCGCGCGCGAGCTGCGCTTGCGCCTCTTCCACGGCGCCGTCCACACGCCGGCCGGGATGAACGTCGCGGGGAGCGGCGAGGCGCCACCGATCGGCGAGGACGAGTTCATCAACGAGGGTCACGGCACCTACTTCGGGCGCCTGAACGGGACCGAGGCCTGGCAGGCGGAGCAGGCGCGCATCAGCGGCCCGATGCAGGGAACCGCGGCCGCGCTCCAGCGTCCGGCGGGCGAGGCCGACTGGATGATGGTCGACTCGCTCTGCCGCCAGGGCCTCTGGCTCCCGTGGCGCGACGGCTACTACACCGACGGCATGACCCTCCCGGCCGACAACCCCCTCTTCCCGATCCGGACCGCGCTCCGGCACACGTGCGAGCGCGCGCTCTTCGACCAGCTCCCGAACCTCGTGCCGTGGAAGCCGTACGACATCTCGGTGGGCTCGACCGACGACAACACCGGGCCGGCGCTCCGGTTCACCGTCTCGACGGCGAACCGCGGGCGGTTCGCGCTCGACCTGACCGCGGTGCCGAACGCCGGGTTCCCGAACACCTCGCAGGCGTTCCAGTGCGTGCTGTGGGCGACCGACCGCGCGTGCGTCGAGCGGCGCGAGGTCGGGTCGTTCACCTTCCACCAGACCCACCTGCACTACCACTTCGAGGACTACGCCGACTACGAGCTGCGAACGCTCGACGCCTACGGCCAGCCCGACATGAGCCCGGGCGGGCTCGCCGCGCCGGGCGTGAAGGCGTCGTTCTGCCTCATCGACTACGACCCCGAGAACCCCCAGGGCCCGCTGTACCAGCAGCCGCACCCGCTGTACCTCACCTGCACGGGCAGCTTCGGCGTCGGCGTGCAGGGCATCTCGCCGGGATGGCGCGACACCTACGAGTCGGGCCTCGACGGCCAGCAGATCCCGATCAC
>DASWKG010000084.1:0-17141 GCA_036396755.1 Actinomycetota bacterium
ACAACTGGGCGGCCTACACCGAGCAGGGCGGCGAGCCCATCTTCCAGGGCGAGATCATCACCGGCCCCGACGAGATCGACTACACCTTCACGACACCGCCGCCGGGCGAGTACTTCTTCCAGTGCGACCTCCACCCGACGACGATGTCCGGCACGATTACAATCGGATAGCACCGCCGTCGGGTTCGGGCGTTGGCACCGGTCGCGTACACCCCACTCAGACGTCGACGCAACCTCGAGCCTGCCGCCCAGGAATCAGATCGGGGGCTCGAACCCCCGCACCAGGTCGAGCAGCCCGATCCGGATCAGGAACTGCTGCCACAGGTTCAGGACAAGCATCACGCCGATGAACGTCATGACCGCGCCGCTGACGCCCGCGAACCAACGGTAGTTGCGCTTCACGAACCCGAGCGCGTCCATCAGCCGGCTGAGGCCGAGCCCGACGAGCACGAACGGTAGGCCCAGGCCGAGCGAGTACGAGGCCATGAGCATGGCGCCCCACGCGCCGCCTCCCTGCGCCGCCGCGATGCCGAGGATCCCCGCCAGCACCGGACCGACGCACGGCGTCCATCCGGTCGCGAACGCCATCCCGAGCGGCAGCGCGCCGAAGGTCCCGGGCCGGACCTTCGCGAGGAACGGGCGCCGCTCCCGGTAGACGCCCGCGCCCCCCACCCGAAAGGCGTACGCGAGCATGAGCAGACCGATGACGATCACGATCGCGCCGGCGATCCGCTGTCCCACCGAGGACTTGATGACGGGGACCACCGCGGCCGAGAACGCGCCGAGCGCCGTGAACACGATGGCGAGACCGGCAACGAAGAGCGACATCGGGAGCAGCCGCTGCCGGACGCTCGCGCGCACGGCCACGCCGCCCGAGCCGCCGCTCTCCGGCACCTGTCCCGACACGAACGCCAGGTAGCCCGGCACCAGCGGCAGCACGCACGGCGACGCGAACGACACCACCCCAGCCGCGAAGGCGAGCGCCGGCCCCCACCACGCCTGCAGGTTCGGATCCATCGCCCCCAGTCTCCCACCCTCGCCCGCTTGCGCGCGGGGCCGCGGCTGGGCATCATTCCCCCTGGAGCTTGTGAACGGCTTCACAAGCTCCGGCGACCGATTTCCGTAGGCGCGCGGGGCCGCGATATCATCGGCCCCGCCCGAGGGAGGGGGAAGACGAGGCCGTGAGACTGCCGATCCCGAAGGGGCTCGAGCGCCGCCTGAAGCCGCTCATCACGAAGGGCGAGGCGTTCCTGCGGGAGTGGGAGTGGACGTGGACGACCGCCTTCGTGGCCGGCATCGTCATCTCGTTCGCCGCCGTCACCACCCTCGCCGTCATCCCCTCGTGGTGGCTGGTCTTCGCCGACACCACGCTGCAGTGGCGGACCCGGCTGTTCATCACGATCCGCGACGTCATCGCGCTCGGCTGGATCTCGGTCTGGCTGGGCGTCTTCGTGATCACCGCCTACCAGGTCCAGGTCATCCGCAGGCGACTGCGGGGCGAGCGGCAGTCCGAACGCTACTCTGGGGGCTACCGATGACCCTGGAGGTTCGTGGCTGATGCCGTTCGTGAAGACCGAGGTCGACATCCGCGAGGACTACGTCGTCACGCCCGTCGAGCCGGAGTGGCTGAAGGAGGGCGTGAAGTCCCCGAAGCACCTGATGCTCGACCCCGACCCCTGCATCCTGTGCCGGGCGTGCGAGGACGTCTGCCCGTGGAACTGCATCTACATGCTCGACCCCGGGATCGTCGAGGACGCGGGCGACCAGGCCACCGAGGCGCAGGTGGGCCAGGCGTTCGCGATCTTCGTGGTCGACGACAACGCCTGCACCCGCTGCTCGGTGTGCGTCGAGCGCTGCCCGAGCGACTGCCTGTACTACGCGCGGCTGCCCGAGGGGACCGAGGGCCCGAGGCGCATGGCCGAGGTGCCGATGGACCAGCAGCAGGAAGGCGCGGCGTGAAGGTCAAGCTCCCGAGGCCGCCCAACCCTCTCGAGCTCCTCGACAAGGTTCGCGACACCGAGGTCTGGAAGTCCATCTTCCGCCCGGGGTCAGTCTTCCGGAAGGGCTACAAGGACACCCAGCGCGACCGCGCGCTGGCGATGATGAACAACGTCCTGTACCACCTGCATCCCGTCAAGATCAAGCGTCACGGCCTGAAGCTGACCTACACGTTCTGCCTCGGCGGCCTTTCGTTCTTCCTGTTCATCCTGCTGACGGTCACGGGCATCTTCCTCATGTTCTTCTACCGCCCGTCCGCCGACATCGCCTCGGCCCAGGCCTACCGCGACATGGAGGCGATCCGCGGGAGCGTGGTGTTCGGCGACATGGTCCGCAACATCCACCGGTGGGCGGCGCACCTCATGGTGTTCACCGTCTTCCTGCACATGGCGCGGGTGTTCTACACCGGCGCCTACAAGCCGCCGCGCGAGTTCAACTGGGTCGTCGGCGTCATCCTCCTGCTCCTCACCGTGCTTCTCGCATTCACCGGCTACCTGCTCCCGTGGGACCAGCTGGCGATCTGGGCGGTCACGGTCGGGACGAGCCTCGCGGGCTACTCGCCGCTGATCGCCGACGAGGTGAAGTTCGTCCTGCTCGGCAGCGTGGAGGTGGGACCCGAGACGCTCCTCCGGTGGTACGTGCTGCACGTGTTGGCGCTTCCGTTCATCGCGGTGATCTTCCTGGCGGTGCACTTCTGGCGGATCCGCAAGGACGGCGGGATCTCGGGGCCGCTGTAGTGAGGGAGGCAGATGGCCGAGCGACCTGAAGAGCTCGATCCGGAGACCTATCAGCGGATCCTGGGCGAGCTGCTGGGGCAGGGCATGTCGCGCCGCGTCGCCGAGGGGCGGGCCCGCCGCCTCACGATGATCGAGTACAACAAGAAGCACGGGAAGGAGGAGTCCCGTCCCGCAGCCCCCGCCGCCGCCGCCGGCGATGCTCCCGCCCAACCCGCCGCACCCGCGGCTCAGGAGGCGGCCGCGGCCCCCGCTGCCCCCGCGATGGTGATGGCCGCGCCGCCCGCGAGCGCCGTGCGGACCGCTCCCCCGCCCACCGGCCGGCCGCCCAGCCCGAAGCCCGGGGTCCCCGACAAGCACCGGCTGCTGGCGCTGGTGCCGCCCGAGGGCGTCCAGCGCGTCGAGCGCGACCAGGGCGACCGCATCAACGTCTTCCCGCACCTGCTCCTCGAGGAGCTGCTCGCGCTGGTGATCGTCACCGCGGCGCTGATCGTCTTCTCGACCTTCGTGAACGCGCCGCTCCGCGAGCTGGCGAACCCCAACCTCACCCCGAACCCCTCGAAGGCCCCCTGGTACTTCCTCGGGCTCCAGGAGCTGCTCCGCTACTTCCACCCCATGGTGGCCGGGGTGCTCGCGCCAACCTACGTGATCGTGTTCCTGATGGCGCTCCCCTACGTCGACCGCAACCCGAGCAACAAGCCCGGCGACCGCAAGATGGCCATCGTGCTCTTCACGATGTTCCTGATGTTCTGGGCGATCCTGACGATCATCGGCTCGTTCTTCCGCGGCCCCGGGTTCAACTTCGTCTGGCCATGGGCAGACGGTATCTTCTTCGAGCTATGAGCCGGTCGACCATCGCCATCATCATCGTCGTCGTCCTCTTCGGGCAGTTCGTGCTGCTGCTCGGCGCCTCCCTCTACCGCTCGCGACGGGCGAAGGCCCGGCTCGAGGTGGCGGGGGCCATCGTCACGACCGAGCCGCCGAAGGAGGCGAAGAAGCCGCCGCCCGTCACGCGGCGCGAGTTCTTCCGTCGCTCCCTGCTCGGATCGCTCGGGCTGTTCGGCGCGCAGTTCGGCGCCGCGAGCCTCGCGTTCCTGTGGCCGAACCTCCAGGGAGGGTTCGGCTCGGTGATCGACCTCGCCCTGAGTCCCGACGACATCAAGGAGCAGATCCGCGGCGACCGTCTGCCCTTCTACTACGGCGCGGGAAGGTTCTATCTCGTGAACTACGACGGCGACGGCGCCGACACCGAGTACGCGGGGCTCGTCGGGGAAGGGATCATGGCCCTGTTCCAGCGCTGCGTCCACCTCGGCTGCCGGGTGCCGTTCTGCGAGCAGAGCCAGTGGTTCGAGTGCCCCTGCCACGGCTCGAAGTACAACAACGCCGGCGAGTACCAGGACGGCCCCGCGCCGCGAGGCCTGGACCGGTTCGCCGTCTCCGTCGAGGACGGGACCGTCCGCGTCGACACCAGCAAGATCGTGCTCGGCCCGCCCCGGGGCACCGACACCACGGGACAGGATCCCGAGGGCCCCTTCTGCGTGAACGTGTCCGAGGGTTGAGCGTGGTCGCGATCTCCAGCGTCGTCATCGTCGGTCTCATCGGGGCCGCGGTCGTGGCCGTGGCGTTCGCGGGAGGCCTCGTGGCCCTCGCGCTCCGCCGCCGAGGGCCCGGGAAGCCCGACATCCCCGCGGGGATGCGCCCCGGCCCCGCCGACGAGATGCTCGAGCGCAGGTTCATCGAGCGCTTCGTCGGTTGGAACCTGGTCTTCGTCCTCTTCTTCGCCGTGTGGCTTCCGGTCTACTGGCTCCA
Source organism: Actinomycetota bacterium (assembly GCA_036396755.1). Classification (GTDB taxonomy): domain Bacteria; phylum Actinomycetota; class UBA4738; order UBA4738; family CALAEC01; genus DASWKG01. Next base: position 4,541 of record DASWKG010000084.1, read on the forward strand.
GGAGCCCGACCGCAACGTGCTGGAGCAGGTCCAGCTGACCGACCGGTCGGTCGAACGTGGCTCGAAGTGGTTCGCGCTGACGAGCGAGGAGAACCCCACCGGCTTCGGCTGCGCCCGCTGTCACGGAGACGACGCGGGCGGCGGAGAGACGATCTTCCAGGGGACGATCTACCCGGTCCCCTCGCTCAACAACGTCTGCGGGCGCCTCACCATCGAGGACAACGAGGAGACGCCGAACACCGACATCCGGACCACGATCATGCAGGGGCGCGCGGAAACTCCGATGCCGTCGTGGAGCGTGCGCTTCGCGGGTCCCATGAACGACCAGCAGATCCAGGACATCATCAACTACCTTTTGACCATCCAGACGGTTGAGGGCGAGGACAACTTCTGCCTCAACCCGCCCACGCCCGGGGAGGATTCCTAGCATGGAGCTGCTGGCCGACGGCGCGACGTTCGTCAAAGGGGTGCTGGTGATCGTCTCGTCGTTCGTGCTGTTCGTCGGGACGGTCTGGCTCCTCCTGGCTGCGATCTTCGGCGTCCGGATGGGCTACCTCATGACCGCGACGGGCTTCTTCGCCTTCATGATCGTCCTCGCATCGATCTGGGCCTTCGGCGCGCCGGGCACCCCGAAGTTCCTCGGCCCCAAGGGCGAGCTGCCGCACTGGGTGGCCGTCTCGGCGGGCCTGGAGCTCTCGTCGTCGACCTATCCGGCGATCGAGCGGTACCCGGGAGGGCCGTGGAAGGCCCCCGGCAAGGAGCTGGCCGCCGAGGTCGAGCCGGTCACCTTGACCTTCGAGGACTTCCTCGCCGAGGAGGCGAACGCCGAGCTGCGGACGGCAGGCATCGAGGGCGAGGTGACGGCCGAGGACTTCGCGATCTCGGGCCTCCGCTTCGCCACGATCGACGGCGCCGAGCTCGCGGTCGCGCGGGGGTTCGCGGTCGACGGCGGGCCGGTGGTTGAGATCTTCGGCTTCCGCGACAAGGGCGACGAGTCGCTGCCCTCGTACCTGTTCCTGGCGGCATCCGTGCTCGGGTTCGCCGCTCACCTGCCGTTCCTCGACCGAGCGGAGCGGCGGCGCAAGGAGATCCTGACCGGCGGCGATCAGGCGCCGTGGCGGGGCCCGGCCTAGCGGGCCCGGGGGCGGGCAAAGGAGGTAGCGATGGACCCGGTGACGCTCGTGGCGGCGATCGAGGAGGGCGGGGTGTCGTTCATCCTGCTCGCGGTGATGATCGTCGTCGTCTTCATCACCTTCCTCATCACGATGGCGCGGTAGCCACCCTCGCCGCGGCTCGCGCCGCCGCGAGGGTTCGGTCGATCTCGCTCTCGCCGTGGGCCACGGAGAGGAACCATCCCTCGTACCCGGACGGCGGCAGATACACCCCCCGCTCGAGCATCGCGTGGAAGAAGCGGGCGTAGGCGTCGTGATCGGCGGCTCTGGCGCCCTCGTAGTCCCTAACCTCCTTGGCGCCCAGGAAGACCGAGAACAGGGAGGCGGTGCGGTTCACGGCGCAGCTCACCCCGGCGTCCTCGAGGGCGTCGTGGATGCCGTCTGCGAGCCGCACCGCGGCCCGGGCGAGCTGCGGATAGGGGTCCTCGGTCTCCAGCAGGTCCAGCGCCGCCAGGCCGGCCGCCACCGCCACGGGGTTCCCCGACAGCGTGCCGGCCTGGTACACGGTCCCGTCGGGAGCCAGCCGGTCCATCAGGTCGGCGCGTCCCCCGAAGGCGGCGCACGGGAAGCCGCCCCCCATCACCTTCCCGAGGACGGTGAGGTCGGGCCTCACCCCGAACAGCTCCTGCGCCCCGCCCCGGGCGACCCGGAACCCCGTGATCACCTCGTCGAAGACGAGCACCGCGCCGTGGGCCGTCGTGAGGTCGCGCAGCCCTTCGAGGTAGCCGGGCTGCGGCGGCACCACACCCATGTTCGCGGCCACCGGCTCTATGACGACGCAGGCGACTTCGTCGCCGGCGTCGTCGAAGACATCGGAGACGGCCTGGAGGTCGTTGTAGGGCAGGACGATGGTGTCGGCCGCCGCGCCCTCGGTCACGCCGGGGCTCCCCGGGATGCCGAGGGTGGCCACACCCGAACCGGCCGCGACCAGCAGGGAGTCGGCGTGGCCGTGGTAGCAGCCCGCCATCTTCACGACCTTCGGACGGCCGGTGGCGGCGCGGGCGAGCCGGATCGCGCTCATGGCGGCCTCGGTGCCCGACGACACCAGGCGGACCTTCTCGATCGAGGGCACCAGCCGGACGAGCGCCTCGGCCATCAGCACCTCCGCCTCGGTGGGGGCGCCGAACGAGGTGCCGCGGCGGGCCGCCTCGGCCGCCGCCTCGACGATCTCGGGGCGGGCGTGGCCGAACAGGAGCGCTCCCCAGGACTGCACGTAATCGACGTAGGTGGCGCCATCGGCGTCCTCGACGACGGCCCCGAGGCCCCTCACCATGAACGGCGGCGTCCCCCCCACGGCGCCGAACGCGCGGACGGGGGAATTGACCCCGCCCGGGGTGACCTGCCGCGCGCGCGCGAACAGCTCCTCCGACCGGCCTAGCGGAGCCAGTCGGCGGCCTCCCTCGCGTGGTAGGTGACGATGAGGTCGGCGCCGGCCCTGCGGATCGCGGTCAGCACCTCGAGCGTGGCCTGCCGCTCGTCGAGCCAGCCCCGCTCGGCCGCCGCCTTCATCATCGCGTACTCGCCCGACACGTTGTAGGCGGCGAGCGGCACGTCGACCTCCTCGCGGGCCCGGCCGATCACGTCGAGGTAGGCCAGCGCCGGCTTCACCATCACCGCGTCGGCGCCCTCCTCGATGTCCCGGCGGATCTCGCGGAGCGCCTCGTCGGCGTTCGCCGGGTCCATCTGGTGCGCCCGTCGGTCCCCGAAGGAGGGCGCGCCCTCGGCGGCGTCGCGGAACGGGCCGTAGAAGCTCGACGCGTACTTCGCCGCGTAGGCGAGGATGCCGGTCTCGGGGTGTCCGCCATCGTCGAGCGCCTCGCGGATGGCCGCGACCTGCCCATCCATCATCCCCGAGGGGGCCACGAGGTCCGCGCCCGCACCCGCCTGGGAGACGGCGATCCGCCGGTAGAGCTCCACGGTTGGATCGTTCGCGGGCGCGTCCCGGTCACCCTCGTCGAAGACCCCGCAGTGGCCGTGGTCGGTGTACTCGCACAGGCAGAGGTCGGCGATCAGCACCGCGTCGCCACCGAGCTCGTCGCGGAGCGCCCGCAGGGCCGCCTGGGCGATCCCCTCGTCGTTCCACGCCTCGCTTCCCTCCGGGTCCTTCCGGGCGGGGATGCCGAAGACCAGGAAAGCCAGCACGCCCCGCTCCGCGACCTCCCGCGCCTCCTTGCGGACCGACTCGAGCGTGTGCTGCGCGTGGCCGGGCATCGACGCGATGGGGGCCGGCTCGCCGATCCCCTCCTTCACGAACAGGGGCGCCACCAGGTGGCGCGGGGCGAGATCGGTCTCGCGCACGAGGGCCCGCAGGGCCTCGGTCCGCCGAAGCCGCCGTGGACGGTGAGTGGGGCGCACGGACCCGATGGTAGGCGCTCCCGAGGCTCTCCGCATGCCCCGGGATCGCGCATCTCCATGGACATCTCCACATCGAAGGAAGGAATTCGGCCGCCGGCGGCGAACCAGTATGAATCGGCACCAAACGATCCGAGAGGAGGGGTGGCAGTTGAAGAGGTTCGTCGGATTTCTCGCCCTCGCGGGGCTTGCCAGCAGCCTCACGTTCGTAGGGCCGCTCACGGCCGGCCCGGACTTCAACAACAAGTACTCGCCCGAGCCCCAGACGGTGGAGTGTCGTGACAGCGACGACAACGTGGTGGGCACGGTCACCTACGGCGGTCCCCTGAAGATGTGGCCGCCGAACCACAAGTACCAGACGGTCACGGTTACGGCCCTCGCCGTCGACTCCGGCGACGACGTCACCCTCGGCACCGAGGGGACGCACGACGAGTACGCCCAAGACGGCAGCGAGGCGAACGGCGCCGGGAACACGGACAACGACGTCAACCCGATCGCCGACTCCGACGGGCCCAACGACGGCTCGGCCGCAACGAGCCACGACCTCCGCTCCGAGCGGGCGGGCACCGGCGACGGCCGCGTCTACACCCTCGACTGGCAGGCCACCTTCACCGACGACGCTGACGACGGCTACGGAGAGGTCGTCTGCGGCTCGGCCGACCTCGACGGCAGCGGCTTCGACCCCAACGCCGACGCCTTCCTGATCGAGGTGCCCCACGACATGCGGTGCGGCGCCGACTGGAAGGGTGGCAACCAGGGCAACGGCGGCCAGGGGCAGTGCGGGAGTGGCGCGTAGCTCACACCCGAGTCGAACCTGACACCACGGGAGCCCGGTCGTGCGGCCGGGCTCCCGTCGTTCTCGGAGGCAACGTGCGGAAAACGCGGTTGGTGCCGATCCTCGCAGCGGGCGCCCTGGCGCTCGCCGGCTGCCGGGCGCCCGGGTCCGGCCCTCCCGACGACGCCGGAGGCGGGGCTCTCCCCCAGGAGCTCGCCCGCCGGCCCGAGCGGCTGAAGCCCGAGGACCGCCCGTCGAAGAGCGAGGAGGCCGCCGACCGGAAGCGGGAGGGAGACGGGCCCGGCAAGGAGAAGCCCGAACGGCCGGGGAAGGACCCCAAGGGCCCCGAGGCGAGCCCGTCGGCGACCCCCTCTCCGGCGCCCGCGGACCCCGAGCCGGACGGCCCCGAGCAGACCCGGAGCCTCAGCGAGGTCTCGGACGCCCGCGACGACCAGGGGGCCCTCGGCCCCTCCTACGCCGACCTCGTGGCCGTGGCCGTCGCCTCCCGCGGCGACGCGGCCCTGATCTTCGTGGACCTGGCCGAGGCGGTCCCCTCGCGGCTCGAGGCCGGGGAGGTGATGGGGATCGGCGTGGACCTGTACACCGGTTCCTCGTCCGAGAGCACGTATCAGCTCTTCGCCGACGGGGGCTCGGACGGATGGCACGCCTACCTCCAGGGGCCCGACGGCTTCGTGGCGTACCCGGGCTCCTTCGCGATCGGCGGGCGCAGACTCGCCTTCGAGGTGCCGTGGCGCTCCCTCGGTAACGTCCGTGAGGCCGGCTTCCGCGCGTTCGCCGACTGGTCCGAGGAGGCGATCGCCCTGAATCGCTCCTCGAACGACCTCGCCCCGGAGGACGGCTCGGCGCGCTTCAGCCGCTAACCGTCCGGCGCCGGGCCAGCGTCCGCTCCACCGCCTCGACCAGCCCCTCCAGCGTATGGGGGCGCGCAACGGCCGCGACCCGGAAGCCCGCCTCACGCGCCCGGCGAGCTGTCACCGGGCCGATGCAGGCGACGGCGGGTCCGCTCGGCACGCCCGCCGCCGCGACGAAGCCCTCGACCGTCGAGGCCGAGGTGAACGTGACCGCGTCGATCTCCCCCCGCGCGAGCGCCGCCCGCACCTTGGCCGGAAGGGACCGGACGGAACGCGACCGGTACGCGTCGACCCGGGCGACGTTCCATCCCTTCGCCTCGAGGAGATCCTCGAGCTCGGCCGGGGCGATGTCGGCGCGGGGCAGGAGCACCCGGCCACTCCCCCCCGGGAAGGCGCGGCCGAGCGCCTCGGTCGTGTACGTCCGCGGCACGAGGTCGGCGATGATGCCGCGCTCGCGGAGCGCCTCGGCGGTCCCCGGGCCCACCGCCGCCACCTCCGCCCGGAGACCTCGCGCGTCGAGGCCCAGCGTCGCCGCGCGGGCGAACCACGCCTCCACGCCCTCGGCGCTCGTGAAAGCGACCCAGTCGAATCCCGCCTCCGCCGCCTCGCGGATCGCGGCCGCGAACGGACCCGACCGCGACGGCGTGACCGCGATCGCCGGGGCCTCGACGGGGATGGCCCCCCGGGCTCGGAGGAGCGACGAGAGCGCCCCGGCTCGCTCGGGGCTGCGCGTCACGAGCACGCGACGGCCCTCGAGGGGCCGGGACGGCCGGCGGCTCACCACGTCAGGTCGCCCCTCGCAGGATGCCGGCGGCCCCGCCGGCCAGCAGCTCTTCGGCCGCGGATGCGGCGGCGGCCTCGGGGGCGTCGGCGAGCGCCTCCGCGCGCAGCAGGCCGCTCCCATCGGGACGGATCACCACAGCGACCAGCCGAACGGCGTCCCCGTCCACCTCCGCGTACGCGCCGAGCGGCAGGCGGCACCCGCCACCCACCCTTCGCACCAGCCCTCGCTCGGCCTCGAACGCGGCACGCGAGGCCGGGTCCTCGAGAGCGGCGGTGGCCTCCGCCGCGGGACCACCCGAGGGCGCCTGAACCGCGAGGGCCCCCTGACCGGGCGCCGGGACCATCTCGTCGGTGGGCAGCAGCTCGGCGTGCTCGGGGGCGATGCCGAGCCTGGCCAGGCCCGCGGCGGCCAGCACCAGCGCGTCGCACTCGCCGTCCGCGAGCTTGCGCAGCCGGGTGTCGACGTTCCCCGAGAGGTCCCGGACGGTCACCCCCGGACGGCTCCGACGAAGCTGCGCCCGGCGGCGGAGGCTGGACGTTCCGACCACGGCGCCACCCTCCACCCGGCCGTCGCGCGAGATCAAGAGGTCACCCGGCGCCGCGCGGCGCGGCACGGCCGCCACCACGACGCCCTCCGGGTCCTCGACCGGCAGGTCCTTCGCCGAATGCACGGCCAGGTCGACCTCACCGCGAAGCACCGCGTCGGTGATCTCGGCGACGAAGAGGCCCTTGACCCCTGCCGGCGAACCGTCCGCCGGCTCGCCGCGGTCGCCCGCGGTCACCATCGGGACGAGCTCGGTCTCGTGGCCCAGGCGCTCGAGCATCGCCGCGACCTCGCTCGCCTGCGCGAGGGCCAGCCGGGACCTCCTGGTGCCGATGCGAAGCCGCACGGCCCGGCTACGGCTCGAGATCGAAGAGCTCTGCGAGCGTGCGCGCATGGGACTCGCCGAGCCCCGCGCCCCACCGCTCCTTGAGCCGCACGACGGGGTCGTGGAGCAGCGTCTTCACGATGCCCTTCGTGAGCGCCTCCACCGCCTCCCACTGGCGATCGCTGAGCGAGGCCAGCCGTGGGGCGACGCGCTCCAGCTCGGCGGCACGGATCCCCTCGCCGCGGGCGTGCAGCGCCGCGATGAGGGGCGCCAGCTGCGCCGCGCGACGCTGGGTGCGGTAGCGGGCCGCCTCCTCGGCGAGCAGCGCTCGAGCCCGTTCGATCTGCTCGGCGATCCCCGTGCGCGACTCGACGAGCATGCCGCGAAGGTCGTCGATGTCGGCCACGCCGGCTCCGGGAACCTCGCGAACCGCGACCTCGACGTCGCGTGGGACGGCGAGGTCGAGGAGGAAGATGGGACGGCGGCGCCCCGCGACCGCCGCCTCGACCGCCTCCCTCGACACCATCGCGCGGGTCGAGCCCGTCGACGAGACGACCAGATCGGCCTCGGCCAGCGCCTCCGGCACCTCCGCGAGGGAGCCGTGGGCCCCGCCCACGCGGGTCGCGAGCCGTGCCGCCCGCTCGGGCGTTCGGTTCAGCACCCGGAACCGCCCCACGCCGTGCGCGGCGAGCGCGGAGACCGCGAGCGTGCCCATCTCCCCCGCCCCGATCACGAGCACCGAGCGGCCCTCCAGCCCGTCGAGGTGATCCGCGGCCAGCGCCGCCCCCGCCTCGACGAACGCCGCGGGGCTGGCACCCAGCTCCGTCTCGCTCCTGGCCCGGCGGCCGGCGCGGAAGGCGTAGCGGAACAGCGGCGAGAGCGCCGGGCCGCAGGCGCCCTCCTCCCGGGCGCGCTGGAAGGCGCCCCGCACCTGGGAGAAGATCTGCGGCTCCCCCACCACCATCGAGTCGAGGCCGGCGACCACCGAGAAGAGGTGCTCCGCCGCCTCGTCCTCGTAGTGCGCGTACAGGGGCTCGGCGAACTCCTCCACCGGCACCTCGCGCGACTCCGAGAGGAACCGCTTCAGGGAGGTGAAGCCCTCGTGGTACCCGGCGACCTCGGCGTACGCCTCGACGCGGTTGCAGGTCGAGACGATCACGCACTCCTCGACCCCGGGGAGGCCGAGCAGGTGGTGGTAGGCCTTCGGCTCGTCGTCCTCACCGAACGCGAGGCGCTCGAGGAGCTCGACCGGGGCCCTTCGGTAGGAGACGCCGAGCGCGAGTACCGGCATGAGCGTCAGTCTACGGGGTGCCCACCGGCAGGGCCCGGCCCCGCTTCACGTCGGCCAGCGCGGCCTTCCGCTGCTCGTAGAACGCCAGGATCTGGAGCTCCACCGCGAGGTCAACCTTCCGGATCGAGACGTGCTCGCTCGAGGAGAGCACGACGGGCGCGAAGTTGAGGATCGAGCGGACCCCGGCGGCCGCCATGCGGTCGGCCATCTCCTGGGCAGCCGGGGCCGGCGTGGCGATGATGCCGATCGAGACCTCGTGCCGGCGAACGAGCGCCTCCAGCTCCTTGATCGGGCGGACCTCGAGGCCCGCCACCCGCTCCCCTACCTTCTCGGGGTCGGCGTCGACGAGCGCGACCACGCGGAACCCTCGCTCGGCGAACCCCCGGTAGTTCGCCAGGGCGTGGCCCAGGTTGCCCACGCCGACGATCAGCACGGACCAGTCCTGCGTGAGGCCCAGCTCGCGGCGGACCTGATGGATCAGGTAGGCCACGTCGTAGCCGACGCCGCGGGTCCCGTAGGAGCCGAGGTAGGAGAGGTCCTTGCGCACCTTGGCGGAGTTGACCCCCGCCGACTCGGCGAGCGCCTCGGACGAGACGGTCGAACGGCCGCTCTCGGCCATCTCGACGAGGACCCGGAGGTACACGGGCAGGCGCCCCACCGTGGCCTCGGGGATGGGCCGCCTCTTCATCTCATCCGCGCTCGTGAACTCGTGAACACCGGCCGGATGGTACACCCGGACCCCCCGATTCTCAATCGCGCAAGCGCTCGAGGAGGGCGGCGGGGTCGACCACGGTCTCGAAGGCCTCCTCCCCGTCGACGAGCAGCACCGGCACCCGCAGGCCGTACTCCCGCTCGAGTGGGTCGTCGCCGTCGACGAAGACCTCCTCGAAGGCGAACTCGGCCGCCTCCCGGAGGGAATCGACGACCTCCCGCGCCTCGTCGCAGAGCCCGCAGGTCGTCCTCGAGTACATCGTGAGGCGGCGCACGAGTGGGATGGTAGGGGATACTGCCGCCGTGGCGGAGTCGGACCCGGAGCTCGTCCGCAGGGTCCAGGCGGGCGATCGAGAGGCGTTCACCGAGCTGTACGGCCGGTACGCGCCGGCGGCGTACGGCCTGGCCCTGCGGGTCCTCCGTCAGCCGGGCCTCGCCCAGGACGTCGTGCACGACGCGTTCGCCGCGATCTGGGGCGCGCCCGAGATCTACGACCCGGCCCGGGGGGCGTTCCGCTCGTTCCTGCTCTCGCTCGTCCACCACCGTGCGGTCGACGTCGTCCGGCGCGAGGAGCGCCTGCGCGACCGGGAGCGGCGGGTGAACCTCGAACCGGCCCCGAACGAAGACTGGGGTGAGGCCGTCTTCGAAGCCGCGGACCTCGCCGACCGGCGCCGGGACGTCCGGCGGGCACTGGCGGAGCTGTCCCCCGAGCAACGAGAGGTCATCGAGCTGGCGTACTTCCAGGGATACACGCAGGCGAGGATCGCCGCCGAGCGCGGCATCCCCCTCGGCACGGTCAAGACCCGTACGCTTGCGGCGATGCGCAAGCTGAGGAGCCTGCTCTCGTGAGCTGGGACCACGACCGCGTGGAGGAGCTGCTGGCCGGGCACGTCCTCGGCGCGCTCGACAGCGAAGACGCGGAGCTGGCCGAGCGGGCGCTCGTCGAGCACGTCCCCGGATGCGAGCGCTGCGCGAGCGCGCTCCACGACCTGCGCGGCATCGCCGGCGACCTGGCGCTCGCCGCACCCGCCGTCGCGCCGTCCCCCGGCCTCGAGGGCCGGCTGCGCGCCACGATCGAGGGGGTGCCCACCCGGCGGCGGACGCCGTGGCTGGTCGGCGCCGCCGCCGCTGCCGTCGCGGTGGCCGGCCTCTCCGGCTGGAACGTCACGCTGGCGGGACGCCTCTCCGAGGCGGAGACCCGGCAGGCCTGGCTCGCCGACGCGGTGTCGGCGTTCGGTCATCCCGATGCCGAGGTGCTGCAGCTCGAGGGCTCCTCCTCCGCCCGCATCAACGTGTGGTTCGTGCGGGGCGAGCAGCGGATGTACCTCGTGGCATCCAACATGGAGCACCCCGGCGAGGACGTCTACAAGGTGTGGGTCGTCGACGGCGACACCGCCCACGGCGAGGGGTCGTTCGTCCCCGAGGATGGCGTCGGGATGGTGCCGGTCGACGTGTCGCCCGGCGACGTCGACCTGGTGATGGTCACGCGAGAGGCCGTCTCGGACGGGCCCACACCCACGGCCTCGCCGATCGCCTCCGCCACGTTCGCGCCCGCCGGCTAGGCAGGCGATCGGGCCGGGCGGACGGCGACGAGGAATCCCCAGTACATGACCGCCGCGCCCGAGGCGAGCGCCACGGAGAAGAGCGGCTCGTTGCCGTAGGCCGCGCCGACGCCCGACCCGATCGCGACGATCGTCGCCCCGAGCGCGACGAGGCCCGTCCCGGCCGCGCGGCGGCGCAGGACCTCGCTGCGGCGCATCCGCCCCGTCGACCAGACCGCGCCGGCGAGCAGCAGCACGTAGCCCGTCCAGCCGTAGTACTGCGCGAGGCGGTGCGGCGTGCTGCCGTCGCCGAACACGTCCTTGCCGAGGGGGAACCCCTCCGCGAGCGCCGTCGCCCGCACCGGCGCGGTCCAGACCTCGGCCGCCCCCCACGCGGTCGCCACGAGCAGGAGGACGAGGACGACGTTCGCGATCGCCCGCTTCGGCGCCAGCAGGTAGACCTCGCCCTGCGCGAGGAAGGGGACGTTCAGCACCGCGCCGAAGAGCCAGTAGATGCGGAACTCGCCCGCGGTCCAGCCGCCGCGGAGGCCGAGCGCGAACGCCACCGACGCGGCGGCGAACATCAGCATCGCGACCGCCCAGACGCCCTCGTGCGGGGCGCGGCGGCGAACGAACCTCGCCAGGAGGTGCGCCCCGAACGCCAGCGACACGAGCGCCGCGGCGATCGGGAAGACGATCATCCGCGGAACATGCGGCGGAGGACCTTGCCGGTGGGGTGCCGCGGGAGGCGCTCCGCGAACTCCACGTCCCGGGGCAGCTTGAACCGCGCGAGGCGGTCCCGGCAGTGCTCGAGCACCTCGTCCTCGGTCAGGGCCGCGCCGGCACGCGGCACGACGATCGCCTTCACCGCCTCACCCGTCCGCTCGTCGGGGACGCCGATCACCGCGCACTCGGCGACCTTCGGGTGGGAGGCGATCGCCTCCTCGACCTCGCGCGGGAAGACGTTGAACCCCGAGACGATCACGAGGTCCTTCGACCGATCGACGAGGAACAGGTAGCCGTCCTCGTCGCGGTAGGCGATGTCGCCGGTGCGGAACCAGCCGTCGGTGAACACCGCCTCGCTCTCCTCCGGCTTCCGCCAGTAGCCCGAGAACACGTTGGGGCCGCGCACCACCACCTCGCCGGGGTCGCCCGGCACCACCTCCTCGCCGTCCTCGTCGAGGATCCGGACCTCCAGGCCCGGAAGCGGCATCCCGATCGAGTCGCCCTTCGCCACCGAGCCGAGCGCGTTCGTCGTGACGACCGGCGCGGTCTCGGTGAGGCCGTAGCCCTCCCAGATCGTCACCCCGAACCGCTCGCGGAAGCCGTCGAGGATGCGCGCGGGGAGCGGCGCCGCCCCCGAGACCGCCAGCCGCACCGAGGAGAGGTCGAACTCCCCGCCCTCGGCCGCCGCGAGCCACGCCTGGTACATCTGCGGCACGCCGGCCAGCACGGTGACACGCTTCCGCTCGACCACGCGCAGTGTCTCGGCCGGGTCGAACCGCTCGACGAGCACCATCGTCGCCCGCTCCGACAGCGCGACGTCGAGCGTCGCGTTCAGCGCGTAGATGTGGAAGAGCGGGAGCACGAGCAGGATCACGTCGGACTCGGCCTCCTTGAGCGCCGGCACCTCGCTCACCTGCTCGAGGTTCGCGAGGAGGTTGCCGTGCGTGAGCATCGCGCCCTTCGGATCGGCCGTGGTCCCGGAGGTGTAGGCGATCACGGCCGGGTCGTCGCGGTCCAGCTCGACCGACGGGGCGGACCCCGCGCGGTCGAGCAGCTCGTCGAGCGACCTCGTCCCCGCGGGCGCCGGCGGCGGGCCGACCACCAGGATGTGCTCGAGCGCCGGCAGCCTGTCGCGGACGGCGAGCACGGCGGGGAGGTGCGAGATCTCCACCACCGCGACCTTCGCCTCGGCGTCGGCGAGGATGAAGCCGAGCTCCGGGGGAGTCAGCATCACGTTCAGCGGAGCGACCACCGCTCCCGCACGGAGGGCGCCGTGCATCGCGTGGATGAACTCGGGGATGTTGCCGAGGAGCAGGGCCACGCGGTCGCCCTTTCGGACGCCGAGGTCGTGGAGCACCGCGGCCGTGCGGGACACCCACTCGTCGAGCTCGCGGTAGGAGATCGCGCGGTCCCGGAAGAGCACGGCCGCCTTGTCGGGGACGGCGGCCGCGGCGTCGCGGATCAGGTCGGGAAGGGCGCTCATGCGGCGTGGTCCGGGCGAGCGGGCGG
>DASWKG010000085.1:0-27653 GCA_036396755.1 Actinomycetota bacterium
GCACGTCCATCGTCCCCGAGCTGGTGTCGCCGAGGGCGTTGAACGCGGCGGGGGAGAGGTCGATGACCCGGCCGGCCGTGTAGGGGCCGCGGTCGAGGATCCGCACGAACACGTACCTCCCGCCGCTCCTCACCGACACCAGGGAGCCGCAGGGCCACGTCTTGTGGGCCGCGTACATCCCCTTGAGCGGCTTCCCGCAGGCGCCGGTCTGGCCCGTGTACCAGGCGGCCTCGCCCGCTTCCTTGTCGACCCGCCGGTAGTAGTGGGCCTCCCGGTACGCGTGGACCAGGTGGCTGTGGTGCCAGCTCCTGTGCCGGGCCGGCCTGAGTGCGCCTCGGCGCTGCACCACGTTGCGGTGGAAGGTGCGGTGGCGGTGCTCGAAGGTGGGTTGCGACCGCCACGAGTGCGTGCGGACGTCGGGGCGGTACTGCCAGTAGTTCGTGACGCCGTGCCCGGCTGCCATGCCGGGGGCGGTCAGGGTGACCGCGGCGGCGATGCCGGTCGCCGCCATCGCGCGGCGCCACCGGCTCGGTGTTCGTTGGTCCATGGGCTTCGTCGTGGTCCCCCAGTGGGACCTCGACTTCACCTCCTTTCGTCGGTCGGGCGCTCTCCTGGGGCCGCACCCGGGATCGGGTCCCGGGCGCCCTTCCTCCCTCGGGCCCGGCGCGTGCGAACACACCGCAAACAGGCCGAACCCGGAGGAAAGGGGGAGAGCGCACGATCGTGCGCAGCAACCATCTTACATGACCAGGGGTCAGTTGTCCGGGAAGCTCCGGGGCCTCCCGGAGGCCCTCCGGCGCACCTTCCGGGAGCGGGTACGATGGAGGCGTGCTCCGGAAGGTGATCCTCGCTGCGCCGCGCGGCTACTGCGCGGGCGTCGACCGGGCCGTCGACACGGTCGAGCGGGCACTCGACATCTACGGTCCCCCCGTCTACGTGCGGAAGCAGATCGTCCACAACCTCCACGTGGTGCGGGACCTCGAGCGCAAGGGCGCCGTGTTCGTCGAGGAGGAGACCGAGGTCCCCGAGGGCGCCACCGTGGTCCTGTCCGCGCACGGCGTCGCTCCCGACGTCTATACGAACGCGCGTTCGCGCGAGCTCACCGTGATCGACGCGACCTGCCCGCTCGTCACCAAGGTCCACCTCGAGGCCCGCCGCTTCGCCGCCGACGGCTCCACGATCCTGCTCATCGGCCACGAGGGCCACGAGGAGGTGATCGGGACCAGCGGCGAGGCCCCCGAGCACATCCGGCTGATCGGGACCGCCGCCGAGGCAGCCACCGTCGAGGTCCCCGACCCCGGACGGGTCGCCTACCTCTCCCAGACGACACTGTCGGTCGACGAGACGAACGAGATCATCGAGGTCCTTCGGGGGCGGTTCCCCGGCATCCAGGGCCCGCCTCGCGACGACATCTGCTACGCGACACAGAACCGGCAGGACTCGGTGAAGGCGATCGCGGCCGCGTCCGACGTGGTGCTGGTCATCGGCTCGGACAACTCGTCGAACTCCAACCGCCTCCGCGAGGTGGCGGAAGCCATCGGCGCCGATGCCTACCTGATCGACGACGAGACCGACATCGACGAGGGCTGGCTTCGGGAGGCGAAGGTGGTCGGCGTCACCTCGGGGGCGTCGGCCCCCGAGTGGCTGGTCGACCGTGTCCTCGACCACCTGCGCGGCCTCGGCGCGACCGAGGTCGAGGAGCTGCGCGTCACGAACGAGGACGTGCACTTCGGGATGCCGGCCGGCATCCGCGAGCACCTGCCCGCCGCTCGGGCGTAACCCCGGTCGACGGTCTGCGGTCCCCGCCGCAACCTTGCAGCGAGGAAAGCCGCGCCCTCCTCCTGTTTCTGCGCGAGCTTTGGAGCTCAATCCGCGTGGCGCCCGGATGTGGCGCCAAGCCTGGGTCGGCGAGGGCCCGTTCCGCTTTGCGAGCGACCTCGTGAGCAGGTTCGTGTCGGTGCCTCGTGCTTGAGTCTCGGCGTGACCCGCGATCCGAGCTACCGACATCGATATCGCCGGCGCCCGCCGGTGGTCATTGTTCGTGACCACGCCCGCGAGCAACGAGGGCTCGTCTCACGGCAGCAGGTCCTGCGTGCAGGGTTCTCGGAGGACGCCCTCGAGCGGAGGGTGCGCGAAGGGGAGTGGGAGGAGGTCCTTCCTCGGGTCTATCGGATCGGAGGCACACCGCCGTCCTGGGAGCAGTCACTCTTCGCCGCGGGTCTGTGGGGCGGCCGGGCGGCGGCGATCTCCCACCGGTCGGCAGCTCGGCTGTGGGGACTCGATGGCGTCGAGGGGGGCCCCATCGAGATCACCGTGGGACGACGCCTGGAGGCTGCGGACATAGTGGTTCACTGTTCGAAGCTGCTCCGAACCCACGTCACCAAGATCCAGCGGATCGAGTGACGACTCCGCCCCGGACCCTCCTCGACCTGGGGGCAGTCGTGAGCCGAGCGAAGGTGGAGCGTGCCCTCGATCATGCCCTGCACCGGCGTCTCACGAATCTAACCAAGCTGAGCGAGGTCCTCGAGGAGAGCGGCGGCCCCGGCAGGGCGGGCACGGCCACCCTCAGGAAGCTCCTCGCCATTCGAGACGCCAGCGCCGCGCCCCCCGAGAGCCTGCTCGAGGCGCGGCTCGGCAAGGCCCTGGCACGTTCACGCCTGCCCGCCCCCATCTCGCAGTTCGAGATCCGCGAGGGCTCGCGACTGCTCGCCCGCGTGGATTTCGCCTGGCCGGACGCGCTGGTGGCCCTCGAGGCCGACGGGCACGAGCATCACGGTGGGCACTCCGCTTGGAAGAAGGATCTTGCTCGCGGTAATCGCCTCTCGGCGCGAGGGTGGCGCGTCCTTCACGTGACCTGGGAGGACGTGATGCAGCGGCCCGACGAAGTGATCCGTTCGGTGGCGGCGGCCCTCCAGGCCTGACCGAGCCCGCGCCGTTGAGGTTTGGAGCTCGATCCGCGTTCGCCGCGGATCTGGCTCCGAAGTTGGCAGACGGAGCGATGAATGGGCGGCCCTGCGGAGCGGAGCCGGGCTACTGCGGAGCCGGGGTCGGGGCGGGGGCCTCGGCGAGGCTCATCAGCTCGGCGATGCCGTCCTCGGGGCCCACCGAGATGACCCGGTCACCGGCCTCGAGGGGGAAGCGCGGCCGGGGCCGGTAGATCCACCTGCGGCCCCGCTGGATCGCGAGCACGTGCATGCCGGTCTCGGTCTCGAGCGAGAGCTCCTTCAGCGTCTTGCCGTCGGCCCGCGAGCCGGGCTCGATCAGCGTCTCGACCGACACCTCGTCGCTGGCCTGGAGGGCGGCCGCGACCACGGGATGGAGCTCGTCGCCCCGCTCCACCACCCGGGTCATCTCCCGGGCCGCGTCGAAGATGGCCTCCGACGCCACCCCGAGGCGGAGCAGCCCGCGCAGGTCGTCGGGGTCGCGCGCCTCCGGCGCGGCCCGGAGCACCCACGACTCGAGCTCGTCGTGGACGATGTCGCTGCGGGCCTCGAGCGTCGACACCTCGGCGGCGAGGGCGGGCTCGTTGAACAGCAGGGCCGAGTAGGCGAGCCCCACCGCCACCTCGGCGGAGTTCTTCATCTCGACGAGCAGGTCGACCGCGCGGTCGAGCTCGGAGAGGGGGAGGGGGTCGCCCTCGGGCGACGGGGGCAGTGGCGGCGCGCCGGCCAGCTCGCGGATCAGGTTCAGGCCCTCCTCGGGGCCCTGGCACAGGAGGA
Organism: Actinomycetota bacterium; assembly: GCA_036396755.1. GTDB lineage: Bacteria > Actinomycetota > UBA4738 > UBA4738 > CALAEC01 > DASWKG01. Next base: position 3,720 of record DASWKG010000085.1, read on the forward strand.
CGTCGCCCTCGGACACCACGCTGTCGGGCCCGGGGTCGGTCTCCCAGTCGGTGCCCCGGCGGATGGCGATCACCCACATCCCGGTCTCGGTCGGGAGCAGCAGCTCGCGGAGCGCCCGTCCGACCGACTCGGCCCCCTCGCGTACCTTCACGCGGCCGACGATCTCGTCGGCGTGGCGGAGATCGGGGCGGAGCGTGTCGGGGATGCCGAGCTGCACCGTGACGACGCGGGCGATGTCGGCGGCCGCGTCACCGATGTTCTCGATGGCCCCGGCGATGTGGAGCACCTCGCCCATCGCCTCGGCGTCCTCCGGCGAGCGCGCCGCGAGCATCGAGATCCAGCGCAGATCGTGGAGGTAGCCGTCGAGCACCTCCTCGAGCCGCTCGACCTCGTCGGCGAGGTCCTCGTCGTTGAAGAAGACGGCCGCGTACCCGAGGTCGACCATGAGCTCCGAGGTGTCCTTCGCCTCGGCGAGCAGGTCCTTGACGTTTCGACGTGGGTGAGCGTCCATGCGGCGTCAGCCGTCCTCAGTATAGGGACTCACGGGGCAACCCCCGCGGCGACGATCGCGATGGCGAGGGCGATCACCCCGATGAAGTCCATCGAGCTGGTGATGAGCGGGATCCCGAAGTTGTCGGGGTCGAGGCCGCGCCGGAAGATCGCAACCGCCGTGTAGTAGGCGACCCCGATCGCCGAGAGGGTCGCGATCGCGCCTCCCAGCATGCTGATGCCGATCATCGCGGCGATCCCCGGGCTCGCCCTCCCCACGACCAGCGCGGCCAGGTGCGCCGCCACGCCGGTGAGGGCGAACGTCACCGACGCGAACAGCACGATGATCGAGAAGTCGAGCATGGCGATCGAGTCCGGCCGTCCGCGCGTCGAGAGCACGCCCAGGTGCAGCTTCGAGGCCAGCCGCGAGGAGAGGATGCCCCCGAGCGCCCCCGCCGCTTCGAGGAACGGCGGCACCAGCACCAGCAGGGCGGGGAAGACGAGGAAGTGCTCGAGCCGCTGCTCGAGCACGAGCCCCGCGAAGACGTCGATCGTGCCGGCCAGGATCAAGAGGGGAAGGCTCTCGCGCAGCACGCGCCGCGTCGTGGTGAGGTCGGTGAGCAGCCCACGGATCGTGATCACCGCCGCGAGCACGGCGGCGATCGTCGCGATCGACGGGGTCACCCAGTGGATGCCCACCGCAAAGCTGGCGAGGAACAGCGACGGGATCGTAACGATGTCGCCGGCCGCCGTGATGAGCGGAGCCGCCACGCTGTCCAGGTCCCAGCCCCGCCGGTGCGCCTGGATCGACAGCGCGACGGTGAACGCCCCGACGACCACGCTCGACAGCAGTCCGGCGAGGATCGAGATCACGGCGAAGTCGACGACCGAGATGCTGGTGACGCCGAACGCGACCGAGAGCGTCTTCGCCAGCACGCCGAGCAGCAGCGAGATGGAGAACGTCAGCACCGTCGCCGCGTAGATGTTCTGGTAGAGGATCCCCTCCCGCTGGCGTGAGGGAGCGAACAGCCCGGTGTGGATGCTCGTGCCGAGGCGGGACCCGAGCGCGCCGAAGATGTTGCCGCGCATCCCGATCGCGGCCGGGAGCAGCACGAGCAGGCCGGGGAGCCGGTCGAGCGTGTGGGTGATGGAGCCGAGCGCGACGCCGGCGATCAGGCTGCCGAGCGACGATATGAGGAGCGCCGCGAAGCCCTGCGCGATCGTGCGACGCTCGGCCCGCCAATAGGCGACCAGGCGTCCGATCCCACCCCGCATCTCGGCACCACCATCGCTTCATCCTCTCCCCGGATCGTGCGAAGTATCCCCCGGAGCGGAGGTCGGCTCAACCGAGAGGTGCTACGCGGCGCGCGCGGGGAGGAGGCCCAGCTCCGGGTCCGCCAGCTGGCGGCGCCGCACGAACGAGAGGCTCCAGGTGATGCCGATGGCCGTCGCGGTGAGGGTCATCGGCCGCTCGAGCGCGATGAAGGTGCCGGGCGAGACCACCGCGACCAGCATCAGCTGGTTCATCGCGGCGATCAGGAGCCAGAAGCCCCATCCGAACGACAGCACGCGGAAGACGGCGACGGTCTGCGGCCGTTCCCAGCGCTCGGCGAGCGCCTCCCGCTGCTCGCCCGGGTCGGCGCAGAGGTGGAGCGCGATCGTCCGGGTCAGCGGGCGGCCGATCGCCGCCGAGACGGCGAGCGATGCGCCGAACAGGAAGGTGATGAGCACGCCCTTGCCGACGATCAGGGTCGGGGAGTCGAAGATGGTGGCGAGCCCGATCGAGATGCCGGTGAGGCCGAGGAACACCATCCCGACGGTCGAGGGCTTCCTGCCGCGGACGAGGCGGAAGAGCGTGTCCAGCACGGGGACCGACGACGCGATGGCGAGCGAGGTGATCACCGAGAGCTGGCGCGAGGCCAGGAAGTAGACGAGCCCGGGCAGGATCGTGCCGGGGATGACGTTCCGGAGGACGGCACGGATGCTGACCGAAGGAACCTTGACGTCAGGCTCGGACGCGCTCGGATCCGGGAGGAATGCCATCCCTCCCTATGTCGACCTACCGCAGCGCTGGCTTGACTAGGCCGTTCGGCCCAGGGGGTGGGGAGGGCGACCGCCTCAGGCTGTAGCGGCCCCCAGTGCCTTCTCGATGATGCCGAGTCCCTCGTCGAGGAGGGGCTCCGAGATGGTGAGTGGCGGCAGCAGCCGGATGACGTTGTCGTACGTGCCCGCCTTCAGGAGGACGAGGCCCTCGCGGTGGCAGTCGGCGAGCAGCCGGGCCGCGGCGTCCCTCGCCGGCTCGCGCGTGCCTCGGTCCTCGACCAGCTCCATCGCGACCATCGCGCCGAGCCCCCGGACCTCGCCGATCACCTCGAAGCGCTCGCGGAAGCTCTCCAGTCGCTCGCGCATCGTCGCGCCGATCGCGTCGGCACGGGCCAGGAGCCCCTCGCGCTCGATCTGATCGAGCGCGGCGAGCGCGGCCGCGCAGGCCACAGGGTTCCCCCCGAACTTCTACGAGCCGACCCTCCTCGCGAGGACCACGCCGGAGATGAAGGTGCGCTGCGAGGAGGTCTTCGGCCCGGTCACCACGATCACGCCGTACGAGACGTTCGAGGAGGCGATCGCGCAGGTGAACGACTCGCCGTACGGCCTGCAGGCGGGGCTGTTCACCTCGTCGCTCGATCGCGCCTTCCTCGCGCACCGCGACATCGAGGTGGGAGGGCTCGTGGTGAACGACCAGTCGGCGTTCCGCGCCGACCAGATGCCGTACGGCGGCGCGAAGGACTCGGGCTACGGTCGCGAGGGCCTCCGCTACGCGATGGACGACATGACCGACCTCCGCATCATGGTCCTGAAGGTCCCGTTGTAACCGACTCTTCCAATCTGTACAGGATCGCGCGATTTGCTAACTTCCATCGAGTGATGAAAGGATGGGGCTCCTGATCCATCGAAGCGGCCCGCGCCAGCGGGCTCAAGAGAGGGGAGTCCCACATTGAAGCGTTCACTCATCGCGCTCGGGGTCGTCGCGACCCTGGCGCTCTCTGTCACGGCCGCGATGGCCGGACCGGGCGGCACGGATCGCCCGTTCAAGGGCAACAGCTCGGGAACCACCACGTCGACCTGCACTGTTGCGGGTGATGTCTGCACCTCCTCGAGCTCGGGGACCCACACGTCGAGCCATATGGGGCGCGGCACGTACTCGATCGCCTCTACACAGACGTGGGGTCCGGGGCCGATGCCCGACCACGGGTTCTCCGACTGTTCCACCAGCATGACCGGGTCGGTCACGCTGGTAGCAGCGAACGGCGACGAGCTCAGCGGCTCGATCGAGACCGGCTCGTACGTCTGCGAGGACGTGTTCGGAACGCGCTACGTCTCGCACCTCGAGGTGAAGGTCACCGGCGGGACCGGGCGTTTCCTCGCTGCGACGGGTATGTACGCGGTCGACGGGGTGTCGGTGGATGCCGACTTCCCAACGACTCCCGGCGAGTTCAGCGACACCGGCTCACACGCCGGCACGATCAGCTACTGACCTGCACCATGGCGGCCTGAAGCCGCCGGGCACCATCTGAACGGGCGGCCTTCGGGCCGCCCGTTCCGTCTGGATGCGGTCGGCGGGGACGACCTGTCCCGCCTTGGGGGTACTCAGGGCCCGGCCTTCAGGGTCTCGCGCAGGCCGCGCTCCAGCGGACGGGGCTCGTAGCCGAGGCGCTCGCGGGCCTTGTGGTCCGCGGCCCAGTAGGTCACGCCGTCCGAGAGCCGGATGACCTCGCGGAGGTTCGGCGGGACGCCCATCAGCTTGCCCACGACCGGCCCAAGGGGGATGCCCATGCGGATCGCCCACGTGGGGAGGCGCGGCGGCACCCTGCGGCCGGCGAGCTGGGCGGCCTTGCGGAGCGCGCCTCCGAGGGTCCCGATCTCGCCCCCGAGCACGTAGGTCTCGCCGATCTCGCCGTGGTCGTGGGCGAGGACGATCCCCGCGGCCGCGTCCTCGACGTGGAGCAGGTTCAGCCCCAGGTCGGCGAACGCGATGAACCGCAGCTTCCCCGAGGCCGCCTGGCGTATCTGGTCGCCGAGCTGCGACGTGTCGCCGGGCCCGTACACCGCCCCCGGCTGGACGATCATGAGCCGGGCGCCGCGGCGGATGCGGTCGAGCGCGGCCTCGTGGGCGAGGTACTTCGTCTCGTCGTAGGCCGAGAGGAACCCGTCCTCGATCGGCCGGCGGTAGCCCTCGGCGACGACCTTTCGCCGCGTGTTGCCGAACACGTTGATCGTCGAGACGTGGACGGTCCGCGGCACCCCGGCCGCCGCCGCCGCGTCGAGCACCCGCTCGGTGCCCCGGACGTTCGCCTCGAACATCCGCGCCCGCTGTGAGCGAGGGACGCCGACCTCGTACACGGCGGCGATGTGGAAGCAGGCGTCGGCGCGCTCGAGCCCGCGCTGCAGGGCGTCGTCGTCGGAGAGGTCTCCCTCCACGAGCTCGCAGGCGAGGTCCTTCAGCGGCCCCGCCTTCGACGGGGAGCGGACGAGGGCGATCACGTCGTCCCCGCGGTCCCGGAGCCGCCGGGCGACGTTGCTTCCGATGAACCCGGTCGCACCGGTGACGAAGGCGCGCACGAGCGGCAGTCTACCCCCGACGGCCGCGGACATTCCCGCCGGTCTGCGGGAGAATGGCCTCGTGGGCGTGCTGATCCTCGTCATCCTGATCATCGCCGCGGCGACCGGGGCCCTCTGGACCGTGGTGAAGATCGCGGCCGGCGTGGCGCTGGGGATCTTCCTCGGCGCGGTCCTGCTCGCCACGGCGATCTACTACGCGGTCCGCCGCGCGATGCGCGAGCAGCAGCGCCGCTACCGCTCGGGCTGAGCCACCGCACCCCCGAGGAACGCGCCCACGAGCTCCGCGACCTCGCGCTCCCGCTTCGGGAAGTAGTGGTCGCCCCCCTCGACCACCTCGACGCGACCGTCGGGGAGCCTCGACGCCACGGCTTCCGCCTCGCCGACCGGGCAGAACGGATCGGCGTCGCCGGCCACGAGCAGCACCGGGATCGTCACTCGGGCGAGGGTCTCGTCGTCGAGCGGCGGGACCATCTCGGCCGCTTCTCCGAGCGGCATCCCCACGAGCGCCAGGCGGGCGATCCGCTCGTCGCGTGCGGCGGCGCGCAGGGCCACGTTCGCCCCGAAGGACCAGCCGGCGGCCACCGTGGGGCCCGGGGCCTCCTCCCGCACCCGGGCGATCGCGGCGAAGACGTCGTCGGGCTCCTCCACGCCGTTCGTCCGCTCGCCCTCCGAGCCCATCACGCCGCGGAAGTTGAACGCGAGCACCACGAGACCCCGGGCGCTCGCGAGGTCGTTCCGGATCGCCCACAGGAGGGGGTGGTCCTTGCTGCCGCCGTGCCTCGGGTCGGGGTGGCTGAGGACCGCGGTCCCTCGCGCCGGCCCGTCCGGATGTCGGAGCTCCCCCTCGAGCGTGATGCCGCCGGCGGAGGGGAAGCGGATCAACGGCGGCCGGTCTCCATCGGTGTGGGACCATAGCACCCGATGGACGCGCCTCTCGCGGTTGCGCTGAACGGCTACGGGCCGCCGCGGGGGGACGGGAGACGCGAGGTCCTGCCCTGGCACGACCTCCTGGGGATCGCCGCGGCCGCCGAGGAGGCCGGCTACGAGGCGATCTTCACCCCCGAGATCGGCGCGCGTGAGGCCTTCTCGACCCTGGCCGGGTTCGCCGGCGTGACTCGGCGGATCCACCTCGCGACCGGGGTCGCCCCGCTCGGGTCCCGCGACGAGCGCCGTATGGCGATGGAGGCGGCCACCCTGGCCGACCTCGCCCCGGGCCGCGCGATCCTCGGCCTCGGCTCGCAGCTCCCGATCGCGGAGACCGGGCGCCGGGTCGCGCTCATCCGCTCGCTGCTGGCGGGGGACGACCCCTCGTCCCGAGACCCGGCGGCCCCTGCGGCGCTCGACCTCCTCGCGCCCGATGTCCCCATCTACCTCGCCGCGCTCGGCCCCCGGATGACGACCCTGGCCGGCGCCGTGGCCGACGGGGTGATCCTCAACTGGTGCACGCCCGAACGGGTGGCGCAGGCCCGGGACCAGGTCGCCCGCGGCGCGGACGGCCGGGACCCCGCCGGCGTCACGGTGGCGGCCTTCGTTCGGGCGTGCGTCGGCGGCGGCGAGGAGCGAGCCCGAGCGGCGCTGGCGGAGGCCGCCTCGCAGTACGCCGCGATGCCGGCCTACCGCCGCCAGTTCGAGGCGATGGGGCTGGGCGCCGAGGCGGCCCGCGCGGCCGGCGGGGACGCCGACGCGCTCGCGGAGGCCGTCTGCGTCCGGGGCCCGGGAGCGGAGGCCCGCCGCCGACTCTCGGCCTACGGGGAGGCCGGCGCCGACCTGGTCGTCGTCTACCCCGTCCCTCTCTTCGATGCCGCCCCGTCGATCCTCGAGACCGTCACGGCCGTGGCTCCCGGGCGGGGGCGGTGACCGCGTTGAGCGGCGGTGCCGCACGATGTACCATTCCCACGGTTGTCACCGTCTGAATGGGGAAAACCCTGGAGAAGGGGGAGCAACGATGACCTACACGATCTGCGAGCCCTGCATCGACGTGAAGGACCGCGCCTGCGTCGACGAGTGCCCCGTGGACTGCATCTACGAGGGCGGCCGGATGCTCTACATCCAGCCCGACGAGTGCGTCGACTGCGCGGCCTGCGAGCCGGTCTGCCCGGTGACCGCGATCTTCGCCGAGGACGACGTCCCGGAGGAGTGGAAGCAGTTCACGCCGGTCAACGCGGAGTTCTTCACGGAAGAGATCGCCGGCTACGTGTCCCCGGGGGGGGCCGCGCAGGTCGGACCGGTCGATCGGGACCATCCGGTCGTCGCCGGCTGGGAAGCCGCCGGGTAGGGGTCTCCCGGGTTTTCTTCCCGGCGGAGCAGGAGACCAAGCCTGCGCCGTCGAACTCGAACAGGAGAAACCCCCCTGGGACCCTTGCTCTCCTGCGCCCTGGCGCTCCGGTGGCAGCCAGTGGGTGGAGCGGGGACCCATGGCCGAGAAGATCCTCATCGCCGACGATGATCCGGACGTGGCCCTCTTCGTGGAGATCAACCTCCAGGAGAGCGGCTACGAGATCGCACTTGCCTCCGACGGCGAGGAGGCGCTCCAGAAGGCCCACGACCTGCGGCCGGACCTCGTCGTCCTCGACGTGATGATGCCGAAGCTCGACGGCATGGCCGTGCTGGAGCAGCTCCGGGCCGACCCGCGGACCCACACGACGAACGTGATCATGCTCACCGGGCGCGTCGCGTCGGCCGACAAGGTGCTCGGCATCACCTCGGGCGCCGACGACTACCTGATCAAGCCGTTCGACCCCGTGGAGCTCGTGGCCCGGGTGAAGTCGATCCTGCACCGGAGCCGGGAGATGCGCTCCGTCTCGCCGCTCACGGGGCTCCCCGGCAACGTGCGGATCCACGTCGAGCTGGACCGGATGATCAAAGGCGGCCTCCCGTTCGCGCTGCTCTACATCGACCTCGACAGCTTCAAGGCGTTCAACGATCGGTACGGGTTCCTGCGCGGCGACGAGGCGTTGCGGACGGCGGCGAACGTCATCATGACCACCGTGCTCGATCACTCGCCGGACGCCTTCGTGGGCCACGTCGGAGGGGACGATTTCGTCGTCGTGTGCGAGCCAACCGATGCCGAGGAGATCTGCCGGCTGGTGGTCGAGCGATTCGGGGCCACCGTGCCCGGGCTGCTCGAGCCCGAGGACCTCGCGCGCGGCTACCTCGAGGTCCCCGACCGCCAGGGGACGCTCCGGCGCCATTCGCTGCCCGCCCTCTCGATCGGCGTCGCGACCACCGACCGGCGCCGGTTCGAGCACGCGGGCGCTGCGGTCACCGTGGCGACGGAGATGAAGGAGGTCGCCAAGCGAACCACGGGGTCGAGCTGGGCGATCGATCGTCGAGGCTCCTCGATCACGCTTCCCTGAGCGCGGCGCGGCATCGCGCCGCCGCTGTCGCTCGCGGCCCCGGCCCGTAGAATCGGCCGGGGGAGGGATGCCGTGACCGTCAAGGACAACCTTTCGAGGGAAGAGGCGCGGCGACGCGCCGAGCTCATCCGCGATGTCTCCTACGAGATCCGGCTCGACCTGACCGGCGAGGAGACCTTCGGCTCGGTGAACGTGCTCCGGTTCCGGAGCACGGAGCCCGGCGCCGACTCGTTCGTCGATCTGCTTGCCTCGTCCGTCATCTCCGTCGTGCTGAACGGCGCCGAGCTGGGGCCGGCGGCCTTCGACGGCTCCCGCGTCCACCTGCCGGCGCTCCAGGCCGAGAACGAGCTGCGCGTCGAGGCCGAGTGCGAGTTCCACTCGACGGGTGAGGGCATGGCCCGGTTCGAGGACCCCGTCGACGGGGAGATGTACTTCCACGGCAACCACGAGCCGTTCGGCGCGCACCGGGTGTGGGCGTGCTTCGATCAGCCCGACATCAAGGCGTCCCACCGGTTCGAGGTGCTCGTCCCCGAGGGTTCGATCGCGCTCTCGAACGCCCCCGCCGAGGGGGAGCCGCGCGCCGAGGGTGCCGCGACGCGCTGGCGGTTCGCGCCCACCCTCCCGATCTCGTCGTACATCGCCACCGTGTGCGCCGGGCCGTTCCACGGCGCCACCGACCGGCACGAAGGGATCGACCTCGGTGTCTACTGCCGCCGCTCCTTGGCCGAGCACCTCGACGCCGAGGAGATGCTCGAGATCACGAAGCAGGGCCTGGCGTTCTTCCAGGAGACATTCGACTTGCCCTATCCGTTCGGCAAGTACGATCAGGTCTTCGTGCCGGAGTTCATGGCCGGGGCGATGGAGAACGCGGGGTGCGTGACCTTCAACGAGATCCACATCTTCCGCTCGCGCGTGACCGAGGCGGCGCGCGAACGGCGCGCCGCAACGGTCCTGCACGAGATGGCGCATATGTGGTTCGGCGACCTCGTGACGATGCGGTGGTGGAACGACCTGTGGCTCAACGAGAGCTTCGCCAGCTACGCGGGCGACCTGGCCACCGCGGAGGCCACCCGGTTCACCGGGGCGTGGACCACGTTCGCGGCGACCGAGAAGACCTGGGCCACCCGGCAGGACCAGCTGCCGACCACGCACCCCATCGTGGCGGAGGTGCCCGACGTGGAGTCGGTGCATCTCAACTTCGACGGCATCACGTACGCGAAGGGGGCGTCGGTGCTTCGGCAACTCGTCGCCTGGGTCGGGCGCGACGCGTTCCTCGAGGGCACGCGGCGCTACTTCGGCCGTCACGAGCTCGCGAACGCCGAGCTCGACGACTTCCTCTCGGCGCTGGAGGAGACCAGCGGTCGCGACCTGCAGGCGTGGTCGAAGGAGTGGCTCGAGACCTCGGGCATCAACGTCATCGCCGCCGAGGTGACCGAGGCCGATGGCGCGATCGGGTCCCTCCACCTCGTCCAGGGCGTGGCCTCGGGCGACGACGTGCTTCGCCCGCACCGGATGGACGTCACCCTCTACGATCTGGTCGACGGCTCGCTCGCCGCTCGCCGGCGGGTCGACGTCGACGTCACCGGCGAGCGGACCGAGGTCGCCGAGCTCGCCGGCGAAGCGGTCCCGGCCCTCCTGCTTCCGAACGCCGCCGATCTCGCGTACACGAAGCTCCGGCTCGATCCCCGCTCGATGGACACGTTGATGGGCCATCTCGGCACGCTCGGCGACCCGCTCGCCCGCGCGGTCTGCTGGCGAGAGTCCTGGGAGATGGTGCGCGACGCCGCGCTTCCTGCGCGGCGGTACCTCGGGCTCGTGCTGGGCAACATCGACGGCGAGCGCGAGATCGCCACCGTGCAGTCGCTGCTCCGGCGCGCCGCGACGGCGCTCGACGTCTACGCCGATCCCGCCCACCGCGACGAGGCCGTCTCGGAGCTCGCCGCGGGTGCGCTCGAGCGGCTGGCCTCCGCGGCTCCCGGGAGCGATCTGCAGCTCGCATGGGCCCGAGCGTTCATCTCGGCCGCGACCTCGCCCGAGCACCGCGGGATCGTCGGGGGCCTCCTGGACGGCAGCGCCGGGTTCGAGGGGCTCGAGGTCGACACCGACCTTCGATGGCTGGCCGTCTCGTCGCTCGCGTCCTCCGGCGCGCTCGGCGACGAGGGGATCGCGGCGGAGCTGGTGCGCGACCCTACCGACCAGGGGGCGCGACATGCGGCTGCCGCGCGTGCCGCTCGCCCGGACCCGGGGGCCAAGGCCGAGGCATGGTCCATCATCGTCGAGGCCGAGCGGCCGCTCGCCACGATCGAGGCGATCATGTCGGGCTTCCATCGGGCAGGTCAGGAGGAGCTTCTGCGTCCCTACGCATCCCGCTACTTCGACGTCCTCGACGAGGTCTGGCAGCGGCACGACCTGCCCGTGGCCCTCAGCTTCTCGGAGCGGATGTACCCCGGCGTCATCGTGGAGCGGGCCACCATCGACCGAACGCGAGAGATCCTGCGCGGAGAAGAAGTGCCCGGCCCGGCGCGCCGGCTCCTGCTCGAGGGGATGGACGGGGTCGAGCGGGCCGAGAGGGCACGAGCGCGCGACGCCGCCGGCTGATCGTCACGAGCAGCCGGCGGGGCCGGTCGTCCCCGCGCATCGCCGGAGGGCGGCGAGCCGTGCCGCCAGGTCCGCGACATCGGGCGGATCGTTCGTCGGGTCGTCGTCGCCGAGCAGGTTCGTGAGCTGCCAGGGATCGCTCACGAGGTCGTAGTACTCGCGGAAGGTCACGAGCCCGGGCTCGACCTCGTACTCGACGTACTGCGCCGCGGGAGTGCGGATCGAGGCCCAGGTCGGGACCGGACCTCCCGCGGTCCAGAACTCCGAGAGCATCGCGTCGCGCTCGATGGGCCCGAGCAGCGAGCGGCCGTCCATCTCGGTCTCGAGGGTTGCCTGCCCGAGCCCGGCCGCGTCGAGCACGGTCGGCGCGACGTCGATCGTGCCGACCAGGGCGTCGTCGCTGGTCCCACCCGCGATCCGCCCCGGCCATCGCAGGAAGAACGGGATGCCGATCGACGCCCGATACGGCACGCCCTTGCCGGTCCATCCGTGCTCCCCGAGCAGGAACCCGTTGTCGGACAGGAAGAGGGCGAGGGTGTCCTGCTCCCCGAGCTCCTCGAGCCGGTCGAAGACGGTGGCCACGAGGAGGTCGACCGAGAGGAGGGTGCGGAGCTGTCTCCGCATCACGCCGGCGAGCGGCCGGGCCGCCGGCCGCGCCTGCAGGTACGGCGGCTTGTCCGAGCGGTCCGCCTCCCTCGTGGCGGGGTTGCCCGGCCACGCGGGGAACGGGACGTGCCGGTAGCGGTCCTCCGCCTGCGCCGGCGCGTGCGGCGCGGCGGGCGCCACGAGCAGGAACCAGGGGGCGTCATCGGATGCCTCGGACTCCTCGAGGTAGCGGACCACCCGGTGCCGCAGGAACGTGGTGCTGTACTCGGGGACGCTCCGCACGGTTCCGTTCACGTTCCAGGTCGAGCGGTGGTAGTTGCTCGACGACGTGAAGATCGCCCAGTCGTCGAGGTACGCCGGGTTCCGCTCGAGGTCCCAGCCGTTCAGGAACTTGCCGAGGATGCCGGTGCGGTAGCCGGCCTCGTGGAGATACCGCTGCACCGAGCCGGCCTCATCGAAGGCGTCGGCCTGATGGTTGTCGTGCACGCCGTGATTGTGCGCGTAGCGGCCGCTCATGATGCTTGCCCGCGACGGGCAGCACACGGGGGTCGACGCGGTCGCGTTCGGGTACTCGACGCCCTCGGCGCGGAACCGCCTGCGGATCTCCGGCAGCGGGGTGACCGTCCCGAGGCGCTGATCGTCGGTCACGATGACCAGGATGTTCGGCGCTGCCTCCGCGTGGGAGAGCGGGCCTCGAGCCGACGGCGGGGAGACGGCCGTGAGAGGGAGGAGGGCGGCGGCCGCGAGGATCCGGCGCATCCCTCGACGGTAGGAGGGGGGCCGCGCCCGGTCAAGCCCGCCCGTGCTCGCCTTATCCGGGGTCGGCGGCGGCCTGCCTCTGGAGGTCGGCCACGATCTTGCGGATGGCGCGGTCGCCGTCGTTGTCGCTCAGCACGGGGCCGGGGGCGGGGAGGGGCCGTTCGTGATGCTGCTCGGGGGCGTTCGCATCCGGCTCCGCCGCCGTGTGGGTCTCGGCCATGACGTCCTGCAGCTCCTCCGGCGTGATGGGGCGGCCGAGCAGGTAGCCCTGCGCGGAGTCGCAGCCGTGGTCGATCAGGAACCGCAGCTGCTCGCTGGTCTCGACTCCCTCGGCCACGACCTGGAGGCCCAGCCCGTGCCCCATCGCGATGACCGCACCGACGAGGGGGTCCTGGGCCGAGGAGCCGTCGAGATCTCCGACGAAGGTCCGGTCGATCTTGATGCTGTCGATGGGGAAGGTCCGCAGCCGGCTCAGGGTCGAGTAGCCGGTCCCGAAGTCGTCGATCGCCAGAAGGACACCCAGCGCCTTGAGCTGGTCGAGCCGCTCGGCCACCCGAGGGACCTCCTCGACGAGGAGGCTCTCGGTGATCTCCAGGGTGAGGCGATAGGGCGCGAGCCCGGTCTCCTGAAGGAGGCTGGCGACCTCGCCGACGAGGTCCTCCTGCTGGAGCTGGCGGATCGACAGGTTGACGGAGACCCCCAGCCGGGGGTTCAGCGGGTCGGCGTCCCAGTGGACGAGCTGCTCGCACGCGGTCCGGAGGACGAGGGAGCCGATCGGCAGGATCAGCCCGCCCTCCTCGGCGACGTCGATGAACTCGGCGGGGGAGATGACGCCCCGGTCGGGGTGCTGCCAGCGCAGCAGGGCCTCGACACCGATCAGGCGGCCCAACGGAAGCTCGACGATCGGCTGGTAGACCACCGTGAACTCGTCCCGCTCCAGCGCGGAGCGAAGCTCGTCTCGAAGCTCCATGCGCTCCATCACGGCGACCTGCATGCTGGGCTCGAAGATCTCGACGCGGTTCTTGCCCTGGGCCTTGGCGGAGTACATGGCGACGTCGGCGTTGCGGATCAGCTCGTCGGCGCTCCTCGAGGCGGAGCTGTTCCACGCGATCCCCACGCTCGCCCTGGCTGCGATCTCCTTCCCCTCCACCACGATCGGCTCCTGGAGGGTCTCCTGGATCCGCGCGGCCACGCGGAGCACGTCGTGCTCGGAGCGCACGGTCTGAAGGAGGACCGCGAACTCGTCGCCCCCGAGGCGCGAGACCGTGTCCTCGGGCCGGACGCACGATCGAAGCAGGCCCGAGACCGCGAGGAGCATCCGGTCGCCCGCCGGGTGCCCGAAGCTGTCGTTCACGTCCTTGAAGTTGTCGAGGTCGAGGATGATGAGCGCGAGCTCGCGGTCCTGCCGGGCGCGCCCGAGGGCCCGGTCCAGCTCGTCCACGAGCTGGGTGCGGTTGGCGAGCCCGGTGAGCGGGTCGTGCATCGCCCGCTTGCGAAGCTCGATCTCCGAGCGGGACAGCTGCGCGGCCATGTCGTTGAACGCCTTGCTCAGTCGGCCCAGCTCGTCGTTCTTCGTGTCACCGATCCGGACTCCGCGCTCCCCGGCGGCCATCGCCTCGACGCCCGCCTGGAGGGCCCGGAGGCGGCCGGAGAATCTGCGCGCGATCAGCAGGCCCGCCGTGAGCGCGACCGCCAGCGCGAGCGCCCCGTAGGCGAGGGTTGGCAGCTCGGCCCCGGGGGCCGGGTGTTGCGCGGTGAGCGAGGAGGTCGGGAGCAGCAGGACGCCGCGCGTCCGGCGGCCGACGACGAGCGGTGCGGAGACCATCTCCTCTCCCGCAAGCATCGTCGTGCGACTCTGGCCGTCCTCGACGGTGCTCAGCACGGCCGCGGCCGCGGCCCCGCCGAGGCGCTTCCCGGCGTGCTTGCCGGCGACGACGAGGCCCGACGCGTCGACCACCGTCGCGGGCAGCCCCTCTCGTGCAAGGCTGCCGACGAGCAGACCGAGGTCGTCGTCGACGATCGTCATGGCGCCCTCCTGGTACTCCGCGTGGGTGAGCGCTGCCGCAACTCCACGGGCCACCACCTCGGCGTCGCGCCGCAGGACCTCCTCGGTGAGGCGGCGCTGGTTCCACAGGGAGAGCCCGGTCAGCGTGGCCATCGCCACGGCCGTCGTGGTGAAGGCCAGCAGGAGCTTGGTGCGAAGGCTCATGCCGTGCCGGCTCTCTTCGGGCCGCATCGGCCCCAGGGCTCATGGTCGTTTCGCAAGGTCCCCCCTTCGTTTGGTTCTTCGGAAGGACCTGGTGCCCGACTGAGTAGGGAATCCGAATGTCCCCCAGCCGCCCGACGGTCAGAGGGACTCGACGATCGTGCGGTGCAGGCGGCCGTTCGTGGAGAGGATCGTTCCCCCCTCGACGCAGGGGCCGCCGTCGAACGCGGTCATCGTCCCCCCCGCTTCCTCCACGAGCACCTTCGGGGCAGCCCAGTCCCAGACGTGCAGGGACGGCTCGAGCATGGCCTCGATGGATCCCCGAGCCACCAGACAGTGCCCCCAGAAGTCGGTGAACCCCACCGACCGATCGGCTTCGGCTACCAGGCCGAGCAGGGCGTCCCGGAGCTCGGGACGCCCCAGCCACAGCTTCGTCTCGTAGTGGCAGAGGGTCGCGTCCGCCAGCGCGGTGACTTCCGAGACGTGGATCGGCGCTCCATTCAGCGATGCGCCCTCGCCGCGCACGGCCTCGTACCGCTCGCCGAGGGCGGGCGCGCTCACCAGCCCGAGGACGGGCTCACCGTCGATCGCGAGCGCGAGGAGCGTTCCCCACACCTGGAGCCCGCGGGCGAAGTTTCGCGTCGCGTCGATCGGGTCCACGATCCAGACGCGGCCGGGGCCCAGGCTGCCCCCTCCCTCCTCGCCGAGCACGGCATCGGCGGGGAAGCGACGGGCCAGCTCGTCGCGGACCATGCGCTCGATGCGCAGGTCGGCCTCGGTGACCGGGGAAGCGTCGGGCTTCAGCCGGACCTCGGGACCTCGCTCGAACAGGGGCAACGCGATCTCGGCGGCGCGGTCGGCCAACTCACGCGCGAAAGCGAGCTCCCGGTCCAGCACGGCCGCCCCACCCTACACGGTCGGGCCACGGGCCTACCGGGCGCGTCCGAGTAGCCTGGCGGCGTCGAGGATGACGACCTTCTGTCGCCCGGCGAGCAGCCACCCCTCGCGCTCGGCCCGGGCGAGCGCCCGGTTCACGGTGTCGCGCGAGGTGCCGGCCAGGCGGCTTCCACTCCTGCGCGCTCATCGGGAGCGGCGTCGACATCGGGAAGGTGAAGAGCTGGGGCGAGGGTGGCGCCGGCCAGCTCGGTGATGGCGGCGGCTCCCGCAGCCGTCCCACGGCGCCGCCGTCATCGACACGACCGTCTACTGCTGGGGGGACAACGCCAGCGGGCAGCTCGGCGACGGGCTCGGGCCCACGCTGGTGACCCCGGTCGCGGTGACCGGCCTGGCCGAGGCGGTCTGAGCCGGACCCCAGCTCGGCCGGGCGGGGCACCCCGTCAGGGCGCCGGGAGGAGCAGCGACGGGTCGAGCTCGTCGATGCTGCGGCGACCCGAGAGCGCGACCGTGAGGTCGAGGTCGGCGAGGAAGGCCCGGAGCACCTGCCGGACGCCGTCCTCGCCGCCCAGCGCCAGCCCCCAGATGTACGGGCGGCCCAGCAGGACCGCCTTCGCTCCCAGCGCCAGCGCCTTCACCGCGTCGGCGCCGGTACGGACGCCGCTGTCGAACAGCACCGGGACGCGGCCGTCGACCGCCTCCACCACGCCGGGAAGCGCATCGAGCGCGGCGATGGCTCCGTCGACCTGCCGGCCGCCGTGGTTCGAGACGATCAGGCCGTCCAGGCCGTGGTCGATCGCCAGTTGGGCGTCGTCCGGGTGGAGCACGCCCTTGAGCAGGATCGGCAGGGACGTCATCTCGCGGAGCGAGGCGAGGCGGTCCCAGGTCGAGGATGGGTCGGCGAACACGCCCACCCACCGGAGCGCGGCCTGAGCGGGGTCGTCGCCCTCGAGGGGCGCGCGGAACACGGGGTCGGAGAGGTAGTTCGCGAGCCCCTCGGCGCGCAGGAAGGGCAGGTACGCGCGCTGGAGGTCCCGTGGCCGCCACGCGAGGATCCGCGTGTCGAGCGTGACGGCGACGGCCGAGTAGCCGGCCGCCTCGGCGCGCGCGAGGAGGCTCGCCGTCAGCTCGGGCTCGTTCGGCCAGTAGAGCTGGAACCACCGCGGGCCCGCCCCCGACGCCTCGGCCACCTCCTCCATCGACTTCGACGACACCGTGCTGAGGACGACCGGGATCCCGAGGCCGGCGGCCGCCCTCGCCACCGCGACCTCGGCGTCGGGATGGACGATGCCCTGCACGCCCACGGGGGCGAGGAGCACCGGGGCCGGCATCGCCGTCCCGAGGACCGTCGTCGACAGGTCCCGCTCGGCCACGTTCGTGAGCACCCGCGGGACGATCCGCCAGCGCCGGAAGGCCTCGCGGTTGGCGCGCACCGTGTCCTCCGAGCTCGCGCCGCCGGCGACGTAGTCGTAGGCCTCCGGCGACAGCGCCTCGCGGGCGGCGGCCTCGAGGTCGTCGTGGGCGAGCGGCAGCGCCGGGGTCTGCCCGGCGAGGCCGCCGAGGTAGAGCTCGTTCTGGTAGCCGCCGAACATCAGGTCGTCGCCGGCGCGCGGCCGCGGAGGAAGACCGAGCGGAGGAGGTCGTCGCGCCCCCGGAGGTCCTCCGCGGGGCCGGAGAAGCGGATCTCGCCGCGCTCGATGAAGTACGCGCGCGAGGCCACGTCGAGGGCGAGGTCGACGTGCTGGTCGACGAGCAGGATGCTCGTCCCCTCCCGGTGAAGCCGCTCGATGATCCCGAGCAGCCGCTCCACGATCTTGGGGGCGAGCCCGAGCGACAGCTCGTCGACGAGCAGCAGCCGGGGGCCGGGCACGAAGGACTTCGCGAGCGTGAGCATCTGCTGCTCGCCGCCCGACATGGTGCCGGCGGCCTGCCGGCGGCGGTCGCGGAGGACCGGGAAGAGCTCGTAGACGCGCTCGATCCCGGCGCGGAGGCGGACGGGGTCCTTCCGAAGGAGGAACCCGCCCATCTCGAGGTTCTCCTCGACGGTCATGCCGGGGAAGACGCCGCGCCCCCCGGGCATCTGCACGATGCCCCGCCGCATGATGTCGGGGGGCCGCTCGCCGCCGATCGGCTCGCCGTCCCAGGTGATCTCGCCGGCCGAAGGCCGGAGCAGCCCCGAGATGGCGCGGAGGATCGTGGTCTTGCCGGCCCCGTTCGTCCCGAGGAGCGCGACGATCTCGCCGGGGTCCACCCGCAGGTCGACTCCGAACAGCACCCGGATCGGACCGTAGGCGGCCTCCACCTTCTCAAGCCGGAGCATCGGCCGCTCGCTTCCGTCCGCGGGCGGCCGCGGGCTCCCTCCGCGTTCTCCCGAGGTAGGACTCGAGCACCGCGTCCTTCTCGACCACGTCGTCGGGCGCCCCCTCGGCGATGACCCGGCCGAAGTCGAGCGCGTACACCCAGTCCGACACCGAGAGCAGCAGCGGCATGTCGTGCTCGATGAGGAGCACGGACAGGCCCCACTCGTCCCGGACCCGCTGGAGCAGCGGCCCGAGCGCCTCGACCTCGCGCTGGGCGATGCCGGAGGCGGGCTCGTCGAGCAGCACCACGCGCGGCTTCAGCGACAGCACGCACGCGAGCTCGAGGAAGCGGAGGGTGCCATAGGACAGCTCGGTGGGCCGCGACCCGCGCCACGGGGTGAGATCGACGAGCTCGAGGACCTCCTCGACGCGCGCGCGGGCCTCGCGCTCGTCGCGTCGATGCCCCGGGAGGCGGAGCATCGACGCGAAGGGACCGCTCTGGAGGTGCCGGTGCTGGGCCACGAGCAGGTTCTCCTCCACGGTGAGGCTCCGGAAGAGCCGCAGGTGCTGGAACGTGCGGCCGATGCCCGCCGCCACGCGCTCGAACGGGAGGAGGTCCGTGACGTCGTGGTCGAGCAGCTCCACCCGTCCCGCGTCGGGCCGGAGGAAGCCACTGATCACGTTGAAGAGCGTGGACTTCCCCGCGCCGTTCGGGCCGAGGATGCCGACGATCTCGCGCGGGCGCACGGCGAGGTCCACGCCGTCGAGCGCGGCGATGCCGCCGAAGCGGAGCGAGAGCTCGTCGGTGCGGAGCAGGACGGGCGCGTTCATGAGAGGCGGAGGATGAGGTAGGCGAGGCCCACGTTGAGCCCCAGCACCCCCGCGGTCACGGGGATGCCGACCGCGGGGCGCGTGCGGATCATCTCGCCCTGCATGCGCGCGATCTGCAGCAGCCCTCCCGGCCGGAACTTGAGGAGCACGATCAGGAGCAGCCCCGTGTAGATGCCGAAGAACGGATAGAAGAACTCGGCGCCTGCGAACACCTGCTGCTGCACGACGAGCGCGACCGCGCCGATGAACGCGCCCAGCGCGCGGTCGACGCCGCCGATCGCGACGGTGGCCACCAGGAGGAACGAGGTGGCCTCGGAGATGGGGGAGCGGAACGGCTCCGCGGTCGGCGCGACCTGGAGCGCGGCCAGGAACGCGCCCCCGACGCCCGCGAGCATCCCGCCGATGAGCAGCGTGACGAGCTTCGTCTTGTAGACGTTGATCCCGAGGGCCTGCGCCTCGACCTCGTTGTCGCGGACCGCCACCATCGCGCGACCCGTCCGCGCGCTCCGGAGACCGTGCACCATCCAGACGAGCAGGAGCACCGAGCCGAGGGTGAGGACGTAGAACGCCGCGTCGGAGCCGAAGTCGACCGGTCCGGCGGTCGGCCGGGTCACCGTCCAGCCCGCGCTCCCGCCGGTCACGGCTCCCCAGCGGAAGAAGGTCTCGCCGAGCGCGTTCGCGAGCGTGAGCGTGGCGATCGCCAGGTAGAGCCCCTTCAGCCGGACCGACGCGACCCCCACGAGCAGAGCGACCGGTACGGTGGCGACGGCCGCGAGGGGGACGGCGAGCCAGAACGGCCAGCCCCACGAGGCCATGGAGAGCCCGGTCACCATCGCGCCGATCCCGGCGAACGAGTACGGCATGAGCGCGCAGAGGCCCGCGTAGCCGGTCACCACGACGACCGAGAGCCCGATCATCGCGTAGACCGAGGCGTAGGCGCCGACGAAGAACGCGAAGTCGCGGTTGGGGAGGACCGCCGGGAACGCGGCCACGAGCGCGAGCGCCCCGGCCCCGAGGAGCTGCGCGCGGCTCGGCCGCCAGCGCAGCGCGCCGAGCGGCGGCGCTTCCACCCGGGGCTCGGCGGCGACGGCGGTCACGCCTCCAATGCCTCCAGCTCCTTGGGCGACGTGAAGAAGCGCTCGGTGCGCGCCAGCAGCAGCAGCACGATCAGGATCGCAGCGATCGAGGTGCGGAGGTCGCTCCAGGGCTTCGGGGCGAGGATCAGCAGCTCGCGCGCGAGGCCGAAGGCGAACCCGCCGACGACCGTCATCGGCAGGTGCACGAGGCCGCCCACGAGGGCCGCGCCGAACGCGGGGATGAGCAGCGTCCCGAGCGGGCTCAGGTCGAACGCGGTGATGATGCCGCCGCCCGCGCCCGCCACGTGGGGGAGCACGAGCAGCAGCGCGAGCGCCGAGAGGGCCGAGCCGATGCCCCAGGCGATCGCCGAGTAGCGTGCCTCGTCGACGCCCGCGAGCACGGCGGCCTCTCGGTTCTGCGCGACGGCGCGAAGGGCCCGCCCGGTGGTCGAGCGACGGAACCAGAGCAGGAACCCGAACGCCACCGCGATGGCGACCGCGGCGGTCACGAGGTCGGTGGAGCGGACGTTCACCCCGAGCAGCCGCCACTCGCCGACGGGGAGCCACGGCCGGAGCGCCGTGAAGATCTGGAACTTGAGCGCGAACGAGACGAGCGCCGTGTAGACCTGCGCGACGCCGACGGCGATCAGGATCACGATGATCTGGCTCGTGCGCGGCAGGCCCCGGAAGACGAGCCGGTAGGCGAGCACGCCGCCGGCGACCGCGAGCGGCATCGACAAGGCCGCGGCCGCGGCGGCCGGCACCCCGGCCTCGGAGATGCCCAGGTAGGCGGCGACCGCCAGGAGCCCGATCGCCCAGTGCGCGAAGTTCAGGACGCCGGTCGTCCGATAGATGAGGACGAGGCCGAGCGCGAGGAGGGCGATCGCCGCACCCGACGACAGCCCGATCAGCGTGATCTGCGCGAAGGGGGTGGCCGCGATCATGACCGCACGAAGGCCCGGAGCAGGCGGTCGAGCGCGTGCAGGGGCCCGGCCCGGTACGCGCCGCGGATCAGCGGGAAGCGGCGCAGCCAGTGATGGAGGATCAGCAGCACCCCGAGAGCGCCGGCGAGGAGGATGCCGAGGACCGGCAGCAGGCCCGTCCGGATCCGTTCGACGGAGACGATCGCTTGCGGGCCGGCGGTGTCGTTCGAGGCGACCTCATCGCCGGCCGGTATCTCGCCGGGGGTCGCCGCCGCGTCGTCAACCGGCGGGGCCTCGGTCGCGGTGACCGACCCCGTGGCGGGGTCGGTGCCGCTCTGACCGCCCGATCCCTCGCCGGTCCCCCCCGGCGAGGAGAACGGCTCGCCGCGGTCCATGCTCGCGTCGAGCTCGGCACCGGCGAGGTAGACGGTCTGCTCGCGGCTGGCGATGACCAGTCCCGGGGCCACGATCCGCAGGGCGTCACCCTCCTCGGGCGCGCGAACGTAGGGAGCGGCGACGCCCACCTGCAGCGCCTCGGTCCCGACCAGGTCGCCCCCGGGCAGCGCGACCGGCTCGCCCCCGAGGCGCAGGCCCTTCGCCGTGGTGTCGACCTTCCACGCCAGGCCCTCGGCGGTCCCGTCGGACGTGAAGGTGATGAACGTGTGGAGCTGGTCGACGGTGACCGCGCCCTCGCCCCACGACAGCTCCTGGAAGGTCGCGGAGAGGCTGCCGGTCACGCGGTCGCCGCGCTTGGAGAGCGAGACGATCGTGCGGCCCTCCCGGGCCTGGGCGAAGAAGGTGGCCCGATCGAAGGTGCAGTCGTCCTGGAAGCATTCCGCCAGGTGGTAGGTCGAGGGTCGGTGGAAGGAGCGGGAGAGGAAGTGCTTGTAGGAGCCGGAGCCCTCCTCCTCCTCCAGGCACCGCTCCTCGAGGTCGCGCACGTTCGGGGCGAACGCGTTGCTCTCGGTGTGCAGCTCGGGCTCCTGCCTCCCCGACAGGTCGACGAAGCTGTCCGACGCCATCCCCGCCGCCTCGACGACGGTGCCGACCTTCCCGAGCCGTGCCAGCACGAGGAACTCGTTCAGCGTGACCGCGCTCGAGAGCGGCGGCTCCGACTCGGGCCCGGCGCCGTCGCCCGCGGACCCCTCCTCGGGTTCGGCGCCCGGCGCGGGCGCGGGACGCGCGCCTCGTCCCTTTGCCTCGAGCGCGATCGGCTCCGGGCAGTTCGGGCGGTGGTTGTAGGCGACGTCGTCGCAGTGGTAGGGGTCCTCCTTCGGGTCGCACGGCTCGGCATTCTGCGCCGCCTCGATGACCTCCTTGCGCAGCGCCACGCGGTACAGGTAGGCGCGCGCTTCGCGGACGGTGAACCGCACCTCCGTGCTCGCCGCGCCCGTCGCGCGCGTCCCCGGCGAGAGCAGCAGGGCGAGGAGGGGGACGAGCAGCAGGGCGCGCCGCGTCATACGCGTGTCAGCTCCTCGGGGACGCCCACGTCCTGGATCGTGACGAACCCGCCCGAGACGTCGTCGAACCAGGGCACCTCACCCGACCCGGTGCCCGTGTACTCGACCAGCCACTGGGCGTAGCCGCCCCAGTGGTTGCCGGGCCCGGTGTTGATGATGGGGCCGATCCCCGTGCTGAAGTCCGAGAGGCCCTCGAGCGTGTCGCGGAACTTCTCGCGCGAGAGGTCGGGCCCGGTCATCGTGAGCCAGTAGGCGATGCCGCTCGTGATCGCGGCCGGGCCGTACGAGACCGCGTCCTGGGGCTCGTTCGGGTACAGCTCGAGGCGGTTGGCCTCCAGCGTCTCGACGGCGGGGAACTGGGCCGGGTCCGCCCACGGCACGCAGGGCAGGGTCGAGCAGTCGGTGATCATCCCCTCGCACGCGTCGCCGCAGATCTCCGCGAGGCTCGTGACCCAGCACGACGGGTTCGTGCAGTCCCACTGCACCCCCGCATCGGCGCCGCGCCAGCCCTGGCTCTTCGCCTCGAGCGCGCCGAACACCGCCTGCAGCGCGTCGCCGGCGAACACCGCGTCGGGGCTCTGCCCGCCGTAGCACGTTCGGATGCGCGCGATCTGCCCGCGCATCCCGTTCGGCGCTTCCTGCGACCGGGTCAGGACCACGCAGTCGTCGGGGATGGGATGCCCGAAGTGCTCGGCGACCTGCTGCACCACCCGCACGATCGTGTCCTCGTCGAGCGGATCGGCCAGGATGGCCATCCGCTCGCGTCCCAGCTCCTTCATCAGGTAGCCGGTGTGGATGGCCGCCTGCGTCTGGGGGTCGATACCCGGGTTGAAGTTCCAGCGCCCGAGCTGGGGGACCGGCATCCCGCCGTAGTGACACCAGATCGCCGGCACCCCCTTGGAGTTCTGGTAGTTCGTCGCCGGCCCCATGAGGCTGTCGGTCAGGTAGCAGTCGCGGACGAGGAAGACGTTCTCGACGTCGATCAACCGCCGCATCCCGGCGAGCGCCTCCTCGGGGGTGCTCGACTGCAGGGAGTAGATCTCGAGCTCGACCTTGCGCCCGAAGATGCCGGGCCGGCCGGGGCACCCCCAGTTCAGGCTCGCGAGCGGCCCCTCGATGTGATCGATCCGGTTGAGGTTCTCGACCGTCAGCTGCATCACGCGGGCAACCTGCTCGCCGAGCGGCCGGAGCGAGCCGGACAGCGGGAGGATGGTGCCGAGCTTGAGGGTGGTGGCGGTGAAGCCCTCCTCGGGGTTCGACGTGGTGGCGCAGCGCTGCGCGGTCTCGCCGGGGTCGCCGGCGTCGGGGCCACCTCCGGCCGCCTCGGTCCCGGTCGCCGGCGTTCCGGGGTCGCTGGTTCCTTCCGCGGCGTCGGTCCCGGCCCCGCCCCCGACGTCGACGACCTCGTCGGGGGCCTCGTCGACGGCCGCGGCCGCCTCGCCGTCGAGTGCGGTGGTGATGCGCACCTCGTGCCCGCCGCACGCGACGGCCAGCGCCATCCACAGCGACACGAGGGCGATCCGCCGGTGCGTCACGCGGTCGCCTCCTCGGGCGGGCGGCGCAGGTCGATCTCGCGCAGGACCCCGACGAGCAGTCCGAGGAAGAGCGCGACGAGCCCGACGAGCAGCAGCCAGGCGCCCCAGCCGAACGAGGCGTGATAGGAGGCGAAGGAGGGGTCGGCGGTGGCGGCCTCGGCCATCGCGGCGGCCTGCGAGTCGGCCTCCGCGAGCTGCCAGGCGCCGACGCCGATGACGGCCAGCGAGGCGAGGATCGGGAAGGTCCGCGGGCCGCCGTCACGCGCGAGCCAGCCGAAGGCGGC
>DASWKG010000086.1:0-18932 GCA_036396755.1 Actinomycetota bacterium
AAGAAGCGCAGGAGCTGTCAGTGGGGGATCGTGTGCTCCAGGCTGTTCCTCACCGCCTCTCGGACTTCCAGTGGGAGGCCATCCTCGGTGGGCTGATGGGCGATGGCGCACTCTCGCCCACCCGAAGTGGCGGAGGAGCTCGGTATCGATTCGGGCACGGCGCAAAGCAGATGGAGTATGCGGACTGGAAGGCCTCGCTCTTCGGCAACATCGGCCAGAGCCGCTCCACGAACGACGACGGAGTCGTCCACCATGATCTCTCGCCACTCCCCGAGCTGAAGGAGCTTCGGGAGGCGGTCTATATCGCCGGCAAGAAGGTCCTCAGCGAGGAGTACCTCAAGCGGCTGACTCCTCTCTCGCTGGCGATCTGGTACATGGACGACGGCACGTTCGCTCTTCGGAGCAAGGGTCTTCAGGAGCGGACCCGAGGCGGAAGCGGGCGAAGCGAGATCTGCATCGAGGCGATGGAGTCTTCGACCCGCCAGCGTCTGGCCGCGTATCTGGCCGACACCTGGGGCATCTACCCCAAGCTGATCGATCGGGCCGGCAAAGCCGTCCTCCAGTTCCCGACTGCGGAGACGGCAAAGCTGCACGCGCTGATCGCGCCCTTCGTTCACTCCTCGATGGAGTACAAGCTGCTCCCGAAGTACCGGGGGCGGTTCTCGGTCGAGCCGGTGTTCGCTTCGATGCGATACGAGCTGATGCCGATGCCGATCCTCGACATCCACGCGAAGCCGCCCACCCGCAGCACCCACCGCTTCGACATCGAGGTCGAGGGGAGCCACAACTACCTCGCCGATGGCGTTGTGGTGCATAACTCCCCTGAGACCACGCCCGGGGGGCGGGCGCTGAAGTTCTACGCGAGCGTGCGGCTCGACGTCCGGAAGATCGACAACCTCAAGGACGGGACCGACGTCGTCGGCTCCCGGATCCGGGTGAAGGTCGTGAAGAACAAGGTCGCGCCGCCGTTCCGGCTCGCGGAGATGGACATCATCTACGGCAAGGGCATCTCCCGGGAGGGGAGCCTCATCGATGTCGGGGTGGACCACGAGATCATCAAGAAGAGCGGGGCCTGGTTTACCTACGAGGACGAGCAGCTCGGCCAGGGCCGTGAGAACGCCCGGCAGTTCCTCGCGGAGCACGTCGACATCGCCAAGGAGATCGAGCGGAAGGTCCTGGTGGCGGTCGGGCTCGACGGCTTCTCCCAGGACGACGACGCTCCCGACGACACGGTCGTGGAACTGGCGGAGGCGAAGGCCGAGCCCGAAGGCTCGCCGCCCGAGGACAAGACCAAGTCCAAGGAGCCGGCTGCCACCACCGCGGGCTGACCTCGTGCCCGTCACCGCCAAGGAGAAGGGTCTTCGGCTTCTGACCGTCCGCGCCAGAAGCCGGGACGGATTGCGCCGACGCCTCATGCAGGCCGGCTACGAGGAGGCCGAGGTCGATCAGGCCCTCGATGACCTCGAGCGGGTCGGGCTCCTGGACGATCGCAAGTTCGCGGAGGACATGGTCTCGCACCGCCTTCGTATCGGCGGGTACGGGTCCCGGGCGGCCCTCGGCGCCCTGCGGAAGGAGGGCATCCCCCGGGAGATCGCCGAGCAGGCGGTCGCGTCCACCCGCTGGGACGACGAGGAGGCCCGGGCCGAGGAGGTGGCGTGGTCGCGCGCCGCGCGGCTCTCGAGCCTTCCGCACGAGGTGGCCTATCGACGGCTCCTCGGGTTCCTCCAGCGCCGTGGGTTCGACCCCGACGTCGCGAGGACCGTCACGAACCGGGTGCTCGAATCCGACGCTCCTCGCGTGTAGCCTGACCCCAGCCTAGGGGGAGGGGACACCATGACGGTAGCCGCCAAGCGGCTCATCCTGCTCACGCTCATCGTGCTGCTCGTGCTCGCCACGCTGGTCTCCATCATCGTGGTGGTGGGGGGCGCCGAGGGTGACACCGCGGGGAAGCTCACGGCGCTCTCGTCGCTGATCGTGCTGTTCACCCTGACCTACATCCTGTCCGCCATGTCCTTCGAGCGCCGCGTCCTGCCGTCGGTCGGGGCGGTCGGGATCGGGGCGTCGGTGCTCGGATTCCTCTACGGCGTCCTTCTGGTGTTCGAGGTCATCAAGGTCAACGGGTTCGGCCCGGTGAAGCCCGCTCTCGTCCTCGGTATCATCGCGATCGGCGCCGGGTGGATCTCGGCCGTCATCAGCGTGCGCGACCAGGACGAGCGAGCGCGGGCCGTGGCCTGGGTGACGGCCGGCGCCGTGGGCCTGTTCGCGCTCATCGTGATCGTCCTGATCTTCGGGGAGGAGCTCCCGGGCGGGGGCATCTTCAAGGTCCTGAGCGTGCTGGGGAGCATCGCCACCCTGGGCACCTTCCTCGTCCCGATGCTGACCAAGCTCCGCGCCCTGGAGACGGCCGCGCAGGCGCCCCCTGCCGACGCCCCACCGGCCGCGGAGCCCGCCTGAGCACGGGTGGCACCCCCCTCCATTGCGAACGGGGGGCCGAGGTCGTACGCTTGTGAATACGAGATAACCGACCCTGGAACGGACCGAATGACAGACCGGAAAACGCTGGGAATGCGATCTTCTGGGAGGTGGCGCGCGGGGCCGTAGGGCCCCGAGGCGTCTCCTCGCTTTCATCCTGTCCGTTCCGGGAAGCCGGGCCGTCTCGGCCTGGCTTTCTTGCGTATAGGAGGAACCATGATCATCGCGCTCGCGACCCTCGGAGCGCTCCTGGCGGGTATCGCCGTCGGCTTCTTCGTCCGTCGCGTCCTCGGAGGCCGCAGCCTCACCTCTGCGGAAGCGAGGGCCCGCAAGCTCGTCGCGGAGGCGGAGCAGGAGGCCGACACCACCGTCAAGCGCTCGCTCATCGAGGTCAAGGACGAGATCGCGGCCATGAGACGCGAGGCCGAGGAGGACATCAAGCAGCGCCGGGAGGAGTCCCGGAGCCAGGAGGCGCGGCTCACCAAGCGAGAGGAGGCGATCGAGGCCCAGGCGGCCGAGATCGCCCAGCAGAAGCAGGCGCTCAGGGAGCAGGACCAGAAGCTCCAGGCGGTGCGCGATCAGCTCCAGCACGCCCAGGCCGAGCAGCGGCAGCAGCTCGAGCGCATCGCGACGATGACGGCCCAGGAGGCGAAGGAAGCGCTCATGGGCCAGCTCGAGGACGACGCCAAGCGCGAAGCCATGGCCTCGATCCGAGAGATCGAGGAGCGGGCCCGCGAGGAGGCGACGGCGCGCGCGCGCAAGATCGTGACAGTGGCGATCCAGCGCGTGGCGTCCGAGCAGACCGCCGATACCTCGGTGTCGGTCTACACCCTGCCCTCCGACGACCTCAAGGGCCGCATCATCGGCCGCGAGGGCCGCAACATCCGCGCGTTCGAGGCCCTCACCGGCGTCAACCTCATCATCGACGACACGCCGGAAGCGGTGGTCCTGTCGTGCTTCGATCCGGTCCGCAGGGAGGTGGCCAAGGTCACGCTCGACAAGCTGGTCCAGGACGGCCGCATCCACCCCGCGCGCATCGAGGAGATGCACGCTCGCTCGGTCGCCGAGGTCGAGGAGCGCATCCAGCGGGCGGGCGAGCTGGCGCTCGTCGAGGTCGGGATCACCGACGTGCACCCCGAGATGATCCGGGTGCTCGGCCGTCTCCAGTACCGGACCTCCTACGGGCAGAACGTGCTGCGCCACCTCGTGGAGTCGGCGCACATCGCCGGCGCCATGGCCTCCGAGCTCGGGCTCGACCCCACGATCCCCAAGCGCGCGGCCCTGCTGCACGACATCGGCAAGGCCGTCACGCACGAGGTCGAGGGCTCACACGCGCTGATCGGAGCCGAGCTGGCCCGGCGGCTCAAGGAGAGCCCCGAGGTCGTCCACGCGATCGAGTCGCACCACGGCGAGGTTGAGCAGCGGACGATCGAGGCGGTGCTGGCGCAGACGGCCGACGGCATCTCGGGCGGGCGCCCGGGGGCCCGCCGCGAGAGCATCGAGTCCTACGTGAAGCGGCTCGAGCGCCTCGAGGAGATCTGCGAGTCGCACCCGGGCGTCGCGAAGGTGTTCGCGATGCAGGCGGGCCGCGAGGTGCGCGTCATGGTGAAGCCCGAGGACGTTGACGACGTCTCGGCCCAGGTGCTGGCGCGCGACATCGCCAAGCAGGTCGAGGAGGAGCTGCAGTACCCGGGGCAGATCAAGATCACCGTCGTGCGCGAGACGCGCGCCGTGGAGGTGGCGAAGTAGGTGGAGCGCCGGTACCTGATCCGCACCTTCGGGTGCCAGATGAACGAGCACGACTCCGAGCGCATCGCCGGCCTCCTCGAGGCGGGAGGCCTGCGGCCGGCGAAGGAGACCGCCCAGGCCGAGGTCGTGGTGCTCAACACCTGCGCGGTCCGCGAGAACGCCGACAATCGCTTGTACGGGAACCTCGGCCGGCTGCGCGCCGCGAAGGAGGCGAACCCGCGGATGCGCATCGTGGTGGCGGGCTGCCTCGCCCAGAAGGACCGGGGCGAGATCCAGCGGCGCGCCCCATGGGTCGACGTCGTCGTCGGGACCTACGCGCTCGGCTCGATCCTCGAGCTGCTCGACGAGTCGGAGCGCGACGGCCCCCAGATGGACGTCCGTGAGCACACCGAGCGGTTTCCGAGCGCGCTGCCGGCGCGGCGCGAGGTCGCCCACCACGCCTGGGTGTCGGTGTCCGTCGGCTGCGACAACACCTGCTCGTTCTGCATCGTCCCGCTCGTGCGCGGCCCGCAGCGCTCGCGGCCGCTGGGTGAGATCCTCGCCGAGGTGCAGGGCCTGGCCGGCGAGGGGGTGATCGAGGTGACGCTCCTCGGCCAGAACGTGAACACCTACGGGCGCGACGTGACGATCCCCGGCCATCCCGCCCGTCCGCTGTTCGGCGCGCTGCTGCGCGCGGTGAACGACGTCGTCGGCATCCGCCGCATCCGCTTCACGAGCCCGCACCCCCACCATTTCACGCCCGACGTGGTCGAGGCGATGGCCGAGTGCGAGAACGTGTGCGAGCACATCCACTTCCCGCTCCAATCGGGGTCGGACCGCGTGCTCGGGATGATGCGCCGCTCGTACCGCGCCGGGCGCTACCTCGAGTGGCTCGACCGCATCCGCGAGGCAGTCCCGAGCATCGCCGTCACGACCGACATCATCGTCGGGTTCCCGGGGGAGACCGAGGAGGACTTCGGTGGGACGCTCGAGGTGGTCGAGCGGGCGCGCTTCGACGCCGCCTACACCTTCCAGTACTCCCCGCGGCCGGGAACCCTGGCTGCGGAGATGGCCGACCAGCTCCCGAAGGAGGTCGTCCAGGAGCGCTTCGATCGCCTGGTCGCCCTTCAGGAGGGCATCTCGCTCGAGCGGAGCCGGGAGCACCTCGGCCGCACCATCGAGGTGCTCGTCGAGGGCCTGGGGCGGAAGGGAGGCCTGCAGGGGCGCACTCGCACGAACCGCGTCGTGAACTTCGCCGGGACGCACCGCCCCGGCGAGTTCGTCGACATCCTCGTGACCGGCGCGCACCCCCATCATCTGAGCGGCGAGCCGGCCGGGGTCGCCGCCCGGGCGGGCTGATGACGACGGCCGGGCGTCGCGACCGGCCGCTGATGCTGGCCCTCGTCGGCCCGACCGCCTCCGGCAAGACCGGCGCCTCCATCGAGATCGCCCGGAGCCTGGGCGCCGAGATCGTCGCCGTCGACTCGATGCTCGTCTACCGCGGCATGGACATCGGCACCGCCAAGCCCACCCAGAAGGAGCGGGACGCGGCGCCGCATCATCTCCTCGACGTGGCCGACCCGGCGGGGGCGTTCTCGGTGGCTCGCTACCAGTCGCTCGCGCGCGAGGCGATGGCCGGCATCCGGGGTCGCGGGCGCACGCCGCTGCTCGTCGGCGGGACCGGCCTCTACTTCCGAGCGATCGTCGACGACCTCGAGCTCCCGGGGACCGAGCCCGCCCTTCGCCGAAGCCTCGAGGCTGAGGCGGCCGTGGTCGGCGCCGATCGGCTCCACGCGAGGCTCGCCGGCTTCGACCCGGCGGCCGCCGCGAAGATCGAGGTTGAGAACGTGCGGCGCACCGTCCGGGCGCTTGAGGTGGCGGCGCTCACCGGCCGCGCGTTCTCGTCGTTCGCGACGTCCTGGGAGCGATTCCGTGCCGACGGGGTGCGGGCGGCGGGGGTTCGGGTCCCCCCGCCGGTCCTCGCGGGACGCATCGAGCGCAGGGTGCGGGCGATGGTCGCGGAGGGGCTCCTCGAGGAGGTGCGCGGCCTGCTCGACCGGGGCTTCGAGCGTTTCCTGACGGCCACGCAGGCCATCGGGTACCTTGAGGTCGTGGAGCACCTGCACGGCCGACTCACCCTCGACGAGGCGATGGAGCGAACGATCCGCCGCACCCGCGCGCTCGCGAGGCGGCAGATGGCCTGGTTCCGCCGCGACCCCAGGATCCGCTGGTTCGACGCCGGCGAGGACGGCGCCGAGGAGGTCGCGGCCGACGTGGTGCGGTACCTCGGAGGGGGCGGATGAGGATCTCGAAGTACCACGGCACGGGGAACGACTTCGTGATGATCGAGGACCTCGAGGACCGGGTCGACCTCACGCCCGCGCTGGTGGCCGGGCTCTGCGACCGTCACCGGGGGATCGGCGGCGACGGCGTCATCCGCGTCGCGCCCTCGGACCGTGCCGACTTCTTCATGGACTACTGGAACAGCAGCGGCGAGGTGGCCGAGATGTGCGGCAACGGCATCCGTTGCCTGGCCAAGCTCGTCTTCGAGCGCGGCCTCACCGGCGAGTCCGACCTCGACGTCGACACCCGCTCCGGCGTCAAACATCTCCGGCTCACCGTCGACGGTGGCGAGGTGACCGGCGTGAGGGTCGACATGGGCTCGCCCTCCCTGGCGCTGGGCGACATCCCGATGACGGGTGATCCCGCCGATACCTTCGTCGGCGTGCCCTTCGAGGTCGAGGGCGTGCCGTACCACGCGACCGCGGTGAGCATGGGCAACCCCCACTTCGTCCTGATCGGCGACGGAGATCCCGCCGAGGTCGACGTCCGCCGGGTCGGCCCGGCGCTCGAGCACCACGAGACCTTCCCCGAGCGCACGAACGTCGAGTTCGTGCGCATCGAGGACGGGGCGGTGCGGCTCCGTGTCTGGGAGCGGGGGTCGGGCGAGACGATGGCCTGCGGCACGGGCGCGTGCGCCGCGCTCGTTGCCGCCAGCGTCGCCGGCCTCGTGCCCCGCCGGGCTCCGGTGATCTTCCCCGGCGGCGAGCTCGAGGTCGAGTGGGCCGCCGACGACCGCGTGTTCCTCACCGGCCCGGCGACCTTCGTCTTCGACACCGAGATCGACGCCGGCGCCGCCGAGGCGCTGGGGGAGCGGCTGCTCGGCCGGCCGGCCACCGCGCCCGGGACACCGCGGTGAGGCGCGCGTGAGGTTCGCCGACCGCATCGCCGGCCTGCCGCCGTACCTGTTCGCCGAGCTCGACCGCCGGATCGCCGAGAAGCGAGCCGAGGGTGTCGACGTCATCTCGCTCGGCGTCGGCGATCCCGACCTGCCGACGCCGGCGCACATCGTGGAAGCGTTGCAGAAGGCCGCGGAGGACCCCGTCAACCACCAGTACCCGTCGTACTACGGCTCGCCCGGGCTGCGCGGCGCGATCGCGGACCACTACCGCGAGCGCTTCGGCGTGCCGCTCGATCCCGAGACCCAGATCCAGCCGCTGATCGGCTCGAAGGAGGGCCTCGCTCACCTCCCCATCGCCTTCGTGGACCCCGGCGACGAGGCCCTCGTGCCCGACCCCGGCTACCCCGTGTACGCGACGGCCACCCAGCTCGCGGGGGGGACGCCGGTCGCGTTCCCCCTGTTCGCGGAGACGGGGTTCCTCCCCGACTTCGCCGAGCTGCCGGTCACGCCGCGGACCAAGCTCCTGTGGCTCAACTACCCGGGGAACCCGACCGCGGCGGTGGCCGATCGGTCGCTCTTCGAGAAGGCCGTGGCATTCGCGCGCGAGCACGACCTCCTGCTCGTCCACGACGCCGCCTACATCGAGATGACCTTCGACGACTTCCGCGCGCCGAGCCTCCTCGAGGTGCCGGGAGCGATGGACGTGGCCGTCGAGGTCGGCTCGATCTCGAAGACCCACAACATGACCGGCTGGCGCGTCGGATGGGCGGTGGGGAACCCCGAGGCGATCAAGGCGCTCGCGACCGTGAAGACGAACATCGACTCGGGGATCTTCGGTGCGGTCCAAGACGCCGCCGTCGCGGCCCTGCAGGGCCCACAGGACCACGTCGAGGATCTCCGGATGATCTACGCGCGCCGCCGCGACCTCGTGGTCGACACGCTCAACGATCTCGGGTGGGAGCTCGAGCCCCCGAAGGGCTCGTTCTACATCTGGTTCCCGACGCGCGGGCGCTCCTCGGTCGACTTCGCCGAGCACCTGCTCCAGTCGGCCGGAGTCGTCGTGGCCCCCGGCAGCGGCTACGGGGCCAACGGCGAGGGCTACGCCCGCATCTCGCTGACGGTCACCGACGATCGCCTGGAGGAGGCCATGAGCCGCCTCCGCGAGGCGCTCGCTTGACGAAGCGGCACCGCTCGGTCTCGGAGTCCCCGCTCTCCGCGACCTGGCGTCCCAGCACGCTCGAACCGGCGGTTCTCGCGGGCATCGACCGTTACGGAGACGAGTCGTCGCTCGACGAGCTCGCCTCGCTCGCCGACACCGCGGGCGCCGAGGTGGTCGGGAAGCTCGTGCAGGTGCGTGAGGCCCCCGACCCGGCGACCTTCCTCGGCAAGGGCAAGCTGAAGGAGCTGCACGGGCTCGTGCACGGCCGCAGCGCCGGCCTCGTGATCTTCGACGACGAGCTGTCGCCCGGCCAGCTCCGGAGCGTCGAGGAGCAGCTCGGGGTGAAGGTCGTCGACCGCACCGCGCTGATCCTGGACATCTTCGCTCTGCACGCCCGCTCACGGGAGGGGAAGGCGCAGGTCGAGCTGGCTCAGCTGAGCTACCTGCTCCCGCGCCTGCGCGGCTGGGGCGAGGCGATGTCGCGCATGGGGGGCGGCATCGGCACCCGGCGCGGCCCCGGCGAGACGAAGATGGAGGTGGACCGGCGCCGCATCCGCGCCCGCATCGCGCGCCTTCGGCGCGAGATCGTCGACCTCCGGCGCTCGCGCCAGGTCAAGCGCGGCGCGCGCGAGCGATCGGGCATCCCGCAGGTCGCGATCGCGGGCTACACGAACTCGGGGAAGTCGACCCTGATGAACGGGCTGACCGACGCGGGCGTCCTCGTCGCCGACCAGCTCTTCGCGACCCTCGACCCCATCGTCCGACGCCTCGAGCTGCCGGGCGGGAAGCGGGCCACGGTATCGGACACGGTGGGGTTCGTTCGGAAGCTGCCGCACGACCTCATCGAGGCCTTCCGCTCGACGCTCGAGGAGGTGGCGCGCGCCTCGGTGATCCTGCACGTGGCCGACGCGGCCGCACCCGATCTGGACGTGCAGGTGGCGGCGGTTCGGGAGGTCCTCGCGGAGATCGGGGCGGCGAGCATCCCCGAGGTGCTCGCGCTCAACAAGGCCGACCTCCTGTCCGAGCTCGAGCGCGAGCGCGTCCTCCGCCGCTACCGCGACGGCGTGCTGGTGTCGGCGCTTCGCCGGGAGGGGCTGGCCGAGCTGCTGGCCACCGTGGAGGCCACCATCCCGTCGGCGCCGGTCGAGCTGCAGGTCCGCGTCCCCTACGACCATCACGAGGTCACCGCCCGGCTCCATCGCGAGGCGGAGGTGCTCTCGGCGAAGGAGACCGACGCGGGCACCGAGGTCTGGGCGAGGGTGCGCGAGGATCAGC
This sequence comes from Actinomycetota bacterium, assembly GCA_036396755.1. Taxonomy (GTDB): domain Bacteria; phylum Actinomycetota; class UBA4738; order UBA4738; family CALAEC01; genus DASWKG01. The sequence goes on from DASWKG010000086.1 coordinate 9,816, forward strand.
TTCCGTGGCTGCGGGAGTTCGTCGTCAAGGGCGGCACGCGCCGCACCCGAACCGGCTGAGCGGCGCCGCCCGGCCCGCTACAGCTTCCGCAGGACCGACACGACCACGCCGAGGATGCGACCCAGCTCGGGCATGGGGAAGGGCTCCATCGACGGGTTCTCGGGAACCAGCGTGAGGGCTCCCTCGTGCCGGCGGAGCCGCTTCACCGTGGCCTCGGGCTCTGCGGGACCCGGGAGGAGCGCCGCCACGATGTCGCCGTCGGCCGCGACGTCCTGGCGGCGGACGACGACCGTGTCGCCGTCGAGGATGCCGGCCCCGACCATCGAGTCTCCGGTCACGGTGAGCGCGAAGTGCTCCTCGGCCCCCGCGAACCCGGCGGGGACGGCCAGGTACTCCTCGACGTTCTCCTCGGCCAGGACCGGCGCCCCGGCGGCGATGCGGCCGACGAGCGGGACCGAGACTGCCGCGGCCGGCCTCGGCTCGGACAGCTCGATCGTCCGCGGCTTCGAGGGGTCGCGCGTGAGCGCCCCCATGCGCTGGAGGTTGGAGAGCTGCGCGTGCACGCTCGACGACGAGGTGAGCCCGACGGCCTCGCCGATCTCGCGAACGGTGGGCGGGTAGCCCCGCTCGTGGACCGTGGTGCGGATGAAGTCGAGGATGCGGCGTTGTCTCGGCGTGATGTCCACGGACACCTCCTTCGCCCGGCACGGTAGCACGGCGCAGGAGCCGAATCAAACATCTGTTCGAGTGCTTGACGGTCGAACAGATGTTCGGCATACTGGGTCGGTGACTCGAACACGGGTTCGATGGGGACGGGTGGGGACGCTTCTGATCGCCCTCGTCCTGGCCGGGTCGGCCCTCGCCCAGGCGTCCCAGGGCGCCTCGGCGGGCGAGCCCGTGGGCCCGCATCGCCGCGATCGGGTGGTGCGGGTGGTCCGCCCCGGGGATACCCTCTGGGGCATCGCCAGGGGCGTCGTCGGCCCCGAGGGCGATCCCCGGCCCGTGGTCGACGAGATCCGCGGCGCGAACCATCTCGGGCGGCGGACCCTGTTGGCGGGGACGCGTCTGGTCCTGCCCGCCGCCTGAGGCGCGGCGGTGACCCCCTCACGGCCCCTACCGCGTCCAGTCCACGTTCCGGACCCCGGGCACCCGGCTGAGGATCGCCACGGCGGCCTCGGCGGGGAAGTTCGGGGGCAGCCGGAGGTAGAGCACCGCGCGCGTCTCGCCCTCCTCGGTCTCCACGCGGAGGTGGTCGATCCGGATGCCGGCGTCGGTCACCTGCCTGACGAGCTGGTCGAGCTGCATCTCGGGGCTCAGCGCGAGCTGGAACTCCTCGTGCTCGGGCTTCAGCCCCCGGACGAGCAGCCCCCGGACGCTGCGCAGGCCCCAGAGCGAGGCCAGCGTGATGACCGTGGTCACGGTGGCTGCGAAGTAGCCGCCGAGCGCGACCGCGAGGCCGACCGCGGCGACCACCCAAAGGCTCGCGGCCGTGGTCAGGCCGCGGACGGTCATGCCGTAGCGCAGGATCGCCCCGGCCCCGAGGAAGCCGATGCCGGTCACGATCTGGGCGGTGACCCGCGAGGGATCGAAGGTGAAGCGGGGGTCCGCGTCGTCGAAGAACTCCTGGAACCCGTACGCCGAGACGATGGCGAAGAGGCAAGAGCCCACGGCGACCAGGATGTGCGTCCGGAAGCCCGCGGGCTGGTCGCGGATCTCCCGCTCGAGGCCCACCGCCCCTCCGAGGGCCGTGGCCACGAGCAGTCGCACGAGCAGGTCCACCTTCGACGGCACGGTGCTCATCGTAGGAGCGTTCTCCGGCCGGGGCCAACATCTTGCGTATCCTCGCCGGGCGGTACAACATCTGGTGGTTGGAGCCGGTCCGGGGGTGACGAGGTCATGCGGTGCCGATGGTGCGGGGGAGACGACACGCGGGTGGTCGACTCCCGCCCGGCGGAGGCCGGGGCGGCCATCCGCCGCCGCCGCGAGTGCGACCGATGCGGGAAGCGCTTCACCACCTTCGAGCGGGCCGAGGGCATCGGCCTCACCGTGGTCAAGCTGAACGGCCAGAAGGAGCCCTACGACCGCGGCAAGGTGGTCGCCGGGGTCATGAAGGCCACGAAGAACCGTCCGGTCGAGGAGGCCGAGGTCTCGCGCATGGCCGACCGGGTCGAGGAGCGCCTTCGCAAGAAGGGCCCGACGGTCACCACCCAGGAGGTCGGGATCGAGGTGCTCGAGGCCCTCCGCAAGGTCGACGAGATCGCCTACATCCGGTTCGCGTCGGTCTACAAGGACTTCCAGGCGCTCACCGACTTCGAGCGGGAGCTGGGCCTTCTCCTGCAGAAGCGGAAGCCGAAGAAGTCGCGCGCGAGGCGCTCCTGACGGAGCACGCCCGAACCACTACATCTTGTGGTTGCTTACCCTGACACCCACAACATATCCGGTGTATCCTCTTGACAGGCCGGCGGTCAGGCGCGAGAATCACGACGCTGTGATTCGGGGGTCCTCGCTTCCCCGGGGGCCGATCCAGTTGGGGAGAAAAGGGGGGTCGAAGGGTGTCGACGCGGGACGTCAAGCCGAAGGCGGGGCTCAGCTTCAAGCGCCACTTCACCAGCGAGGGGACGCATCCGTTCGACGAGGTGGAGTGGGAGACGCGCGACGCGCTCATCCCCAACCTCAAGGAGGGCGGCAACGCCTTCGAGCAGAAGGACGTGGAGTTCCCCAAGACCTGGTCGCAGAACGCGACGAACATCGTCGCGCAGAAGTACTTCCGCGGGACCCTCGGCACCCCCCAGCGTGAGTCCTCGGTCCGCCAGCTGATCGGCCGCGTCGTCGACACCATCAAGGGCTGGGGCAAGAAGGACGGCTACTTCGCGTCCGACCGGGACGCCGACGTCTTCTCCGACGAGCTCACCCACGTGCTCGTCCACCAGAAGGCCGCCTTCAACTCCCCCGTGTGGTTCAACGTGGGTGTCCCCGACGTGACGCCCCAGTGCAGCGCGTGCCAGCCGTATGACGCACTCGTCAGCACTCCCTCGGGGCTGATCCCGATCGGGAAGCTCGTCGAGGAGAACGCCATTGGCGCCAAGGTCTTCGATGCCGAGGGTGTCACGACCATCGTGGCGACGAAGGCGAACGGCCTGAAGGAGGTCCTGCGTATCCGCACGAAGGCCGGTCACCAGCTCGATGTCACCGGCGACCACCTGGTGTGGCGAGCGAGCTCGTACGAGGGAGGAGCGTTCGTCCGGGCCGATCAGCTCCGGCCGGGGGATACGCTCGAGTGGCACCGCCGCTATGCCTACGGCGAGGGCGAGATCGATCCGCGCGACATGGCCGAGGCGGCGCTGGCCGGCTGGCTGCAGTCCGACGGTTTCGTCGGGCAGTACCGAGGGACCAACAGGTCCCTCACGATCGAGGCGATGACGGTCACGGGCGCCGAGCGCGCCTGGGTCACGTCCGCCCTGGATCAGGCCCTCCCCGACGTTCACCGGCACGAGAGGAGCGTCGAAACGCAGGATCCGAGCCTCGACTGCCGGCGGCTCCGGCTCTACGGAGCCGCGCTGAGCCCCTTCGTCGAGCGGTGGGGGCTCCGCGCTCGCGGCCAGGACATGACCGTGCCCGAGGGTCTGTTCGCCGCGCCGCTGCCCGTCGTGCGGCAGTACCTGCGGAGCATCTTCCAGGCGGAGGGGTACGTCTCGGACCGCGGCCGCTCCGGCCGGGTCGGCATGGACATGATCTCCGAGGGGATCGTCAAGGGGACCCAGCAGCTGCTGGCGCGCTTCGGCATCTTCTCGCGCGTGCGCTTCAAGGGGGACAGGCGGCCCGACCGGAAGGGGTGCTGGTCGCTCTCCATCAACAACGTCGGCGATCAGTCGGCATTCGCCGAGGAGATCGGATTCATCGACCCACGCAAGGCGGAGAAGCTGGAGGGCATGCTGGGGAGGACCGGGAGGCGTTCGCTCGATCGGAAGAACCTCGAGATCGAGCTCATCGAGAAGCTCGGACCGATGGAGGTCTACGACATCCAGACGGAGAGCGGCGAGTACCTCTCCGGAAACCTCCGGGTCCACAACTGCTTCATCCTCGCCGTCGACGACAAGATGACCTCGATCCTCAACTGGTACGTCGAGGAGGGGACCATCTTCAAGGGCGGCTCGGGCTCGGGGATCAACCTCTCGACGCTCCGCTCCTCGAAGGAGCACCTCGCCGGCGGGGGCACGGCCTCCGGCCCGGTGTCGTTCATGCGCGGCGCCGACGCGTCCGCGGGCACGATCAAGAGCGGAGGCAAGACCCGGCGCGCGGCGAAGATGGTCATCCTCAACGTCGACCACCCCGACGTCGGGGAGTTCATCTGGTGCAAGGCCGTCGAGGAGCGGAAGGCCCGGGCGCTCCGCGACGCCGGGTTCGATATGGACCTCGACGGCAAGGACTCCCACTCGACGCAGTACCAGAACGCGAACAACTCGGTGCGCGTGACCGACGAGTTCATGCAGGCCTACCTCGACGACCGCGACTGGAAGCTGAAGGCCGTCACCACCGGCGAGCCGGTCGAGACCGTGCGGGCTCGCGACCTCATGCGCGAGATCGCCGAGGCCGCGTGGGAGTGCGCCGATCCCGGCATGCAGTACGACACGATCATCAACGACTGGCACACCTGCCCGGCGTCGGGCCGCATCAACGCGAGCAACCCTTGCTGTTTCGTCGGGGACGCCCTGGTCGAAACCGCGGATGGCTTGGTGTCCATGGAGGTTCTCGAGAAGACCGCGTCAGCTGGCCACGAACTCCCACTCGCGAGGGCGGCCGACCCGGGGACCGGTCGAAGCTCGCTGCGGCGGATCCGTGCCGCGTGGGTGGCTGGCGAAACGAACCGGCTGATTCAGGTCTCCACGACACTCGGCCTGGTTCTTCGGTGCACGCCGGAGCATCGATTCCTGACTGTGGACGGCGCTTATGTGGAGGCCCGTGACCTGGCTCCCGGAGTGGCACTCCATGCTGTCCGGGGGACGAAGCAGTTTGCTGATGAGGTCACTCTGGTCGAGTCGGTGACGCTCGACCACCCGGTGCCCGTGTACGACATCGAGGTGGATGGCCTCCACAACTTCGCCGTGACGTCGGACGGTCGGCAATTGGAGCATGCCGTGATCGTCCACAACAGCGAGTACATGCACCTCGACAACTCCGCGTGCAACCTCGCGAGCCTCAACCTCATGAAGTTCGTCGACGCGGAGGGCAGGTTCGACGTCCCCGCGTTCCGGCACGCGGTCGAGGTCGTGTTCACGGCCCAGGAGATCCTGGTGGGCAACTCGAGCTACCCCACCGAGAAGATCGACCGGAACGCGAAGGCCTTCCGCCAGCTCGGGCTGGGCTACGCGAACCTCGGCGCCCTCCTGATGGCGCGGGGGCTTCCCTACGACTCCGACGAGGGCCGGGCCTGGGCGGGTGCGATCACCGCGCTCATGACGGGCCACGCCTACGCCACCTCGGCGCGCATCGCCGAGCGCATGGGGCCGTTCTCGGGGTACGCGCCGAACCGCGACGCGATGCTCCGGGTGATGCGCAAGCACCGCGCCGCCGCCGACACGATCGATGGCGACGACCTGCCGGAGGCCCTCCTGACCTCGGCGAGGCACGCCTGGGACGAGGCGATCGCGCTCGGCGAGGAGCACGGCTACCGCAACGCGCAGGCGTCGGTCTTGGCGCCAACCGGCACCATCGGCCTGATGATGGATTGCGACACCACCGGCGTGGAGCCCGACCTCGCCCTGGTCAAGACCAAGAAGCTGGTCGGCGGCGGCACGATGCAGATCGTGAACCAGACGGTGCCACGCGCGCTCGAGAAGCTCGGCTACCCCGACGAGATGCAGCGCGACATCGTCGGGTACATCGCCGAGCACAACTCGGTCGTCGGCGCCCCGCACATGAAGGAGGACCACCACGCGGTCTTCGACACCGCGATGGGCGCCGAGACGATCCACTACATGGGGCACGTGAAGATGCTGGCGGCCGTCCAGCCGTTCATCTCGGGCTCGATCTCCAAGACCATCAACATGCCCGAGGACGTGACGGTCGAGGACGTCGAGAACCTGCTCGTCGAGGGGTGGCGGCTCGGCCTCAAGGCCGTGGCCGTCTACCGCGACAACTGCAAGGTGGCCCAGCCGCTGTCGGCCGACAAGAAGGCGAAGGCCGTGACGGCGGTCCACGGCGGCCCGGTGCGCCGGCGCCTCCCCGCCACGCGACCCGCCCACACGTTCTCGTTCTCGGTGGGTGACGCCGACGGCTACATCACCGCGGGGGAGTACCCCGACGATGGCATCGGCGAGATCTTCCTCAAGGTGGCAAAGCAGGGGTCCACCCTCGCCGGCATCATGGACGCGTTCGCGATCTCGGTCTCGCTCGGCCTGCAGTACGGCGTGCCGCTCGAGGCGTACGTCCAGAAGTTCACGAACATGCGCTTCGAGCCGTCGGGCATCACGAGCGACCCCGACATCCGGTTCGCGGCGAGCCTCGTCGACTACATCTTCCGGCGTCTGGCGCTCGAGTACCTTCCGCCGGAGGTTCGCAAAGGCCTCGGCGTACAGTCGGTCGAGGAACGCAAGGAGTCGAACGAGCACGGCTACGCGCCGGAGACGACCATCCCGCTGACCCCGGTGCCGACCGAGGAGCCCACCGAGCCGGTCGCCCGGTTGAAGGACGCGCCGCTCTGCTTCTCGTGCGGCTCCCGGATGCAGCCGGCGGGCTCGTGCTACGTCTGCGGCACCTGCGGCGCCACCAGCGGCTGCTCGTAACGGTTCCGAGGGGCGCCCTCCGGCAGGGGGGCGCCCCGCTCACTCCTCCGGGACGGTGACGTCCACGCCCTCGTCCGCGAGCTGGGCGAGCAGGATCCGGATGCTCCCCGCCTGCGTCTCGAGCGAGGCGATGCGGTCCTCGAGCCCTGCCTCGCGCGCCGCGGTCGGCGCCTGGCTCGCGGCCGACTCGTAGGTCTCGATCTGCTCGCGGATCCCGGTGACCAGCGCGGTCACCACCTGCTGGACGTCGGTCTGCGCCGCCCGCTCCAGCTCGTCGATGTCGGCGCGGATGCGCCCCGCGATCGCGAGGAGCGAGGCGTGCACGCCGGCCATCTCGTCGGTGGGCGAGAGCGCCTGTGTGTCGGCGGTGAGCTGCTCGGCGATCGGCCGCGCGGCCGCGGCCACCTGGGTCGCCTCGGCCGGCGAGCGCGGCACGACCAGCGCCGCGCGGAGGTTGTCGAGCGACGGCACGACCGCGGCCACGTCGCCGAGGAAGCCGGCTGCCGCCTCCATATCGCCGATGAGCTCCTGGGACTCGGTGTAGAACACGATGATCTCGCTCCGGGCCTCCCTGGCGAGCCGGATGGGCGAGCGGTCGGAGATGACGGGAAGCGAGGTCACCGTTCGTTCCTCGAGCGCGATCCGAGCCTCGGTGATGCTCGACCGCGCGCGGTCGGTGACGTCGAGCAGCGCGGTCGCCGCGTCCAGCTCGCCGGCCTCCGGGAACGCGTCCACCGCCGCGCGGTGCGCCGCGAGCGCCTCCACGTAGTCGGCGGAGGTGGGCTCCATCACCGACCCGGCGGCCCGAACCGGGTACCAGATCAGCGCGGCGTAGCCCCCCGCCACGAGCAGGGCCACGATCACCAGCGCGAGCGTGACCCTCGGCGCCCACCGGCGACGCCTCCGCTCCCGCCTGCGGCCGCGCGCGGCGCGCTGGGGGTGTCCCTCGGGGCAGACGCCGGCCCGGAGGGGGCGTCCGCATCGGGTGCACGTACCGGTGGCCACGGCCCGACGATAGGTGAGGCGCACCGGGTGGTCAAAAGGAGGCGGCGTGTTTGTTCCGGGGAGATGCGTGACACCCCGTACCGGACACATTAGTTACTCCTGCACAAGCCTGGGCCTCCTTCCGATGAGTTTGGGGTCCGGGATTGGCTGGTACCTGCGGGTGGGGTCGAGAATCAGCGAGCGGATGAGCCTGTCGCCGAAGTAGATCTGGGTCTGGCCCGCGACCTCCACCACCCGGACCCGCCGCTCTGCCCAGCGCACGCCGAGTCCGATGACCTTCGTCCGGTAGGTGATCGCTCCGGTCCTGGTGACCGAACGGACGACGGCGTCGGCCGGGTAGGTGGGTTCCTCGTCCAGCGGCTCCTCGAGCTCGAAGACCTGCGGCGAGGGGAGGAATCGCTCGGCGGGAGTCGCGTCGTCAGGGAGCCCCTGGTGGGGCCGCTCGCGGTTGTAGTGCTCGCGGAAGGCATCGAGCAGCTCCTGTAAGTGGGCGGCATCCCGCGCCGGCCCATGGTCGTAGAGGAACTCCCTGAGCGTGCGGTGCATCCGTTCCACCTTGCCCTGGGTCTGCGGATGCGCTGGACGCCCGTGGATCAGGGTGGGCCCCGCCTTGCGGACGCGTCGCTCGAACTCAACCACCAGGTTGTAGCGCCGCCCCGTGAACGACAGGTGGTTGTCGGAGAGCACCTGGCGAGGAAGCCCATAGCGCTCCGCTGCCTGCGAGAACGCCTCCCAGGCAGCCTCGCAGGTGGCCGTGGGGGAGACGACGGAGGCCAGCAGGTAGCGGGCGCAGTCGCCCAAGACGTTCTCCACGGTCATGACCGCGCCGGTGGCAAGGGGCACATCGATCGCATCCATCTGCCACAGGTCGTTGGGCACCGCCCGCTCGAAGCGCTTCGTGGCCTTGGGCCGCTTCCTCGGCTGAGGGGCCACCAAGCTGTTTCGGACGAGCGCCCGGTGGATCGTCGAGATCGCCGGCGGGTCGATCCCTGCGCGGCGGAGGTAGTTGCGGATCGTCCGCGCCCCCCACCGGGGATGCTCCTTGCGCATCCGGCAGATCCGGTCCTCGAGGTCCGGCTCGATCTGCCGGCGGGAGTTGAACGGGCGGCGAGAGAGGTCCTCGAGGCCGTCTTCGCCCCAGTGCTCGTAGCGCTTCTTCCACCGGTAGAAGGTCTGCCGGGAGATCTCCCAGCGCTCCAGGGTCTCCCGGACCGTGCACCCAAGCCTTTCCGGCTCGGTCACCACGTCGAGCCTGAGCTCGGCCATACTCTTCCCCCTGAGGGCCATCCCCACCTCCACCTTTGCCGGTTGGAGCCAAGGGTGGCCCTCT
>DASWKG010000087.1:0-25177 GCA_036396755.1 Actinomycetota bacterium
CGACCATGACGCTTCTCAGACGACTCTTCAGCTCAATGGTCGCGATCGCGGCCCTCACCGCCGCGGTCCCGGCCAGCCCAACGCAGGCCACCTCCTACGCCCCGGATTACATCTGCCGTGACCGCAGCCACAAGGTCCTGCAGCTGCCGATCGGCGTTCAGGGCGAGTCCGCCTTCGGGCGGTACGCGGTCCCTCGAGGGCAGGCCCGGGGTCTCGTCGTCTTCGCGCATGGGTACGGCCACACCTCGCTGTCGTGGGCGGGTCACATGCGGACCGCGGCGCGTCACGGCCTGATCGCCGCGACGATGGACTATCGCGGCCTGGAGATCTCTCCCGACGCCGACGGTGACGGGCTGCCCGAGTCGCGCGGCTGGCCCGCGATCGCCGGCGCGGAGGACTCGATCGCGGCGGCCCGGTTCCTCCAGTCGCTGTGCAAGGTCAAGACGGTCACGATCCTCGGCGTCAGCATGGGCGGGAACATGTCGGGCCTCGCGCTGGCCCTCGCGGGAGAGCGAGAGCTCACGAGGACCGGCGGCAAGACGCCACTGTTCGACTACTGGGTCGACGTCGAGGGAGCCACCAACGTCGCCGAGACCTACGCGGCGGCGCGGACGGCCGAACCCGCGAACGAGACCGCCAAGAACGCGAAGGCCGACATCGAGGCCGAGACCGGAGGGACCTTCGAGCAGTACCCGGAGGAGTACCGCCGCCGAACTGTGGTCGCCCGGGTCGACGACGTCGCGGCGTCGGGGATCGACGGCGCGATCGTGATCCACGGCCTGGACGACGGGCTGGTCCCCTACAACCAGTCGCGCGAGCTCGCCGCGCTCATGCGCGAGGCGGGCATCGTGACCGAGATGGTGACGATCGGCCGGCGCGACGAGGACTCCGAGCAGGAGACCACCCTGACCGGCCACGCGGCCGGCGCCGTCTATCCCGACTACATCTCGCCGCTGTCGGGTCACGCATCGGAGAAGAGCACCACGCACATCGTGATGCAGACGGCGCTAGCCCGGCTGTGGTCGTTGATGAGCGGCTCGCCGCCCGTCGAGGGCGACTGCCTGGTGAACGGCCAGGTCCCCGAACCGGCCGGCCGGCTCTGCAGCGTCTGAGCCGACGAGGGCATCAACGCGACAAACCGGATGAGCCCAGGTGACTATCCCTCCACCCGAGATGACTATCCCGGATCTCGTCATCTCGTGCTATGGAGCGGCCGGCGCCGCGGGTGGGAAGATGCGGACATGACGAGCAGGAACGGTCCCTCCGAACAGCTCACCGCCGAGGACGAGATCTCCGTGCACCGGGATCCCTCATGGGAGAGCCACGACCTGGCGCCCGGGGACATCGGGCGGCTGGTTCGGGCGCTCCTCGCGGGCATCGAGCGCGGCGAGCTGGAGGCGACCCCGCACGAGGTCGAGTTCCTGTCCTCGATCGGTGAGATCCTGGTGAGCGACTCGGCCTAGGCCCGAGTACCCCGGTCGTCCTACGATCCCCCCGCCGCGGTGCCCAGATACGCCTCGACCACCTCGGGGTCCCGCGCGACCTCCGATGGGGGCCCGAGCGCGATCACCCGGCCGGCGTCGAGCACGGTGACGCGGTCGGCGAGCCGGAGCACCAGCGGGAAGTCGTGCTCGACCAGCAGGATCCCGACGCCGTGGCGGCGCAGGTCCCCGACGGCCGAGGCGAGGCGCTCCGTCTCCTCCACCGACATCCCGGCGGCCGGCTCGTCGAGGAGCACCGCCCGCGGCTCGCTGGCCCACACCGTCGCCAGCATCAGCAGCCGCCGCTCCCCCGCGTCGAGCCGGTCGACGGGGAGCGCCGCCTTCGAGCCGAGGCCGACGCGGGCGAGGATGCCCGCGGCCCGATCGCGCACCTCACGGTCCTCGGCCCGGGCCTTCGGAGTCGCGAGGAGGGTCCGGAACGCGCCCGCGTGGCGCCGCCGGACGGTGGCCCCGAGCGCCACGTGGTCGAGGACCGACAGGCTCATCGCCAGCGCGGTCCCCTGGGGCATCCGCGCCACCCCCGCCAGGAGTCGCTCCCGAGGACCGAGCGAGGTCGCGTCGCGCCCTTCGATCTCGATCGTGCCCCCATCGGCCCTCATGGTGCCGGCCGCGATGCGCAGGAGGGTCGACTTGCCCGAGCCGTTCGGCCCGACGAGCGCGTGGATCTCGCCCGGGCGCACCGACAGCGACACGCCGACGACGGCCCGGACGCCGCCGAACCGCTTCGAGACGCCGAGCAGGTCGAGGACGGCCCGCTCGGGCGACGGTGCCCCGGCTTGCTCCAGGCCCGCGGCTCGCTCAACGCCCTCCGGGGACTCCTCCGCGTGGATCGCCGACCGCTCTCGCCCGGCCTCCGGCGACACGTCCGACCTTCGCGCGCGCCCCCACCGCCCGGCCGCCCACCCGACCAGCCCGCGACGGCCGAGCACGAGGGCTCCGACCAGGAGCCCGGCCGCAACGGCCGGCTCGAAGCGCTCGGGCGAAGCCCCGGCGAGGTCGCCCAGCCACCGGGCGACCGGCGGGATCGCGAGCAGCGCCGCCGACCCGACGACGGGACCGAGGGTCCAGCCCGCGCCCCCGACCAGCACCGCCACGAAGAGCTCGACCGAGAGCTGCGGGACCGACCGCGTGGGATCGGCCACGCCCGCGAGCTGCACCGACAGGGCGCCGGCCAGCCCCCCGATGGCGGCCGCGCCGACGAACAGCCCGAGCCGAAGCCGCGAGGCGCGAACCCCCAGGGGCCCGCTCACCGCCTCGCCCGCGCGAACGGCGGCGAGCGCCCGGCCCGTGCCCCCGCGCGACAGCGCCCGGAACGAGAGGAGGGCCAGCACGACCAGCGCGAGCCCCAGGGCGTAGTGAGCCCCGGGGGTGAACCGGACGGGTCCCCCCGCGAGCGGCAGGCGGAAGTCGGGCGGCGGGAGCGGGACACCCTGCGCCCCCCCGAAGGTTCCGGGGAAGGCCGCGAGCGTGGAGCCGACGAGCCAGGCGCCCACCCAGGTGGCGACGGCCACCAGGGCCGGTCGGAGCCGGACCGCGGCGCCGCCGAGCACCACCCCCGCCGCCGCCGCGATCACCGTCGCGACGAGGGTCGCGGAGACGGGGTCCCAGCCGGCCCGGGTGCGCAGCAGGGCGGCGGCGAACGCGCCGACCACGACGAAGGCGCCCTGGCCGAGGGAGGGCATCCCCCCGAGCCCGAGCGCGAGGTTCAACCCGATCGCCGCCAGGATCACGTAGAAGGCGGCGGTCACGTCGTGCACGCCGGTGTCGCCGAGGACGGTCGCGGGGGCCGCCGCGAGGGCCGCCACCACCAGGGTCGCGAGCCAGGCCGGGAGACCCCAGGAGCGTCGGGCGTCGCGCGCCGCCTCGCGGAGGGCGCCGGCCACGCGGCGAAGGACGGTCACTCGACCCCGGCCGCCTCGCGGCCGGCCCGACGGAACGCCAGCGCGATCGCCACCAGCGCGAGGGGGATCACGTCGCGAAACTCGGCCCCGAGCAGATCGGTCGAGGAGACCCCGCTCTCCACGACGCCCAGCAGGAGCCCCGCGCCGAGCGCCCGGGCCGGCGAGCCGAACCCGGCCAGAGCCGCCGCGACCAGCCCCTTCAGTCCGATCAGCGAGCCCGTGTCGGTCGAGACGGGCGCGGCGGGGGCCTGAGCAAGCCCGGCGACCACGGCGAGCAGCGCGGCCAGAGCGAACGCCGCGGTCACGAGCGCGTTCACCGGCAGGCCGGAGAGCCGGGCGCCGACCCGATCCGATGCGACGGCCTCGAGCGCGCGCCCGAAGAAGCTTCGCTGGAGCAGCCACCAGGCCCCTCCCGCCACGAGCAGCGCCAGCCCCAGCACGAAGAAGGTCTGAACCTGGAGCGTGACCCCGCCGCCGAGCCGGAGCACGCCGTCATCGGCGAAGCGGTCGAAGCCGATGGGGTCCGGGAAGACGTACGAGGGCCGCGGGAACGCGGCCGCGAGGGCCGCGCGGACGGCGAATGCCACCGCGACCGTCCCGCCGATCCAGCCGAGCGGGCCCCGGACCGACAGGGGACGCACGATGGCCACGTAGACGAGCCCGCCGGCCGCCACCGCCACCGCGAGCCCCAGGGCGGCGGCGGGGAGGATCGTCGCGGCGCCGAGGTCGGAGCGCGTGACGGGCCCGGTTCCGGAGGCGGCCGCGAGGGTCACGAACAGGCCGAGGGAGGCGAGCTCGCCGAGCGCGAAGTGCACGACCCCGGTGAGCCGGTACGCGAGGGACAGCCCGACCGCGACCAGCCCGTAGACGGCACCGGCCGCGAGTCCGGTGAGGAGGACCTGCACGACGAGGGCCAGCGTCCGACTCCTGCTCTTCGGGGAACCCGAGCTTGCGCGGGTTATCCTAGCGAACCGTGCCCCGGCTCCGACCGATCCACCGTGCACTCCTGCCGATCCTCGTATCGGCCCTCGCCGCATGCTCGAGCCCCTCGCCGTCCGCGACCCCGACGGTCGGGCCCACGCCGACGACCACCCCCACGTTCGACATCGGGGACCTCCCCGACTGCGACTACCCCGAGCGGATCGAGATGCCGTCGTGGATCCCCGACGACCTCCCGTTCCCCCCCGGCACCTACGCCGCCGAGAAGCTCTCGGCCGTCCAGGGGTACAAGCGCGTGCTGCTGGTCGCCCAGACGACGCTCGCGGCGCTCCAGCGGTTCGCCCTCGATCGCCTCCCGCAAGAGGGCTGGGTGGTCGGGCGCGGGGACACCGAGCCGGGCGAGGTGGACCTGCAGTTCAGCAAGCCGCCCGCGGTGGGAGCGTTCCGAGCCATCGACCAGTTCTGCAACCCGGGGTTCGTGCTGATCCTCGTGATCTACACGCCCGACGCCGGGGCGCTCGTGGCGCCGGTCCCGATCACCCCGGCCCCGGGGAGCACGCCGATCGGCGGCTGATCCACCGCCTACGCGTGGGCCCAGGCGACGACCAGCAGCAGCGCGAGGAGCAGCGCGAGGAGGACGAGCGCGAGGCCGCCGATGGCGCTCGACCCCGCCGCGTCGACCGGCGCCGACGCGACCTGCGCCTCGGGAGGGGCGAGAACCCACCGGTAGGCGGTCGCGGCCGGCCCGGTGGGGTCGGGGTTTCCCAGGTACGCGTCGAACTGTCGGAGCCGGGCCGAGCGCCAGAGGACGCCGAGGAGCGCCTCCACCATCTCCGGTCCCGACGCCGTGCCCGCGGAGACCGCCGCCGCCCAGGACCGTCCGGGGGGGCGGAGCATCGCGGGGGCGGGCGGGGCGGGCTCGCCCTCGATGACCAGCTCGGGCAGCGCGATGCCCCTGGCCCGGCCGCTCACCCGAACCTCGAGCTCCAGCGGCTCCCCGCCCCCGAGGAGCGCCCCGAACGCTACCCGTGAGCCCCGCACCACGCCGCCCTCGGCGCGCAGGCCCTCGACGGATCCGCCGGGAAGCTCGATGCTCCCCCGGATCCGGAAGGGCGCCTCGAGCGGCTCGGGCGTGAACGCCGGCGACCCGAGAAGCGCGACCGACCGGGGCAGCCCTGCCTCGCCCGGCAGCGGCCGTTCGCCCGCGCGGAGGGCCCGAACCACGTCGTCGAGCACGGGCGCCAGCTCGACGGGGTTCGCCTCGGCACGCGCGATGCCGATCGGGATCGGCGAGACGTTCCGCACGCGGAGCGCGATCTCGAGTTCGCCGGTCGCCGGCTCGCCCGGGACGAGGGGCCGGCCGTCGACCGTCATCGCGAGTTCGATGTCGATGGGCAGCCGGGTGGCCTCCTGGGCCGGAAAGAGCGGCATCCGCGCGGCCAGCACCTTCTCGCCCGGAGAGAAGCCCTGCCACAGGACCGAGCCGCGCCGGAGCCCCGGCGGGGCCTCCGAGTCGGCCAGCGGCTCCACGCTCATCGCCGGGCCGGGGATCTTGAACTGGAAGTCGCCGAGCCCGCTCAGCACGAGCCGCTGCGTCACCACCACGCGGCGGACGGCGCCGTCGAGCCCGACGGCGACCTCCACCCGCTCGTCGTCCGCGACCGGCCCGGGAAGGATCGTCTCCACCCCTTGCGGGCCGAAGAAGATCGTCTCGGCTCCGACCGCGATCGCCACGGCATCGCGAGGGGTCGGCAGGCGAAGCTCCTCCGCTCCGTTCGCGGGACCGGGAAGGCCCGCGGCGAGGAAGCCCGCGAGCACCATCGCGCTCGCGCATCGGCTCACCGCGTCTGCTCGATCTCGGGGAGGGTCGACGACAGGGGGTCGTCGTCGACCGGCGCGTAGGTCATGTCGTGGAACACCGCGAAGTACACGTCGTCGTCGACGACACCCTCGTGGCTCAGCTCGTTGAAGCCACGCTCGTCGCCGTTCGCGCCCTGCACGTCGACCTGCCGCATGAAGTCGAGGATGCGCGCCGGGTCGGTGCTGCGCGCGGCCGCCACGGCCGCGGCGAACACGTTGACGCAGTCGTAGGGGTACATGGGGTAGTCGGGCGGCTGGACGACCTCCTCGCCGGCCGACGTCAGAACGCCCACGAGGTCGGGGCCGAACGCCTCCTCGTACGCGGCCTTGAAGTCCAGGAACGGCCCCGGGCCCTTCTCGGCGGTCATGCGACCCCCCGCGAACGTCAGCCCGTCGACCCACTCGGGATGGTCGAAGAGCTCCTGGCGGACGACGGGGTCCTCCCCCGCCGGCGGCGTGTAGACGGGCGCCTCCCAGCCCGCGCTCCGCGCGGCGCGGATCACCTTGGCGATGGTCTCCGGCCGCGCCCACACGAGCAGGGCGTCGGCACCGGACCGGCGCGCCTCGAGCACCTGCGGCGCCACATCCTCGGCCCCGGAGGGGACGGTCACGTCGGCCGCGACCGCCTCGGGGTTCGAGCCCCACGCCTCCGCGAAGACCGCGGCCCCCTGCTGGCCGTAGGCGGTGTCGTCGTGCAGGAAGGCGACGCGGAGCCCCTTGGGGATGAGGTACTCGGCCAGCCGAAACCCCACGCCGCGGTCGGTCGGGGCGATCCGGAACACGTTCGGCCGCTCCTCGGGGTCGACCAGGCCGATCCCACCCTGGTAGACGATGCAGATCGGAAGCCGGGCCTCGCTCGCGACCGGCCAGGAGGCGTCGACCCCCGTGCCCTCGTCGAGGATCAACGCGGCGCCCTCCTCCACGGCGGCGCGCACGTTGTCGAGCGCGGTCTCGGGCGACAGCGCGCTGTCCACGCGCTCGAGGCGGAGCCCGACCGTTCGGCCGCCGATGTCGATCCCGCCGGCCTCGTTGATCTGTCCGATGGCAAGCTCCGCGCCGTTCGCGATGGTCTCCCCCAGGAAGGCGGACCGCGAGAACGGCGCGTTCACCACGATGAGGAGCCGGTCGGAGGGTGCCGCGGGCTGCCCGCCGCCGCAGGAGGACGCGAGGAGGGTCGATGCGAGCAGGGTGAGGAACCGGGTGCGCACGGGCCATCAGTATGCAGGAGGGGTCCTCGGTTCGCCCGAAAGCGGCCCGAGGCAGCGGAACCGGAACCGTGCCTACAGGTGCCCCCCCAGCCGGCCGATACGAAGACATGACGGAAGGAGAGCCGAACAGATGCGAACCACCCACCCTGGATCAGGGCTGGCCGACGACCGACGACGCCCATCGCGCGCGCCCTGGATCGGGCTTGCCGTAGCCGGCCTGGCCGGTGCCGTCCTCGCGCCCGGCGGCGCGCTGCGCCCGGCGCTCGTGCTCGTGGCGGCGGGAGCGTCCTGCTGGGGGGTCCTCCGCGCGCGGCGCGCCGACACCGCGCTGAGGGACGCGCTGAACCAGGCCGACGCCGCGACGAACGAGGCCAGGGACCTCTCGGCCGTCTCCGCCGCGTCGCAGGCCGTCCACGGCCTCCACGAGATGGACAACCTGCTCCGCATCACACTGGACGAGGCTCTCATGCTGCTCGGCGCCTCCGCCGGATCGATCATGCTGATGGACAGCGCCGGCTACCTGCAGACCGCACACGTGCTCGGGAACGAGAAGGCCCGTGGAGCGCGCATGAAGCTCGGCGAAGGCGTGGCCGGGCAGGTGGCGCTGACGCGGAGGCCCGCGCTCCTCGAGGGCGCGCCCGATCGCCAGCGATTCCCGAAGGCCGTCCAGCGCGACCGTCCGCTGCAGAGCGCGATGTCCGCTCCACTCGTGAACCGCGACCAGGTGCTCGGCGTGATCAACCTCAACGCGGGCGACGACCGGCGCTTCTCCCAGGGGGACCTCGACCTCCTCTGCGCCTTCGCCGGCCACGCGGCAACGGCCATCGTGAATGCCGGCGCCCTGCACACGGAGCGAGCGAGGACCGCGGAGCTCGGCGAGCTCAACCGCCTCAAGGCGGAGACGATGACCGGCGTCGCCCAGGACCTTCGGGGCGCTGCGAACGCGCTCACGGCGCTGCTCTCTCAGCTCCAGCTCGGCGCTCCCGTCGATCTCGAGACGATGGAATCGCTCGGGTTCTCCGTCGATCGCGTCTCGAGGACGGCTTCCCAGCTCCGCAGCAACCTCCGCCCCGTCGCCGAGCCCGAACGAGACCGGACCACCGACCTGGCAACCATCGCCCGAACCGTGGTCGAGGACTTCCTCGCTCAAGGGCGGGAGGTGACCGTCGATGTGGCCGGGGAGTCGTGCCACGTGAGCTGCGACGAGGACCTACTCCGACAGGCCCTGTGGAACCTGCTCGAGGGGGCCTTCACCTTCGGCGAGCCGCCGGTCACCATCTCCGTGGCGCGGCACGGCGCCGAGGGCGTGATCTCCGTCGCCGACCGCGGGCTACCCTCGAACATGCGTACCCAGGGTGGCGACAGCATCGCCACCGGCGTCTCGATGGTCCACGGGCTGGTCTCGGCCATGGGCGGCCGGGTCTGGGCCGAGAACGGCCAGGACGGCACCGCGTTCCGGATCGGGCTCCCCGTCGCCGGCAACGCGCCGCTCGCGGCGGCGCAGCGGGAGGCGGGATGAGCCGGAAGCCGCTCGTGCTGATCGTCGACGACGAGATGGACGTCGTGCTGACCCTTCGCGCGGCCCTGCACCAGGATCGGTTCCGCACGGCGATCGCCACCGACGGAGAGTCGGCGCTGCGCCTCGTCGAGGAGTTCCGCCCCGAAATCGTGCTGCTCGACCTCATGATGCCGATGATCGACGGCTGGTCGGTCATCGAGAGCCTCGCCAAGCGGCCCACGCGCCCGGGCCTGGTCGTGGTCTCGGCCCGCACGAGCCCGATCGACATCGCCCTCGCCTACCGACTTGGCGCCGACGGCTACATCACCAAGCCCTTCACGTTCGAGACGCTCACGAACACGATCACCGAGGTCCACGACCGCTCGGACGAGAGCCGCAACCGGCATCGTGAGCACGTGCTCCGCGAGCTGAGCTCGACGCTGCTCGCCGACTGAGCGCCCCTCCCCCGCTGATAGAATCGAACGGCCATGGTGGCCGTAGCTCAAGTGGTTAGAGCGCCGGGTTGTGGTCCCGGAGGTTGGGGGTTCGAGTCCCCTCGGTCACCCTGGGCGGCGGGAGCACTCCGCCGCCGCCCGGGCCGTTAGCTCAACCTGGCAGAGCAGGGGACTCTTAATCCCAAGGTTGTAGGTTCGAATCCTACACGGCCCACGTTCGCCTTCCGGTCATCTCGGCCGTCCGGCCCGGCGCCGGCGCCAGACGTAGAAGCCCAGCCCCACGATCAGGAGTCCCAGCAGCGCGTAGCCGAACCGCGCAAGGATACGGTCGACGAGGTCGACGTTCTCCCCGAACAGGTAGCCGACCGCGCCGATCCCGGCCGCCCACATCGCGATCGCCGGGACGTCGAACGCGAGGAAGCGCCGGTAGCGCATCGAGCTCATGCCGGCGACGAACGGGATGAAGGCTCCCGCGAACGCGGCGTACCTGCCGATCGCCACCGCCTTCCCGCCGTGACGCGCGAACAGCGCCTGGACAGCCTCCAGCTGGCCGACCAGGCGGTTCGCGATCGGGACCCGCCGCAGAAACGCCACCCCGTGGCGGCGGCCGAGCCAGAATCCGACCGACTCGCCGACCACCGCGCAGACGGCTCCGACGAGGACGACGATCCACAGCTCCAGCTCACCGCGGGACGCGAAGATGCCACCCGCGGCGAGGATCACGTCGCCGGGGATGATCAGCCCGATCAGGATCGAGCGCTCGAGCAGCACCGCGGCGGAGATGACCGCGTAGCCCAGGGCGCCGGTGAAGACGGGGTCGACCCATTCGATGAGCTCCTCCACCAGCGCCAGCACGCGCTCATCTTGCACGGTGCGAGCGACGGCCGCCGGGGGCCGATACGATCGCGGAGGCGAGAGTGGCGGAACCCGGCAGACGCGCCGGCCTTAGGAGCCGGTGCCCGGAAGGGCGTGGGGGTTCGAATCCCCCCTCTCGCACTGCGGTCAGCGGTCGGCGAGGACGTTCTGGGCCGCGGAGGCGACGGCACCGAGGACGCGCTGGCAGAGCATCGTGAAGCCCCTCGGCGCATCCGACGAGTGGGCCACGACGAGGAGCCCGAGGTGGGGCGTTCCGATCGGCACCACGCAGCGCGCGACCAGCCCGTCCTCCGAGGAGAGCGGGCGATACGGGTAGGCGCTCTCGGCGACGTCCTGCTCGATGTGCAGCCCGGACGAGACCGCCTCGCCCAGGGGCAGCAGCGCGGCGATGATCTCCTCCTCGGTCGCGGCGGGGCGCCAGCCGTCGTCGGCCAGGAAGAGCCGGATCGGAGGGCCGTACAGGAGGACCGCCCCGAACTCGCACGCGGAGGCCCGGGCAGCCGCTCCGGCGATCCGCGCGGCCGAGGCCGGGCCCCGCGGCAGGGTCGCGACCGACAGCGCCGCCTGCGCGATCTCGAGCTCGTCGGCGAGTCGCTTCTCCGCGGGGATGTCCTGCACGAGAGCGACGGCCATCGCCGCCACCTCCCGGAGGCGCTCGTCGTCGAGGCCGGCCGTGCCGGCCCCGCCGAGGATCACGAGGTGGGTGCCCAGATCGACCCCCGCCGCCTCGCTCGCCCAGTACGGGCCCATGAGCCGCCGGGGCACCATGAACCGAGCGCGCGCGATGCCCTCGCCCACCACCGTCGAGAGCCACGGCTCGACGGTCGGGTCGACCTCGATGTTCCCGGCCCATCCGGCGCCACGCCCGTGGCCGCCGAGGTTGACCAGATCGTGCGCGGTCACCCGATGGAACACGAAGACGTCGGTCGCGCCGGCGAGCTGGGCGACGTCGAGGAGGCTCACTGGGCGTCGATCTCCGAAGACGCATGCTGCGGTTCGCCGGCGCCCGGCTGAGGAAGAAGGATCGAGAAGCGGGTCCAGCCCTCCCGTCGCGCGTGGGAGAGGTGGCCGCCGAGCTCGGCGACGAGCGAGGAGGCGTTGTGAAGGCCCAGCCCCGTTCCGTCCGACCGCGACCGGTCGGTCGCGTACGGCGCGAACAGGGTGGGGAGCACCTCGGGGGCCACGCCGGGCCCCTCGTCGGCGACGGTGATGCAGTAGCCATCGCCGGTCCGGGAGCCGGTGAGGTAGACCGCGCTCTCGGGCGGCGCGTACTTGAGCGCGTTGTCGACGAGGTTCAGCAGCGCCCGCTCGAGCCGCCCCTGATCGCTCACGATCGTGCAGGGGTCGACCTCCACGATCACCCGGCCCCCGTTCACTGCCCGGGCGGCCGCGGCAACCCGTTCGGCCAGGGCCGTGACGTCGATGGGGAAGAGCTGTTCGGGAGCGTCGGGCCCGGTCGCCTGGTGCGAGAGCGTCTCGGTGATCATGACGTTCAGCCTGCTCGCCTGGGCGGCCACGACCTCGAGGAGCTCGGTCCTCTGGAGATCGGTGAGGACGTCCCCACGGTCGATCAGGGTCTGGGCGCTGCCGAGGATCGACGTCAGCGGGGTCCGCAGGTCGTGCTGGAGGCCCGCCGCGAGCAGCGCGCGCTCCTGCCGCATGCGCCGGAGCTCCCGCCCGGCCGACCGGACGCGGTCGTCCGCGTGCAGGACGGTGGCCAGCAGCGACGCGGGAGCGGCGGCGCGCGCGAGGGCGTCGGCGTCGATCTCGGTGTCGGAGGCGGCCAGCAGGACCGCCGTCCCGTGGGGAAGGGGCGTCACCGAGCAGGCCACCTTCGCGTAGCCGTGCCACGGGGCCGCGCTCGGCGGCTCGATGCCGCTCCCGGCCTCGCTCTGCTGAGCTCGATGGCGCAGGAAGGGCTCGACGGACTCGTGGGCGGCGCCGGGCGCTCCCAGGGCCGTCGCGTCGGCCCCGCCGGAAGCCAGCAGCTCCGCGTGCCCTCGGGGCGGGACCAGGTAGACCGCCATGAGCCGGGCTCCCAGGGCCCGCCCCTCCATGGCGAGCAGGGCCGCCAGGCCGCTGCGCGGCTGGCGGGCGCTGCGAAGGGCGATCAGTACCGCTGCATCCAAGTCGTCGGCGTCTCCTCGATCCATCGCCAATGCGGAAGGACACTCCACTTGAGGTATCGGCCAAACGGGCCTGCGACTGTAGGCCAGACCTACGATTCCCGTGTCGAAGCCATGAGGCCATCCGCGAGCCGCGACGGGTCGACGCCGAACTCCTCGGCCGCGGCGGGAGCGTCGGGGAGGCTGTCGGCGGCGAGGACCTCGAGCATGGTCGGCGAGAGGGGGCGGCCGAGGGCGCGGGTGATCCGCCCCGCGGCGCCCGGGGAGAGGTGGAGCGGCCGCCGTCTGCGCCCGGCGAGGAGGGTGACGAGCTCGTCGGCCGTCACGACGTCCGGCCCGCCCAGGCCGAAGGTCCCCCGGAGCTCGCGAGCCCGGTCGTCGGCCGCGCCGAGCACGGCCGCGACGTCATCCACCGCCACGGGCGCCACCCGCTGATCGCCCGGGCCGACGACGGTGGCAACCACTCCCGTCGCCAGGCGGCGCATGGCGTCCAGCCACCGGCTCCCCCGTCCGTAGACGTGGGTCGCGCGGACGATCACGTGCTCGAGCCCCGAGGCGCGGACCGCCTCCTCGGCCGCGCCCTTCGCCCGGAGGTACGCGTTCGGGGACGCCGGGTCGGCGCCCGGGTAGGACAGGAACAGGAACCGGGTGACGCGGGCATCGGCCGCCGCCTCGAGCGCGGCCAGCGTGGTGCCGAGGTTGGCGCGCTCGTACGCGGCCTCGTCGGCGAGGTCGAGGCCGCCGGCGAGGTGGCAGACGGTGTGCGCGTCGGACATGACGAGCGCGAGCGTCCCGACGTCGAACGGGTCGCCGATCGCGACCTTCGCACCGAGCGAGCGGAGCGGCTCGGCCGCCTCTCGGCGCCGGACGTGGGTCCGAACCTCACCCCCCCGGGGGACGAGGGCCCGGACCAGGGCGCCGCCGACGAGGCCGCTGGCCCCCGTGACGACGACCGGCATCTACCAGTTGCCCTCGAGGAGCTCGGACTGCCGGAGCTTCCCGATGGCCTGCCGCTCGACCTTCCGCACGGTCTCCGCGGAGACGCCGACGATCTCGGCGACCTCACGCAGGCTCATCGACCGCCCGTTCTCGAGCCCGTAGCGGAGCGCGATCACGCTCTGCTCGAGCGGCTCGAGCGAGGTGTCGACCGCGGTGGCGATCTCCTCGCGGAGCATCGTCTCCTCGACCGAGTCAAGCGGGCCGCCCTCCTCCACCTGCACGATCAGGTCGCCCAGCTCCGCGTCCTCCCCCACCGGCTCGTGGATCGAGCGCGGCTCCTTGCGGACGGCGGCCTCGAGCTCCTCCAGCGCCTCCACCGTGAGCCCGGTGGCCTTCGCGAGATCCTCGGGAGTGGGCTCCTTCCCCGTCTTCTGGAGCAGCCGCTCCCGGGTTCGCCGGATCTTGCGGATGCGCTCGTGGACGTGGACCGGGATGCGGATCTGGCGGCCACGGTCGGCGATCGCCCGCGTGATCGCCTGGCGGATCCACCACGTCGCGTAGGTCGAGAACTTGAAGCCCCGGCGCCAGTCGAACAGCTCGATCGCGCGCATGAGCCCGATGTTGCCGTCCTGGATCAGGTCGAGGAGCGGGAGCCCCTGCCCCTGGTACTTCTTGGCGATCGAGACGACCAGCCGGAGGTTGGCGAGGATGAAGCGCTTCCGGGCGGACCGGGCCGTCACCACGTCGTGGTGCAGCTTCTTCTTGGTCTTCTCCGACCGGACGCGGCCGGCGGTGAGCTTCTGCTCGGCCTCCTCGCCGTGCTCGAGGGCGATGGCGAGCTCGACCTCCTCCTGCTTGGTGAGCAGGGGCTCGCGCGCCGCCGCCTCGAGGTAGAGGCGGAGGTCGTCGATATCGCCGGGGTGTGGGATGTCTGCCCTGCTCACAGGGAGACAATCCTAGTACGCCCGGCCTACTCGGCTTGCGAGCCCCCCGTGCTGACCCTCATGGCCTTCTGGTAGACGAGGAGCCCCCCGAGGTGCTGGCCCACGATGATCACGAGGTAGCCGACCGCCTCGAGCACGATCCAGAGGAGGTCGGCCTCGGGCTGGGTGCGGTTCGGCCACCGCAGGAAGAACGACACCACGAAGAAGGCGCCGGCCGTGAGCTGGAGGAGCATGTGCCGGGTCGCCAGCCGCCGCTTCGAGGAGCCGCGTACCATCCCCGCCCAGTCGATGAGGCCGGTCAGCGCGGCCGCCGCCGTGGCGACGGCCGCGCCGATCAGCAGGTAGCTGCCGGCCTGCACCAGGCCGGGCGACGGGGTGATGCGGCTCATCACGTCGAAGACCAGCACCGCGAGGTAGAAGGCCACCGGGAAGTGCACGAACAGCGAGTGCGTGGGAACGCCCAGGGGCTTGCCCTGAGCGAACTCCTTCAGCGACCATCGCCGCCCGTCGGGCGCCCGCATCGTGACGAAACCCATTGAGCGATCCTAAGCCTTCTTCAGGGTTTCCTGAAGGTTCGTGACCGCCTCGTCGGTGGAGATCTCCGCCGCCTCGGCCGCCGCCTTGAACTGGTCGTAGGTGATGTGCCGGCTGTCGCCGTGGTCGGCGTTCAGCTCACCGCATCCGCACGTCAGACACATGGTCCTTCCTCCTTCCGGGGGCTCTCGTCCCCACTCGCTTCGGACCTATAAACAATAGTCGTTAGTTGTACGAAGGGCAACTCACCCGAGGCCCTTCCGCAGGGCCTGGAGCGCCCCGCCCCGGTGGCTGAGCCGGTCCTTCACCTCCGGGGGAAGCTCGGCCATCGTGACGTCGTATCCACGAGGCTCGAACACCGGGTCGTAGCCGAAGCCGCCGGTCCCCCGCGGCTCGGAGCGGATGCTGCCCTCGCACGTTGCCTCGGCCCACACGGCCCGCCCGTCGGGCCAGGCGATGGCGGCGACGGCACGATACCGGGCCGCCCGCGGCGGTGGGGTGTCGCTCAGCGCCGCGAGCAGGGCGTCGAGGTTCTCGGGGTCGGTCGCCCCCTCGCCGGCGAAGCGAGCCGAGCGCGGGCCGGGCCCGCCCCCGAGCGCGTCGACCTCGAGGCCGGAGTCGTCGGCCAGCGCGGGGAGACCGGTGGACGCGGCGACCGCTCGGGCCTTGAGGAGCGCGTTCTCGAGGTAGGTCTCCCCCGTCTCCTCCACGTCGGGCCAGGCCGCGTCCGTCACCCACTCGACGGGCCAGCCCGCGGCGATCGCGCGGATCTCACGGATCTTGCCGGGGTTGCGCGAGGCGATGACGAGGCGATCGGGCAGCACGGGCGTCAGGCGCCGGCCGCCTCGCGCTGGATGGCGGTGAGCCGCTCGATCCCGCCGGCGGCGAACGTCAGCATCTCGTCGAGCTGGTCGCGGGTGAAGGGCTCCTCCTCGGCCGTGCCCTGGACCTCCACGAGCAGGCCCGAGCCGGTCGTCACCACGTTGAAGTCCACCTCGGCGCCCGCGTCCTCCTCGTAGCTGAGGTCGAGGCGCGGCACGCCACCGACGATGCCGGTGCTGACCGCCGCGACGGAATCCGAGAGGACGTCGTCCGGCACCAGCCCGCGCTCGTGCAGCTTCGATAGGGCGAGGGCGAGCGCGATGTAGCCGCCGGTGATCGATGCCGTCCGCGTGCCGCCGTCGGCCTGCAGCACGTCGCAGTCGACGGTGATGGTTCCCTCCCCGAGCCGGTCGAGCTTCGTCACGGCGCGCAGCGACCGGCCGATGAGCCGCTGGATCTCCTGCGTCCGTCCCGAGGGCCGGCCGCGATTCACCTCGCGAGGAGTGCGCTCCATCGTGGACCGCGGGAGCATCGAGTACTCGCCGGTCACCCAGCCGCGCTTCTGGCCCTCGAGGAACCTCGGCACCCTCGGCTCGTAGCTCGCGGCGCACAGGACGCGGGTCTGGCCCATCTCGAACAGCACCGACCCCTCGGCCCACTCGAGGTAGCCGGTCGTGTAGCGGATCGGACGCAGCTCGTCGGCGGCGCGCCCGTCGGGCCTCGCCGCGCCGTCACTCACGACTTCACCTCGATCGTCATCCCCTGCTCGGCGAGGAGCACCTCGCCGTCGAAGACGGCCGCCGCCTCGCGCCGGGAGCGCTCCCGGTCGAGGCCCGGCTTGATGTGGGTGAGCACGAGCCGGCCGGCCCCGGCCATCCGCGCGTGGTCGCCGGCCTCGCTGGCCCGAAGATGCAGGTCGCCCGGCACCTCGTCGTCCTCGTCCTGCCAGCTCGCCTCCGCGAGCAAGAGGTCGGCCCCCTCTGCCAGCTCGACGAGCTGGGTGCACGGTCCCGTGTCGGCCGAGTACGCGAAGACCGTGCCTCCCGCCTCGATCCGAACGCCCATCGTCTCGACGGGATGCGCCATCCGCGCCGTCCGGACGCGGAAGGGGCCGACCTCGAAGGACGAGCCCGGGTCCACCTCCCGCCGGTCGAACGCGCGCTCGAGGCCCCCTTCGGAGCTGTCGGAGACGAAGGCGTGAGCCCGCTCGAGCACCTCCGGCGGCGCGAACAGCGGGATCTCGGGCGAGGGCTCCGGCGGCCCGTAGAGTCGCGCGATGTAGTAGGCGAACAGGTCGACGAGATGGTCGGGGTGGCGGTGCGAGACCATCACCGCGTCCACGTCGTAGAGATCCTGGTGCCGCTGCAGGTTGGCAAGCGTCCCGGAGCCGAGGTCGATCCACACGGTGAAGCCGTCCTCCCGCAGCAGGTACCCCGAGGTGGCGCCGCCCGGCGACGCGTACATCCCGTCGGCCCCGAGCACGACGAGCTCCATCAGCTCTCCCCGAGCGGCGCGAGCTCCGCGCTCGTCGCCGTGACGTCGGAGATCTCGGGGCCGAGGAACCGAGCGCCGAGGGCACGGAACGACCCGGGGTCGCCCGAGCAGAGGAACTCGTGCCGCGCGGCCGCGGCCTCGTCGCGCAGGAGGCCGCCGTCGACGAGGCGCGCGTACACCTCGCGAGCGGTCTCGTCGGCCGAGGAGATGAGCACCACGTCGGGGCCCATCACCATCGAGATGAGCCCCGAGAGCAGCGGGTAATGGGTGCAGCCGAGGATCAGCGTGTCGACGTCGGCCGCGATGAGGGGCGAGAGGTACTCGCGGGCGAGGCCGAGCAGCTCGTCGCCGGTCGTCTCCCCGCGCTCGACGAACGGGACGAAGGCGGGACACGCGCAGGAGACGACCTCGGCCCCCGCGGACGCGACCGCCCGGTCGTACGCGTGGCTGGCGATCGTGGCCTCGGTGCCGATCACCCCGATGCGCCCCGACCGCCGCGCCGCCAGGGCGGCCCGCACGCCCGGCTCGATCACGCCGACCACCGGGACGCCCGCCTCGGCCGTGAGGTCCTCGATCGCGGCCACCTCCACGGAGTTGCAGGCCACGACCAGCATCTTCACGTCGCGCCCGAGCAGGAACGCCGCGATCTCTCGGGAGAAGCGCCGGATCTCGTCCAGGGGACGCGGCCCGTACGGGGAGCGGGCGGTGTCGCCGAAGTAGACGATGGACTCCCGCGGCAGGAGGTCGATGAGCGACCGCACGACGGTGAGGCCGCCCACGCCGGAGTCGAAGACGCCGATGGCGCCGGAGGTCACCACCACACGGTCCCCTGCACGCGCTTCTCCGCCTCCTCCAGATCGCCGGCCCAGGCCTCGGTCGACAGGTACTTCCATCCCCCGTCGGCGAGCAGGCACACGATATCGCCTTCCTCCACCCCTTCCGCAACGCGCCGGGCCACGTGGACGACCGCGCCCGAGGAGATGCCCGCGAAGATGCCCTCGGTCTCGGCGAGCTCCCGGGTGGCGGCCACCGCGTCGGCCACGCCCACCAGCAGCTTCCGGTCGAGCATCGCCTCGTCGAAGATCGGTGGGATGAACCCCGCGTCCATCGAGCGGAGGCCGTAGACGGTCTCGCCCAGCTCGGGCTCGGCCGCGATGATCTGCACCGTCGGCCGGTGCGCCCGGAGCCGGCGCCCGACGCCCATCAGGGTGCCCCCGGTGCCGAGCCCCGCGACGAAGTGCGTCACCTCCGGGAGGTCGCGCACGATCTCCTCGCCGGTCCCCTCCTCGTGCGCGCGCACGTTCTCGGGGTTCCCGTACTGGTAGGGCATGAAGTAGCGGGGGTCCTCCGCCATCCGGCGGGCGACCTCGATGGAGCCGTTCGTCCCGGCGTCGCCCGGCGAGAAGACGATCTCGGCGCCGAACAGCTCGAGGAGCCGGACGCGCTCCTCGCTCGCGTTGTCGGGCATCACCACGATCAGGCGGTAGCCCTTCCGCCGCGCGACGAGGGCGAGCGAGATGCCGGTGTTGCCGGAGGTGGGCTCGAGGATGACCCTGGCGGCCGTGAGCTCTCCGCTCCCCTCCGCCGCCTCGACCATGCGGAGGGCGATGCGGTCCTTCACCGACCCCGTGGGGTTCTGGCCCTCGAGCTTCGCCCACAGGCGCACGCCGGGCTTCGGAGAGAGGCGCTGGATGCCGACCAGCGGAGTGTTCCCGATCGCGCCGAGGACGTCGTCGTGGCGCACGGCCGCCGGTTGCTCAGCCGCCGGCGACGGCCGGGAGCACCGAGACCACGTCGCCATCGCTCACGACGGTCGCCATCGCCCCGAGGTAGCGGGCGTCCTCGCCGTTCACGTAGACGTTCACGTGCCGCGGCAGGCCGCCGTCGCCGGAGACGAGGCCGCTCGTGAGGCCGGGGTGCCGCGACTCGAGGTCGGTGAACAGCTCGCCGAGCGTCGCGCCCTCGCCCCGCACGACCGGCTCGCCCCCCGTGTGCCTGCGAAGGAGCGTCGGGACCTTCACCTCGATCACGGCGTCACCCCGCAGAACGCGTCGTAGTCGATGAGCTCGGTGACGGTCGGGCTCTTGCCGCACACGGGGCAGTCGGGGTCCCAGCGCAGCTTCACGCTCGTGAAGTCCATCGCGAGCGCGTCGAAGAGCAGCAGCCGTCCGACGAGCGGCTCGCCGGCGCCGGTGACGAGCTTGATCGCCTCCACCGCCTGGATCGAGCCGATGATCCCCGGCAGGACGCCGAACACGCCGGCTTCGGCGCACGAGGGCACGGTGCCGGGCGGCGGCGGCTCCGGGAACAGGCACCGGTAGCAGGGGTTGTCGCGGCCGGGAAGGAACACGCTCGCCTGTCCCTCGAACTGGTAGATCGAGCCGTAGACGAGCGGGATGCCGAGCAGCTGGGTCGCGTCGTTCACGAGGTAGCGGACCGGGAAGTTGTCGGTCCCGTCGACGACCACGTCGTAGCCGCCCAGGATGTCCATCGCGTTCGCCGAGGTGAGCGCCACGTCGTGGGTGAGCACCTCGACGTTCGGGTTGAGGTCGTTCAGCCGCTCGCGCGCCGAGTCCACCTTCGGGCGGCCGACGTCGTTCGTGTCGTGCAGGAGCTGGCGCTGGAGGTTCGTGAGGTCGACGTGGTCGAAGTCGACGAGGCCGAGCGTGCCGACGCCCGCCGCCGCCAGGTACATCGCCGCCGGTGAGCCGAGCCCCCCGGCGCCGATGACGAGCACCTTCGCCCGCCCGAGCTTGGCCTGGCCCTCCCCGCCGATGCCGGGGAGGAAGATGTGCCGCGCGTAGCGCAGGACCTCGTCCTCGGTGAATCGAGGCTCGGTCATACGATCCGGACCTCCTCCTCGATCGGTGCGCCGTCCTCGAAGCGGAAGCCGCCCACGTCGGGCTCATCGTGCTCGAGCGAGAGGATCACGTAGCGGGTCCCGGGGTAGGCGGGGGTCAGCTCGCCGGTGAGCGGCTCGCGCCAGTGCGCGCTCGCGATGTCGGTGGGCGAGGGGTACGCGCCGGTGTGCGTGTGGGAGTGGAAGAACGCCGTCAGCTCCCAGCCCTGCTCCTCGACCTCGCCGAACACCTCGAGCTGCTCGCGCTCGTCGAAGCGGTAGACGACCGGGCTTTCCTCGGCGTTCCGCATCGGGTAGAAGCGGACGATCTTGCCGTCGACGCCGGCCAGCACGCCGCATGCCTCGTTCGGGCGACCCGCGAGCGCGTGACGCACCAGCTCGTCGTGGATGTCGCGAGGGACCTCAAGCATGGAACTAATCCTATCAGCGGGATCGGATTCGACCGGTGACGGTGATGCGGCCGGGCGGGCCCTGGGTGGTACGCCCGATCTCGTGCGCGGGGACCCCGCGGCGCTCGAGAGCCTCGCGCAGGATCTCGGCCCGTGCCTCGGAGGCGGCGATCACGAGGCCCCCCGAGGTCTGGGCGTCGGCGAGGGCGATCCGCTCGTGCTCCTCGAGGGTGCCCCAGTCGACGCCCGGGCTCACGTGGTCGAGGTTGCGGCGGGTGCCGGCCGGCACGACGCCGGCGGCGGCGAGCTCCAGCGACCCCTCGAGGAAGGGGACGGCGCCGGCATCGACCTCGGCGGCGACGCCGGACGCCGCCAGCATCCCGCGGAGGTGGCCGAGCAGGCCAAACCCGGTCACGTCGGTCGCGGCCTCGGCCCCGGCCTCGACCATCGCCTCGGAGGCGGAGGCGTTCAGGGCCGTCATCGTCTCGATCGCGGCCGCCACCTGCGCCTCGGCGGCGCGCTCCCGCTTGATCGCGGTGGTGATGATGCCGAGGCCGAGCGGCTTGGTGAGGAAGAGCGAGGCGCCCGCCGGCGCCGTCGAGTTGCGCACCATGCGGTCGAGCGCCACGAAGCCGGTGACGGCCATCCCGTACTTCGGCTCGGGGTCGTCGATGCTGTGGCCGCCCGCGATCGCGACGCCCGCCTCCCCCGCCACCTTCTGGCCGCCGGCGAGCACGCGCGACAGCAGCTCGAGCGGCAGGGTGTCGACCGGCCAGGCGACCAGGTTCAGCGCGAGCACCGGCCGCCCGCCCATCGCGTAGACGTCGCTGAACGCGTTCGCGGCCGCGATCCGCCCCCAGTCGAAGGCGTCGTCGACGATGGGCGTGAAGAAGTCCACCGTCTGCACGAGCCCGGTGCCATCGGGCAGCCGGTAGACGGCGGCATCGTCTCCCGTCTCCGCCGCGACGATCAGCTCGGCGGGACGGTCGGTCGGCTCGAGGCGGCCCAGGACCTGGGCCAGGTCACCGGGACCCAGCTTGCAGGCTCACCCGGCGCCGTGGCTGAACCGCGTCAGGCGGATCTCCTCACGCACGGGGCGAGGATACCCCGGTGGTAGAGTGCGCCCCGGAGGTGGTGCTGTCATGCCCGAAGGAGGGATCTTCGACCGCGCGAAGAACGCGGTCGTGAACGTGGTGAAGGGCGCCGGCGACGTCGTGAACGCCGTGCGCTCGACCGTGACCGATATCGTCAAGGGCACGCTGAAGGAGGCCGGTGACATCACGGGCACCGCCCTCGGCGTGGTCTCCGATGCCGTCCGCGGCGCCCTCAAGGGCGCGCAGGAGGCCGGGGCCGAGGCGGCGCAGAGCGCGCGCGCGATCGTCTCGGGGGCCGTCGAGGCGGTCGTCCAGGTCGGCGGCGACGTGGTCGAGGGCGCGCGGAACGCGGTGCGCGGCGCGATCCAGGGCGCGGCCGAGGTCGGCGGCGACGTGGCGGGGGCGGCGGTCGGCGCGGTCGAGGCGGCGGTGGAGACCGCCGGCCGGCTCGGCAAGAGCGTCGGCGACGTGGCCAAGGGCACGGCCGAGCAGGCCCTCGAGACCGTCGGAGAGATCTCGGCGGACGCCGTCGACGCGGTGAAGAAGGGCCTGTCGAGCGCGGCGTCGCTCCCGAAGGACGTCATCCAGTCGGTCGTCGGCAAGGGCGGGGACTCCGAGACCTGAGCGGGACGGTCAGGGCTTCGCGGCCCTGACGGTTCCCTCGCTCTTCTGTGTGAGGGCGGCCACGTCGGGCTTCGGCTCGATGTGCCAGAACCGGCCGCGCTCCCGCTCCCAGTCCTCGAGGAGCGCGCGCGCGACCGCCGAGCCCGTCCGCTCGACGTGCTCCTCGAGGAGCGCGCGCAGAGCGGGTGGCTCCCGCTCGCCGATGCGTCGGGCCTCCACGAGGTCCTGGTTCACGAGAGCGGGGAGGCGCGTCTCGGGGTCGTGGACGAACAGCTCCCCGCCGGTCATCCCGGCGGCCACGTTCATCCCGACGGAACCGAGGACCACGACGGTCCCGCCCGTCATGTACTCGCAACAGTGGTCGCCGGTGCCCTCGACCACGGCCGACGCGCCCGAGTTGCGGACCGCGAACCGCTCCCCCACCCGTCCGGCGACGAACAGCGAGCCGCCGGTGGCCCCGTAGAGCGCGGTGTTGCCGACGAGCACGGGATCGCCGGCGTCGCCGTCGGGCGACACGACCACCAGGCGGCCGCCCCCCATCGCCTTGCCGACGTAGTCGTTCGCCTCGCCGCGAAGGCGCAGCTCCACCCCGGCCGCGAGGAACGCCCCGAACGACTGTCCGGCAGCGCCGGTGAAGCGGGCGACCGCCCTCCCCGGCGGCGCACCCTCGCCGAACTCGCGGCCGATCTGCCCGCCGAGCCTGGCGCCAACCGACCGGTCGGCGTTGCGGATCTCGTAGTCGAGCGCCACCTCGCCGCCGTCGCGCACGGACGGCCAGGCGTCCGTGGCCAGCCGGTCCCCGAGCGCGGAGGAGGGTCGCTGGATCGGGTGCGCCGTCCGGAACCGCCGCGCTCCCGCGACCGGCGCGATGAGCGGCGAGAGGTCGACCGAGCCCGGAAGCGCGTCGTCGCGCGGTCGCAGGAGGTCGGTGCGCCCGGTCGCCTCGTCGAACGAACGGAGGCCCAACGACGCGAGCGTGCGGCGGACGTCGTCGGCGACGTGCAGCAGGTAGGCCGCCACCATCTCGGGGGTGCCGGCGAACTTCGCCCGCAGGTCGGGGCGCTGGGTGGCGATCCCGACCGGGCAGGTGTCGAGGTGGCAGGTCCGCACCATGATGCACCCCTCCGCGAGCAGGGCCGCCGTCCCGAAGGACACCTCGTCGGCGCCGAGGAGGGCGGCGAGCACCACGTCGCGGCCGGTCTTCATCCCCCCGTCGACGCGGATGCGCGCGCGGTCGCGCAGCCCGCTCTCGGCGAGCGCGCGGTGCGCCTCGGCCAGCCCGATCTCCCACGGGAGCCCGGTGTTCTTGATCGACGAGAGCGGCGACGCCCCCGTCCCTCCGTCGGCGCCCGAGATGTGGACGACGTCGGCGAGGCCCTTGATCACGCCGGCGGCGATCGTCCCCACGCCCGCCTCCGCGACCAGCTTCACCGACACGTCCGCGGCGGGGTTGACCTGCTTGAGGTCGTAGATGAGCTGCGCGAGGTCCTCGATCGAGTAGATGTCGTGGTGGGGCGGCGGGCTGATGAGCGCGACTCCGGGCTGGGTGTGGCGCAGACGCGCGATCTCCTCGGTGGCCTTGTGGCCCGGGAGCTGGCCGCCCTCCCCCGGCTTGGAGCCCTGCGCCATCTTGATCTGCAGCTCGTCGGCGAACGCCGCGTACTCGGGCGTCACGCCGAAGCGCCCCGACGCGACCTGCTTGATCCGGCAGTTCCGCTCGGTGCGGTAGCGCGCGGGGTCCTCGCCGCCCTCGCCGGTGTTCGCCTTGCCGCCGATGCGGTTCATCGCGATCGCGAGCGTCTCGTGCGCCTCGGCCGAGATCGCCCCGTGCGAGATCGCGCCCGACGAGAACCGGCGGGCGATCTCCGCGGCCGGCTCCACCTCCTCGAGCGGCACTCGCTCGCCGGTGGGAACGAGGTCGAGCAGGTCGCGCGGGAAGGTCGGGGGGCGGCCGTCGACGAGCGCCGCGAAGCGCGCGTAGGACTCGAAGTCGGGATCGGCGTCCCGCAGGTGGTCGGCGGCATCGCGCAGGCGCGCCAGCGCGACCTCCTCCTCGGCGGCGGCCGTCGACTTCAGGCGCTCGAGGTTCGGGTCGACGATGCGGTGCACCGCTCGAACCACGTTCGGCTCGTTCGCGTGGTGCTCGCCCCCCTTGTGGAACTTGTAGATGCCGGGGTTGCCGAGCGCGGGCGCATCGCCGAAGGACTCGGCGTGACGCGCGAGGACGTCGGAGGCGAGGTCCTCGAACCCGACGCCCCCGATCGGCGACGGCGTGCCCTCGAAGCACAGCTCGATGACCTCGTCACCGAGGCCGAGCGCGTCGAAGATCTGCGCGCCGCGGTAGGAGTCGATGCACGAGATGCCCATCTTCGAGAGCACCTTCAGCACGCCCTCCTCGATCGCCGCACGGTAGCGGTGCAGGAGGTCCGCGGGCTCGAGGTCCCTCGCGCGGCCGGCGCCGCCGAACGAGGCGACGGTGGCCAGCGCCAGCCGCGGGTACACGGCCTCGGCGCCGCAGCCCAGCAGGCAGGCGAAGTGATGCGACTCGCGCGCGTCGTCGGCCTGAACGACCAGCGACGTGCGGGTCCGGTGGCCGGCGCGAAGGAGCGCGGTGTTCGCAGCGCCCACCGCCAGCAGCGAGGGGACCGGCGTTCGGTCGGGCCCCGCCCGCTCGTCGGAGATGAGGAGGATGCCGTTGCCCTGCTGGGCGGCCTCCACGGCGTGGCGCGCCAGCGCCTCGAGCGCCGGACGGAGACCGGCAGGGCCCTCCACCGTCGGCCAGGTGGCGTCGAGGAAGTAGCCGCCCGGGGGACGGAACAGGAGGAACGATTCGTACTCGATCATCGCGGCGCCCTCCGGACGCTCGCGGAGGAGCGGGTCACGCGGCCCGAGCAGCGTCGTGAGCGACATCACGTATCGCTCGCGCAGGTGGTCGATCGGCGGGTTCGTCACCTGCGCGAAGCGCGGGCGCAGGTAGTGGAAGACCGGGCGGCGGTGGGGGGAGAGCGGCGGGAGCGGCGTGTCGTCGCCCATCGAGTACGTCGGCTCCTTCCCGGAGGTGGCGGCGGGGCGGACCATCATCTGCAGGTCCTCGCGCGTGTAGCCGTGCGCG
>DASWKG010000088.1:0-18160 GCA_036396755.1 Actinomycetota bacterium
GGGTCGTGCACGAGCACGAAGTCGAAGTCCGCGCCCCACTCCGACGCGTTCGCGCGTACGCGGTCGAGGTAGGTCCGCTCCATCGTCGTCGTCCACGGGACCTCCGCGCCCTGCAGGCCGTTGTGAGCGGCCTTCGTCACGGCGAAGAAATCGTCCGACCCCTCGAACAGCTTCCACTCGGCGTCGATCCCCAGGTCCCGCATCAGCGCGACCTGGGTGGGCACCAGCTCGGCGACGCCTCCTCCGAACGCGGTGCTCGAGACGTTGAGCAGGCGCGAGCCGGCGAGCGGCGCGGCCGCCGCGCGGAGCCGCGCGACCGCGTCCTCCCCTGCCGCCTCAACGTAGTCGTCCACGCGGCGGGCGTCGGTCACCGTGACGGTGGAGAGCATGCCATCCAGCATAGGAGGCTGCGTTCCGCTGCGTTGCGCCGGCGAGGAACGGAGCTACGGGGCCGTGTGCGAGCGATCGGTGAGCTGGAGGTCGTCGAGCTTCTCGCGCCGGCGGGCCTCGCGCTCCTCGGGGGTGAGGAGCATCAGCCGCCGCACGGCATCGGACAGCGAGCCGGGGCTGAACGGCTTCGTCACGTAGTCGGCGGCGCCGGCCGACCAGCCGCGGATCTTGTCCTCGGTGCGGGCCTTGGCGGTGAGCAGGACGACGGGGATGTCCCGGGTCGTCGGCTCGGCCTTCAGCATCTCGAGGATCGTGAAGCCGTCCTTCCGCGGGAGCATGACGTCGAGGACGATCAGGTCGGGGCGCGCGCTCACGGCGCGCTCGAAGCCCGCCTCGCCGTCGGGCGCCTCCAGCACCTCGTGGCCCTCGGACTGCAGGTTCACCCTGCAGAGGAGGAGCACGTCGGGCTCGTCGTCGACCACCAAGATCTTCATGCCGTAAAGGTATCGGCCAGATGGGGGGCTTCCTGTAGCCAAACCAAGCGCGGCACGCCCATCTGGGCCCAGGCTATCATGGGCCGATTGGACCAGGGCCCCAACCGCATCCTCTCCAGCCCCCTCATGATCCGCGCCGCGAGGTGGGGGGTTCTCGCCTGGGTGGCCATCGGGCTCCTCGTGCTCGCGATCATCTTCTTCCGGTACGTGATCTTCCCCGTACGGATCATCTTCCCACCGATCGTGCTCGCGCTCATCTTCGTCTACCTGCTGAACCCCGTGGTGACCTGGATGACCGGTCGCGGGATCCCGCGGCTCCTGGCCACCCTGATCACGTACCTCGTGATCCTGTCTGCGATCGGGGTGGGCCTGCGCTACCTGATCCCGGTGCTCGTCGACCAGGTCGAGCACTTCTCGAAGACGCTGCCCGCGCTCCTCACGAACGCGCAGGCCGGCTTCCGCGACCTGCTCGACCGGTTCGGGATCGAGGGGGGTACCGGGGCGCTCGACAGCGCCCAGATCCTCGACGCCGCCGAACGCCTCTTCTCCCTCACGAAGGGCCTGCTCTCGGGGGCGCTGATCCTCATGCTCGGCCTGATCCTCGGCTTCTACCTGCTGGTCGATCTCCCGAACATCCGGCGCGGCGCGATCCTGTTCGTCCCGGCGCGCCGGCGGCCCGCGGTGCTGGCCGTGCTGCGAAAGGTGGGCGCGGCGATCGGCGGGTTCTTCCGGGGCCAGCTGCTCGTGGCGGTGTTCGTCGGGATCGCCTCCACGATCGTGCTGTTCATCGTCGGGCTCCCGTACTGGGCGCTGGTCGGCATGATCACGGGCCTCTTCAACCTCATCCCGCTGATCGGGCCGTTCATCGGCGGCGGCATCGCGGCGTTCATCGCGTTCACCACGACGGGACAGACGGGCGGGCTCCTGCACCTCGAGCCGGGCTGGCCGCTCGCGATCGGGTCCGCGATCGCGCTCACGATCGTCCAGCAGATCGACAACCACATCATCAGCCCGAACGTGGTCGCGAGGACGGTGAAGCTGCATCCCGTCACCGTCATGCTGGCGCTGCTCGCCGGCGGCACGCTGCTTGGGCTGTGGGGGATGCTGCTGGCGGTGCCGGTCGTCGCCTCGGCGAAGATCCTCATGCTCCACGCTTGGGACACCCAGGCGACCTGGCCACCCACGCCGGAGGGCGCCCCCGTGCAACCTCAGGGCCCCTCCCCGCCGCAACCGCCGCCGCCCGGCGCTCCCGCCCCGCCTCGGGAGGCGGCGGGCCTGCTCGCCGGGATGCTCGGGCGATGGCGCCGCAGGAAGCGCCTCGAGCGGCGCGCCGCCGCTCCGGGCGACGCCGAGCCGCTCGAGCCGGCCGAGCCTCGCCCGTGAAGGGACGCCGAGGAGACGAGAGGAGCGCACGATGGGCGAGGTGAAGGAGTACCCGAACGGGACGTTCTGCTGGATCGACCTCGGGACCGCCGATCTGGCGGGGGCGAAGGTCTTCTACGGCGAGCTGCTGGGCTGGCAGTTCGAGGAGGTGGCCGACGGCTACGTCCTCGCGCGCCGCGACGGCATGGACGTCGCCGGGATGCACGCGCACACCCACGAGGAGGGGACCGGGTGGGCCTCCTCGATCAACGTCGGCGACGTCGACGCGGCGACGGCCCGCGCCGCCGAGCTGGGCGCGGCGGTCGCGATGGAGCCGTCCGACCTGCCCGGGACCGCGCGGATCTCGCTGATCCACGACCCGGCCGGCGCCGAGGTCTGCCTCTGGCAGGCGGCGGGCTACGCGGGCGCCCGACTCGTGAACGAGGTCGGCACCTGGTCGTTGAACGAGCTCGTCACCCCCGACCTGGCGGCGGCGTCCGCCTTCTACGGCGCCCTGGTCGGGTGGACATCTGAGGCGGCCCCGGGCGGCATCGAGCGGGTGTCCTTCGAGCTCGGCGACCTGCTGATCGGCGGGGCGCACGCCCCCACCGAGTTCGAGCAGGGCCCACCGAGCTGGACGGTCTCGTTCCGGGTCGGCGACGCCGATAGGAGCGCCGGGCTGGCGGCTTCCCTCGGCGGCTCGGTGCTCCTTCCTCCGATCGACATCCCGGTCGGCCGCGTCGCGATCCTCGCCGATCCCGCCGGGGCGCCGTTCACGATCGCCGAGGTGCCCGGGGGCGCCCTCCGGGGCGTCGACGGCTCCTGAGCGGGACGGACGCGCCGATCGTCGCCGCTACGGCGACGGGTCGAGGATCAGCGGCGGCAGCGGCTCCTGGTCGAAGTCGAACTCCCTGACCAGGTCGCCGAGGATCGGCAGGGCCTCGCGAACCGTCGGCCGCGAGTCGGGGCGTCCGTCGGTCTCCGGGTCGAGCATCTGGCCGCCGAGGAAGCGCTCCTCGATCAGCTTGAGGTACGAGTCGAACGAGTGGACCTGGTGGTCGATCATCCCCCGTCTCGCCCAGGGGCTGATCATCAGGCCCGGCACCCGGATCCCGAACCCGTTCACGTCGACCACCGGCGGCTCCACGTGGTCGTAGAAGCCGCCCCAGTCGTCCCAGGTGATGAAGATCGCCGTCTGCTCCCAGTCGGGCCCCGCCATCGCCGCGTTCACCATCCGCGTCACGTGGGCCATGCCGCGCCGGATGTTCCCGACGCCGGTGGGGTGCTCGCTGTAGCCGGGGCCCGGCATGATCCACGTGACCGAGGGCAGCGTCCCCGCCTCCGCGCGCTCGAGGTAGTTCGAGTGCGGCTTGATGTTCCGGAGCTGGTGGTTGTCGCGCACCGTACGGAAGCCGGGGAGCGGGTTCTGGATCGCCTTCGTGCCCTTGCTGTCGCCCTGGGGGCACGGTGCCTTGAAGCACGTCTCGCCATCCACGTAGTAGGCCCAGCTCACCCCGGCCTTGTGGAGCAGGTAGGTGATGTCGGTCCAGGCGTAGAACGGCTTCTGGAACCCCTTCCGCTGCTTCTTCGCCTGGGCCGAGAGGTCGACGTTCGACTCGCAGCTCATCGGGTCGTCGCGGTCGGGGCAGAACGCCGACCAGGCCGACACGAGGAACAGGTGCGCGGGCAGGGTCCAGGAGTCGACCGGCGCGAACAGGCGATCCTGCAGGACGAACCGCCTGGCGTACTTCCAGTAGTTGGGGATCTCCGCGGCGGTGTGGTAGCCGATCACGCTCGGCTGCATCCGCGGCCCCACCTGATCGGCGCAGCGAGGCGCGAAGCGATCCTTCGTGCAGTTCTGCGTCGGCTGCTCGTAGGCGATCTTGATGAACCCGTCCATCTTGCCGCCGTTGATGTCGCCGATCGACGCCGCCCGCGCGTGCGGCCCGCCCTCGTTGAACAGCGCCTCGGAGTGGTACGGGCGCGAGCAGTGGCTGAGGGCGGGGTCGGGCAGGCAGGGCTTGAACCCCCCCTGCTCGTTCTTCGGGATGCCGTCGGCGCCCGGGAACGTGCCGAAGTAGTGATCGAACGAGCGGTTCTCCTGCACGATGAAGATGAGGTGCTCGATCTTCTCGAGGCCGGCGGGTATCGGCGTCGGGGCGACGGCCGGCTCGTCGGAAGGCGGGCCGCCGCCGGCGAGCGTGCCGGGCTCCGCGCCGCTCCCGGAGCAGGCCGAGAGCAGCACGGCGGCGATCAGGAGCCCGCTTCGGCGCATGTCGGAGGAGTCTACCCGGGTCGGGTCCGAGCGACCCGCTTGCACCGCTACGAGGTGTCGAGCGTCGGGACGTGGGGCTCGATGCCCGGCTGCCAGCTCGGGTAGGCTTCCGGGAACTCGGTGGCGACGCCGTAGCAGTCGTCGTTCCGCGGACGTGGGTCCGGGTCCCTCGGGCCGCGGTCGAAGTCGAAGACGTGCTCGAAGTTGTGCGTCCTCCGGACGCGGTCGGTGAGGTGGGGCAGGTCCCAGTTGTCGGCGATGAACCTGAGCGGCGAGGAGAACTCACCCTCGGCGTCGTCCACGTAGCCCTTCTTCGCGTACGGCGAGATCACGAGCATCGGCACGCGGATGCCGGGACCGATGGGATCGTAGACGGGGGGCCGCACGTGATCGTAGAACCCGCCCCACTCGTCCCAGGTGATGAAGATCGCGGTCTCTGGCCACATGTCGCTGCGCATGATGCCGTTCACGAGGTCGGTGACCCAGTTGTGCGAGTGGCAGGAGCTGAAGGGCGGATGGTCCGAGAGCGCGAACCGCGGGACGATCCACGTGACCGCCGGCAGCGCCGACGCCTCGACGTCGATCATCAGCTCGTCGACCGGCCACACGTGCTCGTCCCACAGCTCCGTGTTGAACACGTCGGGGATCGCGTTGTAGACCGACCACATGTACCCGGCCTGATGGGGCTCGGGCCCGTAGAACGCCCAGTCGATGTCGGCCTTCGACAGCTCGGTGCCGTAGGTGGGGATGTCGAACGTCGTGCTGTGCTTCGAGAGCTCTCCCCGCTCGTCCTTCACCCACACGTACATGTCGTCCCCGTACGCGTCGATGCCCCACGACTTGTACGACTCGCCGTCCTTGAGCAGCGTTTGGGTGTTCTCGGGGTTGTCGATCGCGCCGCCCGAGGTCCCCGAGATGAAGAACAGGTGGTTCGGATGCGAGGCGCCGAGCGCGGACGCGAAGACGTTGTCGCACAGGACGAAGCTCCGGGCCCAGTGGTGATAGTTCGGGATGTCCTCGGCCTCGAGGCGCGAGAACGCGTAGGGCTCGCCGAACCGGCCGGTGGCGAACCCGTCCATCGTGCCGCCGTTGATGTGCGCGCTCGACGCGAAGCGGTCGTGGGAGAAGTCGCCGGGGAGCCACTGCGGGCAGCGGATCAGCGGGCGCTCGATCCCGTGGCTCACCCCGGTGGTGGCGCCGTTCGCGCCCGGGAACGTCCCGAACACGTTGTCGAAGCTGCGGTTCTCGAGCATGAGGTACACGACGCGCTTGATCGGCCACCGCGTGTCGACGGTTCGGGCCGGGCGTCCGAAGCGGGGGCGCACGCCGTTGCTCGTGCAGGAGGCGAGCAGCGCGGTCGCGGCCGATGCGGCCGTCAGGCGCAGGAAGCGGCGGCGTGAGAAGCGACGGTGGGCAGCGAAGTGATCGATGCGCATGCCGGAGGGGTCACTGTATCCTCACGGGAAGGGCGATGTCGAAGAGGGCGATCGCGGGAGCGCTGCTGCTGCTCGTCGCGGCCACCGGGTGTGCCGGGCTCGTCGGTGAGACCCGGGAGCCGCGGCTCGCCGCGCAGGGCCCCGACCTCTCGCTCGACGACGGGTCGTTCTCCGGAAACCCGACGGCCCGCTGCGTCGACGGCTGGACGACCCCCGCGAACGGATCCGCGCTCTGGGACGACGCGCTGCGGCTCATCCGGCGGCGGATGCGGGCGCAGGCACCCTTCGAGGTGCGGGAGATGCGCTACTTCACCGGGCCCGAGTCGCCGCCGTCGGGCGAGGGCTACTTCCAGGTCGTCGAGCGCTGGTACGTGCGCGGGCAGCTCGGCGCCGATCCCGGCTTCCGCGCTCGCTGGCTCGTGGAGCGGCGCGTCCACGGCGCCGGCGTCGCAGCGGTGGCCCCCCACGACACCTCCGGGTATCGCTCGCCGGACTGGACGGCGTTCCAGTACGAGTTCGCCGACCCGGAGCGGCGGGAGTACCCGGGACTGCCCGGCACGTGGGCGGGCACCCCCTACGACTTCGTCCGGGGCTCGAGGGAGCTCGACATCCAGATCCCCGGTCTCCCCCAGGCCGTCACCGGCTGCCTCGCCGGCACCTGAGCGCCCGCTCCTCCCGCTACGGGACGCCGCCCAGGAGGGCGCGGATCGCTTCGGCGAAGCCGTCGCCGTAGGGAGCCTCGGTGGCGTAGAGGTTGGGCGCGTCCACCCCGGTGCGCTCCACGTCCTCCCGGCCGTTCGCGACGATGAAGGCCGCGCCGCAGACGCCGGCGAGCGCGGCGTCGGCGGGCGAGTCGCCCACCGCGACGCAGCGCGCGGGGTCGAGATCCCGGCGTGCCATGTCGGCGGCGGCCGCGTTCGCCTTCGAGATCCCGCGGGGGAGCACGTGGTAGGCGTGCACCTCGTCGGTGCGCAGGCCCGGGAACGAGCGCCGGATCACCCCGTTGTCGGTGACCTGGAGCCAGCCGAACCCGGCCCGCTCCAGCACTCCCTCGGCCTCAGCGGTGTCGACGTGCCCGCGGAGGAGCATCGAGCACGCTCGGTCGAGGAACGCCCACGGCGCGTGCGGCTCGAGCCGGCCCGGGTATGCCTCGAGCAGCAGGCCGCCGACGCCGCCCCGGACCATCGCCTCGTGGGGCGATCCACCCCCGGCGTACTCGCCCGCATCGAGCACCACCTCGCCGTCCTCGTAGCACGTCAGGCCCCCGAGCTCGGCGATGTAGGCGCGGCCGCCGAGCAGCCGGGCGGTCTCGCGCACCTGCATGGCGGTCCGCCCCGAGAGGGGGACCAGCTCGCCGCCGCCCTCGAGCAGCGCGGCGACGGCCGCCGCCGCCTCGCGGGTGACGCCTCCGTCCCCGTTGGCGAACAGCGACCCTCCGGGGCCGAGCAGGGTGCCGTCGAGGTCGACGTAGACGGCCCGGGGTCGCGCCGCGCCGCCGAGATCCGAGAGCGGCCTCACCGGAACTCCGGCAGGCTGGCCGCCGGCGGTCGCTCGTGCACGCGGATGTCCAGCGCCGACGTCTCGTAGCGGTCGGCCTCCTTGACGAACTGGGTCAGGGTCGTGCTCGGCGGGGCGTGCAGGTCGACGCGGCCCGACGACGCGAGCCGCGCGATCGCCGCCTGCATCACCGCGAACGACATGCGGGACAGCTCGGCGATCGGCCGGTTCCGGTGGACGCGCCGATCGAGGTCGACCTGCGCGAGGCAGTCCATGCCGAACCGCTCGTAGACATCGATCACCATCCCGATCTCGACCCCGTAGCCGGTGAAGAAGGGGATCTCGGACAGCACGTCCCGGCGTCCCGCGTACTCGCCCGAGAGCGGCTGGATCAGCTGGCCCAGCTCGGGCCAGTAGAGGTTGAGCAGCGGGCGGGCGACCAGCTCGGTCACCCGGCCGCCCTCCGTGCCGTTGCGGGGGCCGGCCTGCTTGACCGGCCGGTCGTAGAACGCCTTCGTGTAGCCGACCCCCGGCTCGAGCAGCAGCGGGCCGAGCGGGCCGTACACGAACCGCGGATCGAAGTTCTCGATGTCGGCGTCGAGCCACACCACGAGGTCGCCCTTCAGGACGAAGAGGCTCTTCCACAGCGCCTCGCCCTTGCCGGTGAAGTGCTCGCGATCCGGGAGGATCTCGCGGTCCTGGAAGACCTCGGCGCCCTCGTCCCTGGCGATGGCGACCGTCCGGTCGTGCGAGACGGAGTCGATCACCACCAGCTCGTCGACGAGGGGCACCTCCTCGACGAGCGCCGTCCGGATCTGCCGGAGGATCGGCCCGATGGTGGCCGCCTCGTTGAGGGTGGGGATGCACACCGACACACCGAGGCCGCGTTCCTCCTTCGCCCGGAGGAGCTGGGGAAGGTCCGCGAAGCGCCGGTGGTGATAGGTCCGTCGTGCGAACCAGTCCGTCACGAGCCGGATGATACGGGACGGGGAGTCCGAGCCCCGCCGTCGGGCTCAGCGGGTGGCGGCGATCGCCGCGCGGACGATCTCGCCGTTCCGTGGCAGGGCGGTCCAGACGCCCTCCACCGCGCCCCCGCGCCCGGCGACGACGATCGTCGGAACGGTCCGGATCCGGTAGCGGTGGGCCAGATCGGCGCGCTCGTCGAGGGAGACCTGCGCGTAGGCGACCCCGGCCGCCTTGGCGG
Source organism: Actinomycetota bacterium (assembly GCA_036396755.1). Taxonomy (GTDB): domain Bacteria; phylum Actinomycetota; class UBA4738; order UBA4738; family CALAEC01; genus DASWKG01. The sequence continues at coordinate 8,659 of DASWKG010000088.1, forward strand.
CCTCGCGCAGGACCGGCGCCGCCGTCCGGCAGGGCGCGCACGAGCGCGTCGAGAACTGCACGATGGCCGGTCCCTCGACCCCGAGGTCGGCCAGGTCGAGCCGCCGGAGCCTCGGCGGCCGGCGCCACAGCCGGACGGCGATCCAGACGGCCACGAAGACGGCCAGGGCGATCGCCAGCCGGAGGAGCATCGGGCCTCAGGCCCCGGCTCGCTCGGGGCGCGCCAGGAGGCGCCGGCCGATCACGTACGCTTCGCAGCCCACGCAGAGGCCGGTGGTGGCGGCCAGGAGCGCCAATGCGGAGACGACGAGGCCCAGGCCCCACGCGACCGCGCTCAGCTCGGCCGCGTAGAGGAGCAGGCTCGCCGTCCCGAGGAACAGGAACCCCACGAGGTTCGCGAATCGGGGAGGGGCCGCCTCCTCGAGCTCCCGTGGCGGGCCCAGTCGCGCGAGGCGCTTGAACAGACGGAACCCGTAGGCGTAGAGGTTGAAGCGCGGTCCCAGCAGCGAGGCGGCCCCGAGCACCACGCCGACGACCGGGAGCACGATGGGGACCCGCAGGATGAACGCGACGAGCACGGCGACGCCCGTGATCGCCTGGCCGAATCGGGGCTGTCGGGGATCGACCGTGGGTCCTCCTCCTGGTCAGGCAGGGCTTCCTCTGTTCCCGACCGCGTAGGTCGGATTTCCCTGGAGTGAATCCTATCGCTGAGATATGATTCGGACAAGGGCAGGGAATGTTCAAGATCTCTCAGAAGACCGAGTACTCGATCCGGGCCCTGATCGAGCTCGCCCTCAGGGGGCCCGACCGGCTCGTGCCGGCGCGAGAGATCGCGGAGGCGCAGGGCATCCCCCTTCGGTTCCTCGAGCAGCAGATCGCCCAGCTCGGGCGGGCGGGTCTCGTGGAGTCGCTCAGGGGGTCGGGCGGCGGGTGCCGCCTGTCGCGGGAGGCGGGCGAGATCTACGTGGCCGACGTCGTCGACGCGATGGAGGGCCCCCTGTTCCCGATGTACTGCCTCGACCCCGGGGACCACACCTGCTTCCAGGACTCGCGCTGCGGGCTGCAGGAGCTCTGGGGGGACGTTCAGGCGGCCGTGCGCCAGGTCTTCGAACGCGTCACGATCGCCGACCTGGCGCAGCGGCACCGCGCCATCGCGCCCACGAGCCCGGTCTGGTCACCGGAGGACCTCCTCCGGCCCGCGCCCCGCGCCTGACCGGGCACGCACGTCTTCGAGGCGGCCCTTCTCGACCCCGGCCGGCCTTCGGCCAGCCCGGTGGGCCGCCGCAGGATCAGGAAGCCGACTTGCCGAGGATGCGCATGACGGTCGTGCCGCACACCGGGCACTTGCCCTTGGCGGCCTTCCGCCCGTTCTTGAGCGTGGTCTCCTCGCCCTCGAACTCGCGCTTCTCCCTGCACTTCACGCAGTAGGCCTCGTACATGGCCACTGGCGTCCCTCCCTTCGTCTCGGTCCTCAGATAGCCTTCAGGGCCGCTACCCTAGCGGCCCCTCACAATCGTGGACGCATCCAGGCGTGAATACAAGGAAGGTAGGGCGCTTCGTCCGTATAGATGGACTCGCCCGGTATCTCTGGAGTTGCGGGTCGCACCAGCGCCCTCCTAGAGTGAGAGCGATGCATCGCATCGCGTGCCTGCTCGTGCTCCTCACGATCGCCGCTGTCGCGCCCGTGTCCGCGCACGAGGAGCGCCCCACGCAGTTCCCCTCCGGGAACGGCAGCGTGCCGCGCTACCGGAAGAGCGGCCCGGCGCTGCTCGTGTGCAAGGGGGCCCGCACGCTCAGGCTCATCGAGGGGCTCCCGAGCGCGGCCCGCGCGCGCAACCTGCAGCTGTACGAGGAGTGCCGCGACGACGGCTACCGCCACATCCAGGCGGCGGTCGACGCGGTGCGGCGAGTCGGGAGCCGGATCCTGATCCTGCCGGGCGTCTACCGCGAGCAGCCCTACCGGAAGCCGCCCACGGGGGAGTGTGCGGCCCTCGTCGACAAGGGCAGCCCCCTCACCTACGAGGAGCAGAAGGCCTGCCCGAGCGTGGCCAACCTGATCTCGTTCTTCGGCGACGGGCCGGACGAGGACATCGCCTGCGACAACCGGTACTGCAACTTGCAGATCGAGGGCACCGGGAAGCGCCCGTCCGACGTGATCATCGAGAACGGGTTCTCGAAGCTCAACGCGATCCGCGCCGACCGGGCCGACGGCGTCTACTTCCGGAACTTCACCGTGCAGAACTCCGAGTTCAACTCGCTCTACGTGATCGAGACCGACGGCTTCGTGATCGACCGCGTGCTCGGGCGGTGGAACGACGAGTACGCGTTCCTCACGTTCGCCTCCGACCACGGGCTCTACACGCGGTGCGAGGCGTACGGGAACGGCGACTCGGGGCTCTACCCGGGCTCGGCGGCCGACCGCGGGCACGACCGGCCCTCGATCGAGATCAGCCACTGCAACTCCCACCACAACCTGCTCGGGTACTCGGGCACGGCCGGCAACTCCACCTACGTGCACGACACCCGCTTCCACCACAACACGCTCGGCATCGTGACCGACAGCTTCGTCGCGGGGCATCCCGGCATGCCGCAGGACTCGGCCCGCTACGAGGACAACCTCATCTACTCGAACAACGAGGACTACTACCGGTACTGGGAGGACGGCACCTGCGACAAGCCGCACCGCCAGCGCGGCTACGAGGACGGCGTGGTCTGCCCGCACTTCCAGGCGCCGATCGGGGTGGGCGTCCTCATCGCGGGCGGGAACGAGGACCTCGTCGCCGGCAACACGATCTACGACAACTGGCGCTACGGGACCATGTTGTTCGGCGTGCCGGCGAGCTTCCGCGAGGAGGAGGACCCGGCGAAGGAGTTCGACACCTCGCACTACAACGTGTACCGCGGCAACACGATGGGCGTCGGCCCCGAGGGACCGATGCCGAACGGCATCGACTTCTGGTGGGACGAGCAGGGGACCGGCAACTGCTGGGAGGAGAACGACGGCGGCGAGGACGGCCTCACCTCCGACCCGGCGATGCTCCCCGAGTGCGTCGAGGACCCGCTCCCCGGCGCCTCGGTCACCCCGAAGCAGGCGTTCCTGACCCCCTGCGCGGCCGCCGTCCCCGAGGACCCCAGCACGTACCCCGGCTGCGATTGGTTCGACCCGCCGCCGGAGCCCGGCCAGGGCCCCCTCCCGCAGAGCCATGTGGTGAGCCTGAGCACGGTGGTGGCCTTGCTCGCCCGCTGGGCCGGCTGCTGGGCCCAGGCCGTCCACACCCCCTGCTGACTCGCCCGACTTTTTACTCAACGTGTTGAGTGGTTTTGCTCAACCTATTGAGTAAACTGGGCTCCGTGGGCACTACCTATCAGCGGCCCCTGCTCGCCTCGCTCCTCGAGCGTCTCGGCCAGCGACGACGTTTCCTGCAGGTGTTGGCAGGCCCAAGGCAGGCAGGCAAGACCACGTTGGCGCGCCAGGCGATGGCCGGTCTGGGGGCGCCGGCCGAGTACGCGACCGCCGATGCCCCGGTTCCCCTCGAGCCGGCTTGGCTGGAGGCGCGGTGGGAGCTCGGACGTCTGCGGGCGAACGAGCACGGCGAGGCCCTGCTCTTCCTCGACGAGATCCAGAAGATCCGGGGATGGTCCGAAGTCGTGAAGCGCCTCTGGGATCAGGACACTCACGAGGGGGTTCCCCTCAAGGTCGTGGTGCTCGGCTCGGCCCCGCTGCTCGTCCAGCGAGGGCTCACGGAGAGCCTGGCCGGACGGTTCGAGCTGATCCGGGTCCCGCACTGGTCGTTCGAGGAGATGCGTGACGCGTTCGGATTCGGCATCGAGCAGTTCGTCTTCTTCGGCGGCTATCCGGGAGCAGCTCCTCTGATAGACGACGAAGAGCGGTGGAGGGCTTATCTTCTCGACTCCATCATCGATCCGACGATCTGGCGCGATGTCTTACTGATGACCCGTGTCGACAAGCCGGCCCTCCTGCGTCGCATGTTTCGGCTCGCCTGTGAATACTCCGGGCAGATCCTCTCGTACACGAAGATGCTGGGTCAGTTCCACGACGCGGGAAACACCACGACCCTGGCTCACTATCTGGACCTCCTGGGCGGCGCCGGGATGGTCACCGGTCTCCAGAAGTACTCGGCAACGGCGGTCCGTCGCCACGGATCGAGCCCGAAGCTGCTTGCCCTCAATGCCGCGCTCGTCTCGCCCACCATCGGTACGTATTTCGCCGAGACACGACGCCATCCCTGGCTGTGGGGAAGGCTGGTCGAGACCTGTGTGGGCGCCCATCTCCTCAACAGCGCAGGCGCCGGGGTAGAGATCCGGTACTGGCGGGACCGCGACCGAGAGGTGGACTTCGTCGTGAGCAGAGGGCAAAAGGTCATGGCTATCGAGGTGAAGAGTGGCCGTCCGAGGGCAGGACGTTCGGGCCTTGAAGCCTTTGCGGAACGCTATCCCGCTGCCCGAATGATGCTCGTCGGCGGCGGGGGTCTTCCCCTCGAAGACTTCCTCGGCCGGCCGGCCGGCTACTGGGTGCGCTGACCCGGTTGCGACTTCGGGCGGGACTTGGCTAGAATCAGTTAGCACTCTCCGAGCGAGAGTGCCAAGGGTTCGCAGAAGGCTTCGGAAGCCAACCAAGGAGGATCGGATGGCAGGCAAGATCATCACCTTCGACGAGGACGCGCGACGGGCGCTCGAGCGGGGGATGGACCAGCTCGCGAACGCGGTCCGGATCACGCTCGGCCCCAAGGGCCGCAACGTCGTCCTCGAGAAGAAGTGGGGCGCACCCACGATCACGAACGACGGCGTATCGATCGCCAAGGAGATCGAGCTCGAGGACCCCGAGGAGAAGATCGGCGCCGAGCTGGTCAAGGAGGTCGCGAAGAAGACCAACGACGTGGCCGGCGACGGCACGACGACCGCGACCGTGCTCGCGCAGGCGATGGTGAAGGAGGGCCTCCGCAACGTGGCCGCCGGCGCCAACCCGATGGCTCTCAAGCGGGGCATCGAGGCGGCCGTCGAGTCGGCCGTCGAGTTCATCAAGAACCAGGCCAAGGAGATCGAGGAGAAGGGCGAGATCGCCCATGTCGCCGCGATCTCGGCGGGCGACCCCGAGATCGGCGAGCAGATCGCCGAGGCGATGGACAAGGTCGGCAAGGACGGCGTTATCACCGTCGAGGAGTCGCAGACCTTCGGGATGGAGCTGGACCTCGTCGAGGGCATGCGCTTCGACAAGGGCTACATCTCGCCGTACTTCGTGACCGACCCCGAGCGGATGGAGGTCGTCCTCGAGGACCCCTACGTCCTGCTCGCGAACCAGAAGATCTCGGCCGTGAAGGACCTGCTCCCGATCCTGGAGAAGGTCATGCAGGCCGGGAAGCCGCTCGTGATCCTCTCCGAGGACGTCGAGGGCGAGGCGCTCGCGACGCTGGTGGTGAACAAGATCCGCGGCACCTTCAAGTCGGCCGCGGTGAAGGCCCCCGGGTTCGGTGACCGCCGCAAGGCCATGCTCGAGGACATCGCGATCCTCACCGGCGGCCAGGTGGTCTCCGAGGAGATCGGCCTCAAGCTCGAGAACCTCCAGCTCGACGTGCTGGGCCAGGCCCGCAAGGTCGTCATCACCAAGGACGAGACGACGATCGTCGAGGGTGTCGGCGCCGAGGACGCGATCAAGGGGCGGATCAACCAGATCAAGAACGAGATCGAGAACACCGACTCCGACTACGACCGCGAGAAGCTGCAGGAGCGGCTGGCGAAGCTCGTGGGCGGTGTTGCGGTCATCAAGGTCGGCGCGGCCACCGAGGTCGAGCTGAAGGAGAAGAAGCACCGCATCGAGGACGCCGTGTCGGCGACCAAGGCCGCGGTCGAGGAGGGCATCGTCGCCGGCGGCGGCGTGGCCCTGCTGGCGGCGCAGGAGCCGCTCGACAAGGTCGACCTCTTGGGCGACGAGGCCACCGGGGTTCGGCTCGTGCAGAAGGCCCTCGAGTCGCCGCTGAAGCAGATCGCGGTCAACGCCGGACTCGAGGGCGGCGTCGTGGTCGAGAAGGTCCGCGGGCTCCCCGCGGGCCACGGCCTGAACGCGGCCACCGGCGAGTACGGCGACATGCTGAAGTTCGGCGTGATCGACCCCGCCAAGGTGACCCGGTCGGCCCTTCAGAACGCGGCCTCCATCGCGGCGCTGTTCCTCACCACCGAGGCGGTGGTGGCCGACAAGCCCGACAAGCCCATGGCCACGCCCCCCATGCCGGGCGGCGGCGACATGGACTTCTAGGAGTCAGATCGCTGGGAGGAAGGCCTCGGGCGTTTGCCCGGGGCCTTTCTCTTGGTCGGCCGTGCGGCGTACGCTCCCGCCATGTCCAAGAAGCGGATCCTCTTGATCGATAACCGACCCGAGCACCTGCGCCAGCCGGTGCTGCGGCTCCAGCTCGAGGGCTACGAGGTCGAGGAGGCGCCCGACGGCGACACGGGCATCGAGATGCTGCGCTCGGGCCGGTTCCACCTCGTGCTCCTCGACGCCGAGCTGCCGGGGTCCGACGGGTGGGAGACCCTGCGGGAGATCCGCGAGGACGAGGCGCTCGCGGGCCTCAAGATCATCGTCTTCATGGCCGCCCAGGGGGAGACGGGGAAGCTCGTCCTGATCCCCGTCGACGCGGAGCTCCGCCGGCCGTTCCCCATCGGGGAGCTGCTGGAGAAGGTCAAGCAGGTGCTGGGGGACTAACCGGCCGCGGCACGCTCGGCGAGCGCCTCGCGGAGGGCGAGGGCGGAGTCCTCGGGCGCCACCGTGTTGATCGACATCCCGCTGCCCAGCTCGAAGCCCGCGGCGGTCGCGATCCTCGGCAGGACCTGCAGGTGCCAGAGGAAGTAGGGCTTCTCCTCCTCGTGCACGGGAGCCGACCGAACGACGAGGTTGAAGTCCGGGTCGCCGGCCGCCAGCCGAAGCGCGGCGAGCACGTCCCCCAGCATCGCCGCGAGGTCGGGGATCGCGGCGTCGTCGAGGCGGCCGAACGAGGCGGAGTGCTCGGTCGGCATGATCCAGGTCTCGAAGGGCACCGACCCCGCGAACGGGGTCAGGGCGACGAAGCCGTCCCGCCGGGCGACGATCCGCTCGCCGCTCGCGAGCTCCGCGTCCCTCAGGTCGTCGTAGACGCAGTTCCCCGTGTCGTCGTAGTAGCGGGTCGCCACCGCGAACCGACGGAGCGAATCGGGCGGGAACACCGGCGTCGCGACGATCTGGGAGTGCGGATGCACGAGCGACGTTCCGGCGGTCTCCCCGAAGTTCTTGAAGACGACCACCGCCTTCGCCCAGGGCTCGCGCATGAGGCGCAGGTAGCGCTCGCGCCACAGGCCGATGACGCTCGCGATCTCGACGGCGGGTTGCTGGTCGAGTCGAGAGTCGTGGCCGCGCGACTCGACGACCACCTCGTGCGACCCGACCCCGTGCATCTCTCGGAAGCCGTTCTCCTCGCGGCGCTCGGTGCTCCCGGGCGCCGCCAGCGCGGCGTAGAGGTTGGGGAAGACCCGCTGCTGCCAGCCCTCGCCACCCGCCCCCGTCCGCGCGATCTCGGGAGGGGTCTGGTCCTCGTTCCCGGGGCAGAAGGGGCAGGCGGGGTCCCGAGAGGGGACGGCCGGCCGGGCCCTCGCGGGGGGACGATGAGGCCGGGCCGCGCGCGTCGGGGCGAGGATCACCCAGGTGCTCGTGGTCACGTCCTGCCTGAGCGTGGACATCAGCTTTCGCTCCCCCGACGCTAACCGTATCAGCCCGATCCGGGGGATCTGTGGAGCCCCCGATTTCCCTACAGATGTAGGCCTAAAGGAGAATCCCGGGATGCCGATACTCTTCATAGCGAGTGGACCGGCATGGGGCCGGCCCGCCGCGAAAGGGCAAACCCGTCGCGAGACGGGGACGCAAAGCCAGGGGCCTCTGCGGAGGTGGCCCAGCTGCCGAACGGAGGGTTGGCATGCGCCGCTTCACCACCACCCTGATCCTCATGGGGATCACGTGGATCACCGCACTCAGCGGTTCCGCCGCCAGCGCACTAGCTCCCGCCTCCACTCCGGCCTCCGGTCCGTCGGTCGGCGTGCAGTTCCACGCCACCTGGAGCGACTACTCCGACGCACAGCGCCTCGAGCTGCTCGACAAGGTCGCGGCCGCCGGGCTCGATTACGTTCGTGTCGACATCGGCTGGGCCGCGTTCCAGGAGGACTGCGCGACCTGCTGGAGCGAGTGGCAGATCGAGCTCGTCGACTTCATCGTGAACGAGGCGAGCGCCCGCGGCCTCAAGGTCATCGGGACCCTCTGGAGGACGCCCGACTGGGCGAACGGCGGCAAGGGCGTGCTCGCCCCCCCGACGAGCCCCGCGGACTACGGGAGGTTCGCCGGCTGGATGGCCGACCGTTACCGGGGCAGGGTCGCCGCGTGGGAGATCTGGAACGAGCCCAACCTCGACGGCTTCTGGGAGGGCACCGTCGCGCAGTACGTGAGCCTCCTGCGGGCCGCGTACCCGAAGATCAAGGCCGCCGACCCGGCCGCCGTCGTGCTCGCCGGCGCCGTCGCGCACAACGACACCGACTACCTGAGCCGCATGTACGACGCGGGCGCCAAGGGCAGCTTCGACGCGATCTCGACTCACCCCTACCAGGGCCAGTCGAACCTTCCGCCCGAGGAGCCCGACACCGGCGGCGACAAGTTCTGGCTGCTCTCGCACGTCGCGGCCGTCCGCTCGCTCATGACCGGCCACGGCGACGGCGACAAGAAGATCTGGTTCACCGAGATGGGATGGTCGTCGCACCCGAACACCGGCGGCGAGGAGCCCTGGAAGATGGGCGTCAGCGCCGAGAAGCAGGGCGAGTTCGCGGTGCGGGCGATCGAGCACGTGAAGGCGACCTACCCATACGTGAAGACGATGATCTACTACAACGAGCGCAACAAGGACACCGGCGACCTCCACGAGGACAACTTCGGGATGCTGAGGCGCGACCTCAGCGAGAAGCCGATGTACCGGGCGCTCAGCGACTACCTGGGCAGCGGCAGCACCCCCGAGCCGGAGCCGACCCCCGAGCCCGAGCCCACGCCCGAGCCCGAGCCCACGCCGGAGCCCGAGCCGACCCCCGTGCCCGACACCGAGGCCGACGTTCCCGCCGACGACAGCTGCACCATCGTCGGGACCTCGGGCGACGACGTGCTCCGCGGCACGCAGGGTGCGGACGTGATCTGCGGCATGGAGGGGAACGACGTGGTCAAGGGGCTCGCCGGCAACGACATCATCTACGGAGGATCCGGCGACGACTACCTGCACGGCGGCAAGGGCCTGAACATCCTCATCGGCGGCACCGGCCGCGACGTGATCAAGTCCGGCCAGGGCCGGGACAAGTCGTTCGGCGGCGGCGGGCGCGATCGGATCAGCTCGCGCAACGGCCGTGGCGGCGACCTGACCGACGGCGGCTCGGGTCGCGACGCCTGCGCCGGCGACCTCGGCGACGACTTCATCGGTTGCGCGAGCATC
>DASWKG010000089.1:0-5720 GCA_036396755.1 Actinomycetota bacterium
CCGCTGGTCGGCACGGCGATGCAGATGCTCGCCGGCGGGGTGATCCTTCTCATCGCCGGGGTCGCCTCCGGCGAGCTGGGCGACCTTCACCCGGCGGAGTTCTCGGGGGAGTCGCTGATCGCGCTCGGCTACCTCGTGGTGTTCGGATCGCTGGTGGGCTTCACTGCCTATGCCTGGCTCCTGCGGGTGGCGCGCACCTCGCTCGTCGCCACCTACGCCTACGTGAACCCCGTGGTCGCGGTCTTCCTCGGATGGGCGGTGCTCCACGAGTCGATCACCGGCATCACGCTGCTCGCCGGCGGGATCATCCTCGCCGCGGTCGCGCTCATCGTGAGCGCGAAGCCCGCCGAGCAGCCGGAGTCGCTCGCCCCCGCGGGCGAGCCCGCCGCCGCGCCGCCCTTCGACGACGGCGACCTCGAGCCCGGCAGCGCCACCGCGTAGCCCCCCCTTCGTTCTGTTGACACTGGGCCTCGGCCGGCGAGGCTGAGTGTCGATAGAACGGCGGCGGGGGGCGGGGTACGCTCCCTCTCATGGGGCAGCTGTCGGAGGCCGTTCGGCGCGTTCGGGCGGGCGAGGTCTCGCCGGTCGAGCTGCTCGAGAACGTCCTCGACCGCATCGAGCGGTGGGAGCCGGTGGTCAACGCCTTCTCCCAGGTGCACGCGGAGCAGGCGCTCGAGGAGGCCGCCGAGCGAGCCGCCGTCGTGACGAAGGGCGAGCCCCTCGGCCTCCTCCACGGCGTCCCCGTCGCGGTGAAGGACCTCTACGACGTCGCCGGGTGGGAGACGACCGGGTGCTCGGCCGCCTACCGGGGGAACGTGGCGACGGCCGACGCCGAGGTCGTCCGGCGCCTCCGCGAGGCCGGCGCGGTGATCGTCGGAAAGACCAACCAGCACGAGCTCGCGGCCGGCGCCACGAACGTGGTCTCCTCGCGCGGGCCGTCGCGGAACCCGTGGGCGCCGGCGCGGATGACCGGCGGCTCGAGCGGCGGGTCCGCGGCCGCCGTGGCCGCTCGCATCGTGCCGCTGGCGATCGGCTCCGACACCGGCGGATCGATCCGCATCCCGTCCTCGTTCTGCGGCGTCGCGGGGCTGAAGCCGACGTGGGGCTCGGTCCCCATGTCCGGCGCGATGGCGCTCGCGCCCTCCCTCGACACCGGGGGTGCGCTGGCGGCGAGCGTCGACGACGTGGCGCTCGCGCACGAGGTGCTCTCGGACCGGCCGGGCCTGTCGTCGGAGGCCGCGCTGCCCGCGACGGGCCTCCGCGTCGGCCTCGAGCACGGCTTCTTCGCCGAGCGGGTGCACCCGGAGGTCCGGACGGCCCTCGAGGAGGCGCGTGACGTGCTCGAGGCGGCCGGCGCGACGACCGCTCCGGCGAACGCGGGGCCGCTCGCCGACGCGCCCGAGACGTGGGTCCGCATCGCGTGGGCCGAGTTCGCCGCGGAGCACGGCCACCTGCTCCGCCGCCCCGACATGCTCTACGCGCCGACGCGCGCCGTGCTCGAGCAGGGGATGCGGGAGTCGGCCGTCGAGCTGATCCGGGCCAGCGCGCGGGTCGGTGAGATCCGGCGAGGCTTCGACGAGGCGCTGCGGGGCGTCGATGCCATCCTCGCCCCGGCGACGCCGTTCCCGGCGCCGGCCCTCGACGTGAAGCGGATCGTCTTGGGGGACGGGACCGTGATGGACGTCACGAAGGGGGGCATCTCCTGGTTCACGAGGCCCGTGAACCTCGCGGGGCTCCCCGCGCTCTCGGTGCCGGCGGGGTTCTCGTCGGAAGGACTGCCGCTCGGCGTGCAGCTCATCGGGCGGCCGGGGGGAGAGGCGGCGCTGCTCAGGCTGGGCTCGGCGTTCCAGGCCGCGACGGGCCACCACGAGCGCGCGCCGTCGCCGCCCGTGGGGACGTCGGCGTAGGAGGGATCAGCCCTGGGCGGGGGGAGGCGCGCCGCCGCCCGGGGGGCGACCACCGCCGCCGGGGGGGCGTCCACCACCGCCGCCGGGACGACCGCCGCCACCGCCGCGCCCACCGCCACCGCCGCGCCCACCGCGATCGTCACGGCGCTCGCGCCGGGGAGGTGGCTCGGGGACCTTGCGGAGCGGCTCGAGGCGCTTGGTGTGCCCCTCGCGCGAGAACTGGATGCGCACGGAGTCGGCGCCGGCTTCCTCACGCGTCACCTCGTGCCATCCCTCGCGCAGGAGATGGCGAAGACGACCGTCGGCCGTCTTCCGGAGCTTCTCCTGCCCGGGGGCCTTCAGGTAGAACGTCTCGAAGAGGACTTCTTTCGCCATGAGCGGCGGCAACTGTAGCATTGTGCGCCCCATGGTGACCGCTCGACCTTCGCTGCGCGACGAGATCGTCGGCGGAGCCATCGTGGCGGCCTCGGCGATGGCCTTCGGGACGGTCGTCGTCCTTGCGAAGGTCGCGAGCAACCGGGGGATGCCCGTGGGCTCGCTCCTCGGCTTCCGGTTCGGGATCGCCGCCCTGGTGCTGGCGGTCGTCGTCCGGGCGACCGGCCGTTCGCTGCGGCCGCCCCGCGGCGAGGCGCTCCGCCTCTTCCTGATGGGTGCGGTCGGCTACGCCGTGGAGTCGGGCCTGTTCTTCCTCTCGCTCGAGCGAGGCACCCCGGGAGCCGTCTCGCTCCTGTTCTTCACCTACCCGGTCTGGGTGGCGGGTGTCGCCGCGCTGGCCGGGCAGGGCCTTCCGGGCCCGCTGGTCGCGGGCTCGCTGCTGTTCGCGGTGGGCGGCGCGGCGCTCGTGGTGGCGTCCTCGGGCGGCGTCGACATCACCGCGCTCGGCATCGTGTTCGCGCTCTCGTCGTCGGGCAGCTTCGCGGTGTACCTCGTGGCGTTCGACGTGCTCGTGCGCCGCTCGACGCCGCTCGTGTCGTCGCTGTGGGTGAGCGGCGGCACCTCGCTCGCGCTGAGCGCGTTCGCCGTCGCGAGCGGGACCGGCGAGCTGCCGGCGTCCCCGGCGGTGTGGTGGACGGTGATCGGGATGGGGGTGCTGACCGCGGGCGCGTTCCTCGGGCTGTTCGCAGGCCTCCGGCGGATCGGCCCGGTCCGCACCTCGATCGTGGGCGCGCTCGAGCCGGTCGCCGCGGCCGGCCTGGCCTTCGCGTTCCTCGGCGACGCGATGCGCCCGGGCACCCTGGCCGGCGGCGCGCTCATCGTGGGCGCCGCGGTCGCCGCCACCCTCGCCCGCCGCCCGGTGCGGGCCGACCCCGTCCCGTAAGCCTCGGTCGTAGACTGGCCGCGATGGCGGACCTGTCGGGGATCATCGAGTCGGCCCGCCGCCTCGGCATCGAGCTGGACGAGACGGAGGCGGCCGAGTGGCTGCGCGTGATGTCGGCGCCGGCGCCGTCCGGCGACATGGTGCTCGACCACCGGCGCGGCGTCTACGGCCACTGGGTGACGATGCTCGATTTCAGCCCCGAGGAGCTGGAGCGGTTCCGCGCGATCGGGTCGCTGGTCGAGATCCCCGACCGCCCCGGCGAGGTCGAGACGGCCCTCGCGCTGTCGGGCTCCGCCGCGCAGTCGCGCATCCAGACCTACCCCGGCGACTGCGACTTCTTCGAGCGCGTGAACATCATCGCGACGACGCGCGAGGGCGCGTGCGAGATCCTCGGCGACCTCATGCGCCAGAAGGTGCTCGCGACCCCGGGCGGCGTCGACCACCGCTTCACGGAGGCGAAGTTCGGCTCGTACCCGGCCCACGTGGTGCGGGGGGGCGAGACCATCAAGGCCGGCTCGCCGATCACGTGGACCCTCGACGAGGTCCGGGCCGGCGCGATCGAGGCCGAGGCGCCCGACGGATCGCCGGTCGCGATCACCTGGGAGGAGGCCGCGCGCGACCCGGGCTGGTGCAAGCTCGACTGGATCGTCGCCGACCCCTTCCGCGAGCGGCTCGCGAACGCGAGCAACATGCTCGACGTCACGTGGGAGTCGCCCGAAGGTCAGATCGTCCCGCTCGACGGCATGCTCGACGCGTACTACCAGGAGGTGTACCTGGAGGCGGCGAGCGTCCCGATCTTCTCCAAGGTCACCCGCGGCCTGCTCCCCGATGCGCTCGACGACTACGTCCGCGCGCTCGAGGGCGAGGTCCGAAAGCACGTCCACGATCCCGCCAACTACGGGAAGGCCGCCAAGCGCATGTACAACGTCTTCCGCTTCTCCGGCCGCTACCGCGAGGCCGCCTACATCCGCGAGCTCTTCGACGAGCCCGCGGCCGCGCTCTACCAGGTGGCCGCGCTGATCCGCACGGTCGACGAGGCGTCGGCCGAGGGGTCGGCGATCGACGACGAGACCGTCCTCGGCCAGCTCGACGCGCTGATGGACTCGGTTCGCGTGGCGATGACGGCCGAGGAGGAGACGAAGGTCCTCGAGCCGCTCGCGCGCCTTCGCGAGAGCCTCGAGGCCGACGAGGACCCGGCCCGCCGCGTCGGATTCGTTCACGACGCGCGCGAGGAGGTCGAGCGCGAGGTGAACGAGTTCTTCCTGGGGCGCCTGACCGAGCTCGAGGAGATCCGCGACTACCTCGAGTCGCTGAAGGACTGAACGCCCCAACGTGAAAGGACCGGCGGACGAGCCGCCGGCCCCTTCGTGGGCGCTCGGGTACGTCTCTGCCGCTTACCGCGCGGCCAGGTTGAGTTCGAACAACGAGGTTCCGGGCCCGCCGTCCGGAGCCGGCTCGGAGGCCGACTCCCACGGGGCCACCGGGCCGCCCGTCCACTTGAACACGTCGAACCCCCGCAGCTCGTCGCCCACGTAGATGTAGGGGCCCTTGTAGAAGTTGGCGGTCCACACATTGGCGCCGGCCATCACGGCGTGTCCGACCTCGGTGGGGAGGCTGGGGTTGGAGAAGTCGATGACTCTCGCGCCCCCGCTGTACCAGCCGGTGACCATGACCCTTCCGGTGGGGCCGCCGATCTCCCCGACGTGACCGGTGCACGCGGCGCCGGAGCTTGCGTTCGTCCCGATCACCGGGGCCTCGAACTCGCCGACCGGGACCGGCGCCGACTCGTTCGAGGTGTCGAAGATCGTGATCCCTTCGCCGGGGCAGACCTCGGTCCCGCCGGTGAAGAAGCCGCCGAGCGCGAGGCTCTCGTTGGTGCCGAGCGCGTACTTCCGGTCGGGGGTGGGGTCGAACCCGTGCGCGTAGGTCCCGGCGTTCGGCAGCCGGGAGAGCATGGTGGGGGCCGCCGGGTTGCTGGAGTCCCAGATCGACCAGTTGTTCTCCGAGGCCACGTAGGCTCGGTCGCCATCGCGGCTGAACGCGATGTCGTGCGGCCCGCCGAGAACGCCGGTGACATCGGCGGCCAGCTTCGGGTTGTCGGGGTCGGTGAAGTCGATGATCGGGATGTGGTTCAGCGCCCCCGGAAGGTCACCCGTCGAGACCCAGCCGAACGGCTTGGTGGGGTGGAAGGTGAAGTTGTGGGCGCCGCCCACCGTCCGGACGCTGTAGAGCTTCACGAAGTCGTACGGATCGGTGACGTCGAACACGGCGATGCCTCCGTTGGTGGATCCGATGTACTTCGTGTTCACGCAGGGGTTGCTGCCTCCGTCCCGCGCCAGCGCCAGCAGCCAGCGATCACCGAACTTCTTCAGCTGCACGTCGTTCTGGGTCTGGTTGCAGGGGATGTTCCGCGCCAGCTGCGGAGCCATGGGGTCGGTGATGTCGAAGACGTAGGCCCCGCCGCCGTACGAGCCCATCACGGCGAAGTCCTTCAC
>DASWKG010000090.1:0-2934 GCA_036396755.1 Actinomycetota bacterium
AGCTGGAACACGACCTCGTAGCGCACGAAGACCCGCCCCTGCGCGCCGCCGGGGGCCGCGTTCTGCATCAGGCTCTGGAACGCGAGGCGCCCGAACTCGGTCGCCATCCCCGCGAGCAGCGCGAACAGCGCGAGGGTCGGCAGCGAGAACGCCTGGAACGTGAACAGCGCCACGATGCCCGCCCCCACGAGCGACCCGAGCACGACGACCTCCTCCCGCAGCACCCGGGGAAGGCGCGGCGCCAGGATGTCGCCCACCGCCGCACCGACCGTCGCCGCGACCGCGAGCACGCCGTACCAGCTCGCCGGCCTTCCCGCCGCGCGCAGGGCGAACGCGAACAGGGCCAGCACGAACCCCTGCGCGGCGCGCAGCCCCCCGTAGCCGATCGCCGACACGCTGAGGTGCTCGACGCGGCCGCGGGTCGTCACCGACTCGGGGGCGGGCGCCGGCACCTCGGCGGGCGGCAGCCGCAGGTTCATCAGCGCGGCCACCAGGTACACGACCACCGCGAGCGCGGCGACCGCCCCGGCACCGCTCGTCTTCAGCAGCAGCAGGCCGGGGAGCGCGCCCAGCACCGCGCCTGCCACCGCGACCCGGCCGAGGAACGCGTTCGACCGCACGAGGTCCCGCCGGGAGGGCGCGTACGACCACGTGAGCCCGTTCTTCGCGATCACGTGCACCTTCGACAGCACCAGCACCGCGAAGGTCGCGGGGAAGATCAGGAGCGAGTCGACCGAGCGCGCCACGGCGAACGCCGCGAGCGCGCGCCCCGCCGACGCGGCGAAGGAGATGGCCCGGCGGAAGCGGCTGCGATCGAGCAGCGGCACGAGGAGCGGTCCGGCCACCGCGAGGGGCGCCATCGTGAGCGCGAGGTAGAGCGCGACGCGGAGCTTCGCCTCGCCGACCGGGAGCGAGAAGAAGATCGAGTCGGCCAGCGCGACCACGACGAGCGTGTCGCCCGCGACGCTCGCGAGGTGGACGAGCCCGTAGTCCTCGATCTCCTCGTCCGATGCCCACATGCGGCGGACCGGCCGGGTTGCCCATCGCCCCACGGCGACGAGGCGAGCGAGCGCGGGGCTCCGGGCCCGCTCCTCCCGGCCGTCCTCGTCGTGTCCGCGGGGCTCCACCGCGCGCATCGTACCGCCGCGGGTCGAGTCCTCGAACGGCCACGGTTTTGGTCACCTGCACGAAGGACGCGGGCGCCCCGGTGTCGAAGGACCTCCGAGCCCGCCCTCCGAACCCGAAGGAGTACGCACATGGCCCGCACCCTCGTCTCGACCGCCCTGGCGCTCGCCGCGCTGCTGCCGGCCGGCGCGTCCGCCGGCGCCTCCGACGCCCCCGTGCTGAGCGGCGTGTCCATCGCCTCCGGCTCGGTCGCCGCCGGCACCCCACTCGCCGTGAGCGGCACGATGACCGTCGCCCCCCAGCCGGCCGCGGTCCTCTGGACCGACCCCACGATCGCCGGCGACCTGCCGTCGTTCGACTACCCCACCGAGCCGCTCATCGACATCGTGGAGGGCAGCGTCGTCCGGGCCCGCCCCGGCGACCCGCTCAGCCTGCGGTTCAAGGTGGCGCCGGCCCTGGGCCCGGAGGCGGCCAAGCCCTTCATGTGGTTCCGGTGGCCCTTCCACCTCGACCAGATCTGGTACTTCATCGAGTTCACCTACGTGCAGGACGGCGCCGCCGGCGCGTGGCAGGGCTCGTGGTACTACTGCAAGCTCGCGCTGGGCTCGAACTGCATCCACGGGACCACCCCGCCGTTCCCGGTGACGTTCGACGCGGCGACCCGCACCTTCACCGGGCAGATCCCGCTCGCGGCGATGGCGGCGGTCCAGCCCGACGGGCACCTGGTCCAGGACTCGATGCGCCCGTTCAGCAGCCAGTACATGCCGGAGTCGGGCCACAAGTATCCGGCCCTCACCCTGTCGCAGGACAACTCCGCGCCGTTCGAGCCCTACGACCTGCCGATCGAGACGGTGTTCCTCGGCGTGGCGCCGGTCGGCGCCGACCCCGCCGACGTCGTCTACGACCGGCACGCGACGACGACCGGCGCGGCCGGCTCGCTGGAGCAGCCGTTCCAGGGATCGGTCCCCACCGACGGCCTCGCCCCCGGCTACTACCAGCTGTTCGTGAAGGGCTGCTTCGGGCCGTGCACCACGACGGTCCTCCCCCTCCACATCGCCTGAGCTAGCCGGTGAGGAGGGAGAGGACGACCGTGCGAGTGTTGTTGTCGCGGTTCGGGTCGACGACGACGATCGACTGCCAGGTGCCGAGGAGCACCTCGCCTTCCTCGACCGACAGCACGAGCGAGGGACGGACGAGGACCGGCAGGAGGTGGTCGGCGCCGTGGCCCGGCGAGCCGTGGCGGTGCGCGTAGCGATCGTCGCGCGGCAGCAGGCGCTCGAGAGCCTCGTCGAGGTCCCCCTCGGAGCCCGAGCCGGTCTCCATGAGCGCCACGCCGGCGGTCGCGTGCGGCAGGAAGACGTGGAGCAGCCCGTCGCCACCCGACTCCCGCGCGAACGCACGGACCTCGCCGGTGATGTCGACGACCGTCCGGCCCCCGGTCGAGATGCTGAGCTCGGCCCGGCGCATCGCCGCTACCCGAGCCGGGCGCCGTCGGGCACGCGCCGCTCCGGCCCGACCTCGTCCCGGGAGATCATCAGAACAGCACGCTCGCGAGCCGCGGGCGGAACTCGCGCGTGAGCGGATGGTCCTCGCCGAGCGCCGCGAAGATCGAGACCATCAGCTCGCGCGCCTCGTCCCGAGCTTCGCCGTCTCCGCCGGAGATGACCGCGAGCGCCCGCTCGAGCGCCTCGCGGTGTTCGTCGGGCGCCACCCCGGCCGAGCGGAGCGCCGACTCGGCGCTCAGCCGTCGCGCCTCGGGATGCGCCGGCACGCGCTTGAGAAGGGGCTCGGCCTCCTCGCCTCGGCCCT
>DASWKG010000091.1:0-11734 GCA_036396755.1 Actinomycetota bacterium
GCCCCTCCACCTTGACCGCGGCAACCACCAGCCGTCCCAGCGACACGCGCCACCTCCTTCGTCGAGGTGTTCACGATGTCGCGAGACAGGTGTGAACTATGTCGCGAAACCAGACACTGTACGCCCCACCAGCGGAAATGGCTCTCGGTGCCGCGGTCGTCCACTACTGGCTCGAGGACCTCGACGGCGCAGCCATCCAATCCTCAGCGCCGGGGCAACCCGCCGATCCCCAGACGAGTCGGTTCCGGGCCGATGATCGGGACGTCGTCGCGGCCTTCGAGCGCCTCGGGCTCACACTCGCAGGTCGATGAGGCGTCTGTTCTCCTCCCTCGTCGCTCGCGTCAGTCGAAGGTGAGCCAGACGATGAGCGAGGCCGCCGTCGTGTCAGTGCTTCCTGCGAGGTACCAGGTACCTGCGCCATACGTGTCGGGGAGCACCGTGGCTATGCCTTCGACGCGCGTCGCGAACGGCCCAAGCGACACCGTGGCGTCGGGATAGGTCCCGTGAGAGACCAGGTAGGCGGACGTTGACGGACACCCCGGGAGATAGGCGATCGTGGGGTCTCCCGGATCCCCGTAGTAGATGCAGCGTCCCACCACAGAGCCAAGGTGATTCGGATGGAACGCCGCGATCGCGCTGAAGATGAGTCCCCGAGAGGTCATCACGCGCGTTTCGCCCGCGGAGTTGACGGGGCGCCCCGGGACGGCGGGGAGCCGGGCCGGCAAGAGCTTGGTCTCCGACGACGGGAAGTGCATGACCGGAACCTTCGCCGCGCCGTCGAACTGGCCCCCGAACTCCAGCGTCACCTTGCCGAGGGTCCCGCTCGTGATGAGGTAGACCCTGTAGTTCCCCGGCTCGAGCTGACAAGACGGAATGCACCCCCACGCGGATTGCGGTGAGGAACCGGCAAGCTCAGGAGGATACTTGAGACGGAAGGCTTGGTATCCGCCGGGACCCGGCGGATCCTCGGTTAGCACGAAGCCGACGGTTCCGCTCCCCTCGAGGCGAACGGTCGCTCCCTGCTCAGCCCCGCTCCCGAGGGTAAATCCCTGGGGGGCATTGACACGGACGTAACCGGTTTGGCTTCCCTCCAACTCGAGTCGGTCGCAGAGTCCGACCGGCTCGAGGATCGGCGCCTCCTGGTCGCTGCAATGCTCGGGGGCAGCGATCGCGCTCCCGACCGGAGCCAGCAGGATCGCGATAACGGCGACCACGAGCAGAACCTGGGGGTGGCGAAGGCTGGGCA
Source organism: Actinomycetota bacterium (assembly GCA_036396755.1). GTDB lineage: Bacteria > Actinomycetota > UBA4738 > UBA4738 > CALAEC01 > DASWKG01. The sequence goes on from DASWKG010000091.1 coordinate 1,247, forward strand.
TCACGGGGGTCTTTTCGACAAGGCAGGCCCGCGGTCCTGCTTCTTGTCCTATGCATCTGCACAAGGTTCAGCGGGGTCCCGAGCGGACGTCTGAGCACCTCACTTCCGCCGGGAGACGAGTTATACTTTTGGTATGAAGACCGCGGTCTCGATCCCGGATCAGCTTTTTCAGAAGGCCGATGAACTGGCGCGGCGACTCGGCAAATCCCGGAGCCAGATCTACCAGGAGGCGTTAGCCGAGTACCTGCTCCGCCGTGATCCTGAAGCCATCACGAAGGCGATGGACGAAGCCCTGGAGGGCATCGGGCCGGCGGCGGACCAGTGGCTCGCCGAGGCCGGACGACGGACGCTGGAACGCAGCGAGTGGTAGTCGCTCAGGGGGATGTCTTTTGGGCCTCCCTTCCCGACCCGATCGGGTCCGGCCCCGGCTATCGGCGCCCAGTTGTCATCGTTCAAGGAGACGCCTTGAACGCGAGTCGGATCGCTACGGTGGTCGTGATCCCGTTGACGAGCAATCTTCGGTGGGCCTCGGCCCCTGGAAACGTGTCGCTCGTGGCACGAAGCACGGGTCTCTCGAAGGAATCCGTTGCCAACGTCTCCCAGATCGTTGCCGTTGATCGCGCCGTGCTCGCCGAGCATGTGGGGCGAGTGTCGAGGCGTGATCTCGGTCTCGTTCTCTCCGGCATCGACATCGTGCTGGGTCGAGCGGACCAGGCCTGACAAGCTCTCATCGAATCAGCGCGCGAGGGGGACGTCGAGCTCAGACTGCCTCGCTAGGTTGCCCGTTGCCCGGAAGCCCGCTACTGTGGGACCTGAAGTGGGACTTACATGGGAGGAGACTGGGGATGGCCCGAGCACATGTGGTCATGTCCGATGAGGTCCTGGCGGACATCGCACGGCGCGCGGGGCCGCGGGGCCTGAGCCGTTTCCTGGAGGAGGCAGCACGCGAGAAGCTCGCCCGTCTGGAGCTTGAGGAGGAGCTTCATCGCACCCGTGGGCTGGTACGGGGCAAGCGGTACGAGCACTGGCGGGATCGCTCCGCCACGTCGTCGTGGGTTCGGCGGGGCCGGGACGATCGATCGGCGTGACCCGCTTCCTCCTGGACACCACCGTTCTCGTCGCCCAGCTCCGGGGGGATGACGAGGTCAGCGACCTCTTGCTGGAGCTGGTGAGCAGCGGGCACTCGCTTTGCACATCCTGCGTGACCGTAGCCGAGATCGAGAGAGGCATCCGGCCGAAGGAAAGACAGACGGCCCGGGCCATCCTCGATCGCCTGGAGTTCCTCCCGACCACGAAGGAGGCGGCTCGCCGGGCCGGCCGCTACCAGGCGGAGTGGGGAAGGAGGGGTCGAACGATCCACGTCGCGGACGCGCTGATCGCGGGGACCGCCAGGGCTCACGGCGCGATCCTCCTCACCGACAACGTGAGCGACTTCCCGATGCGCGACATCCGGGTGCAGCGACCAGGTCGCTCGTGAACCTGTGTGCCTTGCGAGATCGAGCGGCACAGACTCGAGCCACGTCTCCGACCATCGGCTACCCTCCGGCCATGAGCGACGTCAGGGACCCACGGGTGGATCGGTACATCGATCCGCTCCCCCGGTGGCAGCAGGAGATCTGTCGTCGTGTCCGGGACCTGGTCCATGCCGTCGACCCCGCGGTCGAGGAGACCATCAAGCGCAAGGTGCAGCCCTACTTCGTGCTCGAAGGCAACATCTGCGCGCTGCTTGCCGCCAAGGATCACGTCAACGTCTTCCTCTACGACGGGGGGATCGTCCCCGACCCGGAGGGCATCATCACCGGTGGCCACGACAACAAGACCGCCCGGACGGTCGCCGTTCGCGAGGGCGAGTCGATCAACGAACCCGCGCTGGCGACGATGTTCCAGCAGATCGTCGCCAACAATCGGGCTGGCGGCTGGCGCAAGATCAAGGCCGGCCGTACGGGGCCCTGAAGCCCGCTCGGCGCGGTCAAGCACCACGGGGTTGCCCGGCCGGCGTGGGTTCGGATATCGTAACCGGTACCGTAACCGGTTACAGCCCATGCAGACGCCGACCCCGACCCCGACCCTGAGGAACCTCATCGGAGGATCCTGGGCGCCCTCGTCCTCGGGGGCGACGCTCGACGTCTGGGACCCGAGCACCGCCGAGGTTCTGGCCGCGGTCCCGCTCTCGGGGCCCGAGGACGTCGACCGGGCCGTGGCCCGGGCCGCGGAGGCGGCCGCGCGCTGGCGGGACGAGCCGGTTCCCCGGCGGGCCCGCCTGATGTTCCGCCTCCACACGCTCATCGAGCGCCACGCCGAGGAGCTGGCCCGCCTCATCGTCCTCGAGAACGGCAAGGGGATCGAGGAGGCCCGCGGCGAGATCCAGCGCGGGCTCGAGGTGGTCGAGTTCGCCGCCGGGGCCCCGACGCTTCTGATGGGAGAGGGCCTGGAGCAGGTCGCGACCGGGGTCGACACCGACCTGTACCGCCACCCGCTCGGCGTCGCCGTCGGCATCACCCCCTTCAACTTCCCCGCGATGATCCCGCTGTGGATGGCGCCGCTCGCGATCGTCTGCGGCAACGCGTTCATCCTGAAGCCGTCGCAGCGGACGCCGCAGACCGCCGGGCGTCTGGCGGAGCTGTTCCTCGAGGCCGGGACGCCCGACGGCGTCGTCAGCGTCGTCCACGGGGCCGGCGAGACCGCCGAGCTCTTGATCGAGCACCCCGGTGTGGCGGCGGTCTCGGTCGTCGGCTCCGCCGCGATCGCCCGCCGCGTCTACGCGATGGCGGCCGCGGCCGGCAAGCGCGTCCAGGCCCTCGCCGGCGCCAAGAACCACATCGTGGTGATGCCCGACGCCGACCTGGACCTCGCCGCCGAGGCGATCCTGTCGTCGGCCTTCTCGAACGGCGGCCAGCGATGCCTCGCCGCGAGCGTGGCGGTGGTCATCGACGAGGTGGCGGACGCCCTCGTCGAGCGGATCGCCCGGCTGGCCGGCGCGGCGCCCATCGGCAGCGGCCTCGACCCCGAGAACGTCGTCACCCCGCTGACCACCGAGGAGCACCGCGGCCGGGTCGCGGCGTGGATCGAGACGGGGCTCGGCGAGGGCGCCCGGATGGTGCTCGACGGCCGCGGACGCGGCCCGAGCCGAGGGTTCTTCCTCGGCCCCACGATCCTCGACGACGTCCAGCCCGAGATGTCGGTGGCCCAGGAGGAGATCTTCGGACCGGTGCTGCTCGTCCACCGGGTCCCCACCCTCGAGCGGGCCATCGCGGCGGTCAACGGCTCGCGCTACGGGAACGCCGCCGCCATCTTCACCCCCGACGGCGGCGCCGCCCGCCGGTTCCGCCGGGAGGCCGACGCGGGGATGATCGGCGTCAACATCGGAGTGCCGGCGCCGATGGCGTTCTTCCCGTTCGCGGGCTGGAAGGGCTCCTTCTTCGGCGACCTGCACGCGACCGGCAAGGACGCCATCAACTTCTACACCGAGCGGAAGGTGATCGTCTCCCGCTGGCCGGATCGGCCCGAGGCCGGACGGTGACCGGCGCCATGCGGGCCGCCGTGTTCGAGGGGAACGGGCGTCTCGCGATCACCGAGCGGCCGATCCCTCGGATCGTGCGGCCCGACGACGTGCTGATCGAGGTCGAGGCCTGCGGCATCTGCGGAACCGATGTCCACATCCTCGAGACCCCGCCGGGCCATCCGGCGACGGCCGGCACCATCCTCGGGCACGAGGTCATCGGCATCGTCCGCGAGAACGGGGCCGAGGCGTTCGGCGCAGAGATCGGTGATCGGGTGGCGGTCGCGCCGAACCTGAGCTGCGGCGCGTGTGCGTGGTGCCGGCGGGGGCTCACCAACCACTGCGAGAACTTCACCACGCTGGGGATCTTCCGGGACGGAGGGCTCGCCTCGTTCGTCGTCGCCCCCGCGCGCGCCTGTCACGCCATCTCCCGCCGCCTGCCGAGGGAGATCGCGGCGCTGGCCGAACCGGTCTCGTGCGTGGTGAACGGCATCGAGCAGGCGCGGCTCCTGCCGGGCGAGCACGTGGCGATCATCGGCGCGGGGCCGATCGGGCTCATCTTCCTCGCGCTGCTCCGAGCGGCCGGCGCGGGACGAGCCGTCGTGGTCGAGCCGGGCGAGGCCCGCCGGCAGCTCGCGAAGCGCCTCGGGGCCGACGCCTGCGTGGACCCGGCGGGAGGGCCGGTCGCGGAGCAGATCGTGGACGCCCTCGGCGGCTCGGGCGCAGATGTCGTCGTCGACGCGGTCGGCAACCAGATGGCGACGGCGATCGCGTCGGCCCGCAAGGGCGGCCGGGTGCTCCTGTTCGGGATGGACGCGAACGCCACGACGGAGGTCCGGCAGTTCGACATCACGCGGAACGAGCTGACGGTGTTCGGCACGTACGTGGGCGCGAACACGTTCCCGCGCGCGATCCAGGCGCTCGAGTCGGGGGCGGTGGACCTGTCGCCGATCGTCACCGACCGGGTCGGGCTGGAGCAGCTCCCGGGAGCGATCGAGGCGCTCCGGGATGGGCGGGCGGTCAAGGTCGTCGTCGATCTCATGGAGGAAGCGGATGCCTGAGAAGCTCACCGGAGGACAGATCGTCGCGGAGTACCTCGCGCGCGAGGAGGTGCCCTACGTCCTGGCGATCCCCGGCCACGGAAACGTGGCGCTGCTCGACGCGTTCGTGGACCGAAGCGACATCCGCGTCCTGCCGGTCGTGCACGAGCAGTGCGCGGTCCACATCGCGGACGCGTACTACCGCGTGGCCGGCCGCCCGCTGGCCGTCAGCACCTCGATCGGGCCGGGCGCCGTCAACGCGGCGGCCGGGCTCGCCCAGTGCTACGTCGACTCGACCGCGGTTCTCCTCATCACCGGCAGCCCGCACACCTACATGCGCGGGCGCGGCGTGCTCCAGGAGATCGAGCGCGACCACCCGGCGAACTTCCCGAGGCTGGTGGAGCCGATCGTCAAGCGGTGGTGGCAGCCCTCGAGCGTCGAGGAGCTTCCGTGGACGCTTCACCGGGCCTTCAACCAGATGCTGAGCGGTCGCCGCGGGCCCGTCCTGATCGACCTCGCCATGGACCTGCAGGCCGAGTCGGCCGAGGTCGAGATCCCCGAGCCGCGAACGCGCCGCTCTGACGGTGGGCCGCATCCCTCAGCCGATCTGGTGGAGCGCGCGGGGCGGCTCCTCGCCGGCGCGCGCCGGCCCGCGATCGTCGCCGGCGGAGGCGTGATCACCGCCGAGGCCTCCGGGGAGCTGCTCGCCCTCGCCGAGCTGATCGGCGCCCCGGTCGCCACGACCTGGATGGGCAAGGGAGCGTTCCCCGAGGACCACGAGCTCTGCGTCTGGCACCCCGGCGACATCGGGTCGTCGTGCGCGAACGAGGTGCTGCGCGCCGCCGACGTGATCCTGTCGGTGGGCTACCGCTTCGTGGACTGGACCGCGTCGAGCTATCGGAGCGGCGTCACCTACGCGATCCCGCCGACCAAGCTCGTCCAGGTCGACCTCGACGAGCACGAGATCGGCAAGAACTACCCCGCCGAGGTCGGCATCGTCGCCGACGCGCGGGCCACATTGGCGGGCCTGACGTCGTGGCTCCGCGCGAACGGAGGCGCGCGCGACTGGCGGACCGGCGGGTACTTCACCGAGGTCCGCTCGCTCGTGGACGCCTGGCGAGCGTCGTGGCGCGAGCGCCGCGAGTCCGACGCCACGCCGGTGTCGATCTCGCGCGCGCTGGTCGAGATCCGCGAGGTGCTCGACCGCGACGCGATCGTCGTCACCGGCGCCGGGCTCCCGCAGAGCCAGGTGTACCAGGAGCTCCCCGTGTACCTGCCTCGCACCCACATCACCAGCGGCGGCTTCTCGACGATGGGCTTCACCGTCCCCGGCGCGATCGGCGCCAAGCTCGCCGCCCCGGGCACCCAGGTCGTGGGCATCGCCGGCGATGGCGACTTCGCGCTGAACGTGCAGGAGCTGTCGACGGCGGTGCAGTGGGGACTGCCGGTCGTCTACGTCGTGTTCAACAACCACGCGTGGCTCTCGATCAACAACCTCCAGCGGGGCGCCTACGCGCCCGACCGCGAGCTCATCACGCGGTTCCGCTCGGGCGGCGAGTCGTTCTCGCCCAGCTTCGCCGACATCGCGCGGGGGTTCGGCTGCTGGGCCGAGGTGGTCGAGAAGCCGTCCGCGATCGGCGACGCGCTCCGGCGGGCCCTGGCGTCCGGCCGCCCGGCGGTCCTCGAGATCCCCACCGCCACCGAGGGCCCCGACGCGCAGCTCAGCAAGTTCGGCTGGTGGGACGTCCCGGTTCCCGAGTACCTGACGGAGCCGCGGGCCGCCTACGAGCGGGAGCGCGGCGAGGTCACGCCCCCGTGACGATCGAGGCACTGGTGATGGGACGGGTCGGCGCCGACCTGTACCCGAACCAGAGCGAGACGCCCCTCGCTCGCGCGCGGACCTTCACGCGGTTCGCCGGCGGGTTCGCGGCGAACGTGGCCACCGGCCTCGCGCGGCTCGGGGTCGGGACCGCGATCTGGAGCCGCGTCGGGGCCGACGGCCACGGCGAGATGATCCGCGGGTTCCTCGCCGGCGAGGGCGTCGACGTCGCGGGGCTCGGGACCGACCCCGCCCACCGCACCCCGGTCGTGTTCTGCGAGCTGTGGCCCCCCGACCGCTTCCCGCTCCTGTTCTACCGCGAGCCGACCGCTCCCGACTGGGAGCTCTCCGCCGACGACGTCGACCTCGCCGAGGTCGCCGCGATCCCGCTCCTGTTCGCCTCGGGGACGGGGCTGGCGCGCGAGCCCAGCGCCGAGCTCACGCTCGGGGCGCTCGCGGCCCACCGGGGCACGACCGTCCTCGACCTCGACTGGCGGCCCGATCTGTGGGAGGGCCCGTCGGACTTCCCGGGGCGGATCGAGCGGGCCGCCGCGAGCGCGGACGTCGTGGTGGGCAACCGCGCGGAGCTGGCCGCCGCCACCGGGGCGGAGGAGCCTGAGGAGGCCGTGCGCCGTCTCCGGGGGCTCGGGCCACGGCTCGTGGTCGAGAAGCGAGGCCCCGGCGGGGCCGCGGCGCACTCGGACGCCGGGTCACACGAGGTGCCCGGGATCGCTCGCGAGATCGTCAACGGGCTCGGGGCCGGCGACGCCTTCGACGCCGCGCTCGGGTACGGGCTCCTGCGGGAGCTCCCGATCGAGGAGACGCTCGACCTCGCGAACGCGGCCGGCGCGATCGTCGCCGGCGGCCTGGCTTGCAGCGAGGCGATGCCCACCCTCGACGAGCTCCGCGCGTTCTCGCCGGCGGGATCACCGCCCGCCGACCGGATCTCGGACGGACGTTGAGCGAAGATCTGCTCCTCCGGGCCGGCACCTGGAGCGTGGTCACCCCCGCGTCGGCGGGGTGGCGGTACCTCTCGTTCGAGGTCGTGTCGCTTCCCGCGGGTGCGGCCGCCGAGCGGTCGTCCGGTGGCGACGAGGTCTGCCTCGTCGTGCTCCGGGGGTCGTGCCGGGTCCGGTCGGGCGGCGAGACCTTCGAGCTTCCCGGGCGGGGCGACGTCTTCTCCGGGCCTCCGTGGTCCGTCTACCTGCCGCCGGGGCGCGAGTACCGGGTCGAGGCGCTCGAGGAGCTGGACCTGGCGGTCTCGGGCGCGGTCGCCGAGCGCGGCGGGCCGGCGCGCGTGATCCGCCCCGACGAGGTGGAGATCGAGATCCGGGGCGCCGGGAGCGCCACTCGGCAGATCAACCACATCCTGCCGCCCGAGGGCGAGGCCCACCGGCTGATCGTGGTGGAGGTGTACACGCCGTCCGGCAACTGGTCGAGCTACCCGCCCCACAAGCACGACGAGGACCGGGGCGACGCCGAGGCCGCCCTCGAGGAGATCTACCACTACCGCACGCGCGGGGACGGCGCCTTCGGCATCCAGCGCCTCTACAGCCCCCGGCGCGAGCTCGACCTCACCGCGTGGGTCGCCGACGGCGACGTGCTGCTGGTCCCCCACGGCTACCACATGGCGGCCGCCCCCCACGCCTACGACCTCTACTACCTGAACGCGCTCGCGGGCGACCGCCGGTCGCTGGCGGCGTCGGACGACCCCGCCATGGGATGGATCAGGGAGCGGTGGGCCGGCATGGAGGCGGACCCACGCCTCCCGATGGTGCAGCCGTGATCCGGCTTGCGAACGCTCCGGTCAGCTTCGGCGTGTTCGAGCTGACCGAGGGCTCCGAGGAGCTCCCCGGCCCCGAGCAGGTGCTGGACGCCGTCGCCGGCGCCGGGTACGCGGGGATCGACCTCGGCCCGCTCGGGTTCCTGGGGCGCGGCGACGTCCTGCGCGGCCGGCTCCGCGAACGGGGCCTGGCCCTCGCCGGCGGCTGGGTCCAGCTGCGGCTCACCGACCCGGACGGGCTGGAGGAGGACCTGCGCGTGCTGGACGCGGCGCTGACGGTGTTCGCGGACGCCCTCGACGCGGCCGACGGCGCGCCGCCGCCGCGGCCGACGCTGGCCGACGCGGGCTCCCCGGCACGGGCCGCGAACCCCGGGGCCGGCCGCGACCGTCCCGAGCTGTGGCTCGACGACGCGGGCTGGGACCGGCTGGCGGAGGGACTCGGACGAGCCACTGACCGGTGCCGTGCCCGCGGGCTCGAGCCCACGTTCCACCACCACGCCTGCACCTTCGTCGAGGCGCCGCACGAGATCGACCGTCTGCTCGAGCGGACCGACGTCGGCCTGTGCCTCGACACGGGCCACCTCCTCCTGGGTGGAGGGGATGCGGCCGTCGCCCTGAAGGAATGGGGCGACAGGATCAACCACATCCACCTGAAGGACGCGCGGGTCGAGGTGCTGGACGGCGTCGTCGCCGACCGCGCGGGGATGGAGGCGGTCTGGCGGCGCGGGGCCTTCTGCCGGCTCGGCGAGGGCGACCTCGACGTCGGCAGCTTCCTCGACGGGCTCCTCGCCACCGGCTACTCCGGCTGGATCGTGGTGGAGCAGGACCGGATCCCGGGCCCCGGAGACCCGCCGGGCCGGGCGGAGGCGGACCAGCGCCACAACCGCGAGGCCCTCCGCCGAAGGGGCATCTAGGCCGCCCCGGGCCACCTTGACATGCGGGCCGGAGAGGAAATACCGTAACCGGTACCGTAACCGGTTACAGAGAAGGAGAGCGCCCGTGAAACGCCCATCCGCCCCGTCCCCCCCACGCGTCCCGCTCGCGCTGACCGCGAGCCTCCTCGCGATCCTCGCCTCAGGGCTCCCCCCCGCCGGCGCCCGATCCCCGAGCGGCACCGAGCCCGCCTCGGGCTACGTCGCTCCCCCGGCGGTGAAGATCAACGTGATGGGCGAGTGGGCCCACCCCGACGACGACACCAGCATCATCGGGCCGTGCGGGGTCTGGCACGACCTGTACGACATCAAGTGCGGGATCATCATGGTCACCCGCGGCGAGGGCGGCGGGAACGCCGTCGGCCCCGAGAAGGGCCCGGCGCTCGGCCTTCGCCGCGAGAACGAGGACCGTGCGGCGCACTACCGCTCCGGCACCGTCGACGTCTTCAACATCGACGCGGTGGACTTCTTCTACAACCAGAGCGCGCCGCTCACCCAGCTCATGTGGAACCACGAGGAGTCGCTGCGCCGGATCACGCGGATCATCCGCACCACCCAGCCGGACATCTACATCGGCTTCACCCCGAGCCTCGCGTCGGGGCACGGCAACCACCAGCAGGCGGGCCGCTTCATCTGGGAGGGCGTCCTGGCGGCGGCCGACCCCGAGATGTTCCCCGAGCAGCTGACTGGCCCGAACGCACTCAGCACCTGGCAGGTGAAGAAGGTCTTCTCGGGCGGGAGCTCCGCGGGGAACGGCGGCACCGTCGCGTCGGCCCACTGCACCACGGGCTTCACGCCCTCGGGCCTCGAGACGGTCTCGGGCGTGTGGACCGGGTACGACTCCCCGTACCTGTGGCCGGTCGGGAACACGCACGGCGGGGTCCCGGGCACACCGAAGACCTGGGCCGAGGTGGCATCCGAGGGCGGGGCGGCCTACCCGACGCAGAGCCGCAGCATGTGGGTGGCGCAGTCGCCTCCCGGATGCCCCCGCTACGGCATGAGCCAGTCCTTCGTGCCCTTCCAGCGGAACGGGGCCACGGTCGGCGGCGTCGAGTACGCCGGCCGCGACGACGCGATCCTCTACGGCGCCACGCTCCCCGATCCCGGGGGCCTGCCGCTGGGCACCCTCGAGTACCTCACGTTCTCGAGCTTCTTCAACGTCGCCGGCGACCCGTTCGACGTGACCCTGCACGTCCGGTCGGGCTCCGGAACGCTCGCGGGCGGGTCCGCCACGCTGACGGTGCCCGCCGGATGGAGCGTGGACGCGGCCACCGAGCCCATCGGGCCGGTCTCGGACGAGACCGAGTCGACGGTGACCTTCAGCGTCACCCCCGCCGCGGGCGCCGGCCCCGGGCTCAACAAGATCGCCGCGATGCTCACCTCGGGCCAGGCGACCGGCTACACCGACGGCGTGA
>DASWKG010000092.1:0-2826 GCA_036396755.1 Actinomycetota bacterium
ATCCCCGACCGCGGGCTGTTCGGGGTGTTCCTGGCTGACGGCACGCGGGTCGGCGAGCTCGACGAGGAGATGGTGTACGAGAGCCGGGTGGGCGAGGTGTTCCTGCTCGGGGCGAGCTCGTGGCGGATCGAGGAGATCACCCTGGACCGGGTGATCGTGTCCCCCGCCCCCGGCCAGCCGGGGAAGATGCCGTTCTGGAAGGGCGACAAGCCGGGGCGTCCGCTCGAGCTGGGGCGAGCCATCGGCGAGTTCACCCGGACCATCGGGAGCGAGCCCGGGGACCGCGCCGTGGCCCGGCTGCGGAGCGAGCACGGCCTCGACGAGCTGGCCGCCCGGAACCTCCTGGCGTACGTGGCCGACGAGCGGGAGGCCGCCGGCGCCGTCCCCGACGACCGGACCATCGTGGTCGAGCGGTTCCCCGACTCGATCGGCGACTGGCGGGTGTGTGTGCTCTCGCCGTTCGGGGCCAGGGTGCACGCGCCGTGGGCCATGGCCATCGAGGCCCGCCTGGCCGAGCGGATGGGCGTGGGCGTCCAGGTCCTGTGGAGCGACGACGGCATCGTGATCCGTCTGCCCGAATCCGAGGAGCGCATCCCGATCGAGGACCTCGTGTTCGATCCGGACGAGATCGAGGAGCTGGTGATGCGGCAGCTCCCGGCCACCGCGCTGTTCGCGTCGGCCTTCCGGGAGTCGGCGGCCCGGGCGCTGCTCCTCCCCCGCCGGTCGCCCGGCAAGCGGACCCCGCTGTGGCAGCAGCGGCAGCGCTCCGCCGACCTGCTCCAGGCGGCGTCGAAGCACCCGACGTTCCCCATCCTGCTCGAAGCGACACGGGAGTGCCTGCGCGACGTGTTCGACCTCCCGGCGTTGAAGCAGGTGCTGGCCGACGTACGGGCCCGGCGGATCCGGATGGTGCCGGTCGAGACGAACGGGGCGTCGCCGTTCGCGCAGTCGCTGCTGTTCTCGTGGATCGCGGTCTACATGTACGAGGGCGACGCGCCGCTCGCGGAGCGACGAGCCGCGGCGCTGGCGCTGGACCGCGACCTGCTTCGCGAGCTCCTCGGCGCCGAGGACCTCCGGGAGCTGATCGATCCCGCCGCGCTGGACGACCTCGAGCTCGAGCTCCAGGCGCTCGCCAAGGGACGCCGGGCCCGGAACCAGGACGACCTCCACGACCTGCTCCGCCGGGTGGGAGACCTGACGAAGGAGGAGATCGTGGCCCGCTCGTCGGGTGATCCGGCGCCGTGGATCGATTCGCTGCTCTACCGGCGGCGCGCCATGAGGGTCCGCGTGGCCGGCGAGGAACGGGTCGCCGCCGTGGAGGACGCCGGGCGGCTGCGCGACGCGCTGGGCACCAGCATCCCCCGAGGTGTGCCGGCGGCGTTCGCGGAGAGCGTGGCCGAGCCGCTCCGCAGCCTCGTGGCGCGGTTCGCGCGAACGCACGGCCCGTTCCACGCGCTCGAGGCGGCGCGACGGCTCGGCGTGCCGGAGGACCGCGTCGTTGCGGCGCTCGTCGCGCTCGAGGCGGAGGGTCGCGTGGTGCGGGGCGAGTTCCGGCCGGGGGGGATGGAGCGGGAGTGGTGCGACCTCGATGTCCTGCGAGCGCTCCGGCGGCGATCGCTCGCGGCGCTCCGGAGAGAGGTCGAGCCGGTCGACGGAGCCGCCCTGGGGCGGTTCCTCCCCGAGTGGCAGGGCCTGACCCGACCCCGGCAGGGCCCCGGCGCCCTGGCGGAAGTGGTCGAGCAGTTGCAGGGGGCGGCCGTCCCGGCGTCGGTGCTGGAGTCCGACGTGCTGCCGTCCCGCGTGGCGGGGTACCGGCCGGCCGACCTCGATGCGCTCTGCGCATCGGGTGAGCTGGTGTGGGTGGGCGCGGGTGGACTGGGCGCCGACGACGGGCGCGTGTCCTTGTATTTCCGCGACCGCCTTCGGTTCCTGGCCCCGGTCCCGCCGGAGGAACGGCCCGATGGACCGGTCCATCGGGCGTTGCGGAGGCATCTGGCGAAGCGAGGTGCCTCGTTCTGGCCGGACCTCGTGGCCGCGGCGGGGACGGCCGACGAACGGATCGTGCTCCAGGCGCTGTGGGATCTCGTGTGGGCGGGCGACGTCACGAACGACACGGTGGCCCCGCTCCGCGCCGTGCTGGGAAGGCGCCCCCGGGCCTCGAAGGGGAAGCCCCGACCCGGTGCGCTTCGGCGGGTCGGCCCTCCGGCCGGCGCCGGCAGATGGTCGCTCGTGGCTCCGCTCCTCGAGCCGGGGCCGTCCCCCACCGAGATCGCCCACGCCCGGGCGCTCCAGCTGATCGACCGGCACGGCGTCGTGACCCGGGAGGCGACGCTGGCGGAGGGCGTGCCCGGGGGGTTCGCCGCGGCCTACGGCGTGCTGAAGGCCATGGAGGAGTCGGGGAAGGTGCGGCGCGGGTACTTCGTGGCCGGGCTCGGCGCCGCGCAGTTCGCTCTGCCCGGCGCGGTGGACCGCCTCCGCGACCTCCGAGAGCCCGGAGACCGGGACACGGCGGTGGCCCTGGCGGCCACCGACCCCGCGCAGCCATACGGCATGGCGCTTCCCTGGCCCGAGGGCGCCGGACGCCCATCACGGGCGGCGGGGGCCTACGTCATCCTCCAGGCGGGCGACCCGGCGGCCTTCCTGGAGCGCGGCGCTCGGAGCCTCCTCACGTTCCCCGCGGCCGACGCGAACGACGCCTGGGTCGACCCTCTGGTCGGTCTGGTCAAGGAGGGACGCCTGCGGAAGATCGAGCTCCAGCGCATCGACGGCCTCCCGGCCCACGAGACGCCGCGGGCCGACCGGCTCCGGGAGGCCGGCTTCGTCGAC
>DASWKG010000093.1:0-7406 GCA_036396755.1 Actinomycetota bacterium
CGGTGCTCCCGGCGTTCTTCACCTCGTAGCGGCCTGGCACGCGGCGCACAGACCGCTGATCGCGAAGTGCGTGAGGTCGGGCAGGAAGCCCCGGTGCTTGCGAACCAGCCCTCGCAGCGACTCGGCCTCCGCGAGCGACAGGTCGTCGCCGGCGCCGCACCGCGAGCACGTCAGGTGGACGTGCTCGCCCTCGCCAGCGCGGTGGTATTCGGCCCCCCGCTCGAGGTGCGAGTGCTTCACGACCCCCTCGCGCTCGAGCAGCTCGAGCGTCCGATAGACCGTCGAGGGGTTCACCGCCGGCATCCGTCGCTGGACCCGCCGGGCCACGTCCTGCGGCGTGATGTGCCCCTCCGATCCCATGACCTCCTCGATGATGGCCTCCCGCTGGGGCGTGATCCGGTAGCCGCGCTGGCGCAGCATCGCCACGATCTCGGTCACGTGACCCAGTCTACTTGCAGCAGCGATGCAGATGCGCCTCGTGGAGGCCCCTCGAGGCGGGTCAGCTGCCGAGGAACCGGACCAGGGCCTCGGCGATCTCCGCCGGGGCGTCCTCCTGGATGTAGTGCTTGCCCTCGGGGATCTCGACGACCTCGGCGTCGGGGTAGAGGCCGCGCCAGAAGCCCAGGATCGGCGCCGGGAAGACGTGGTCGCGCATGCCCCAGATGAGCAGGGCGGGCCGCTCCAGCGACGCGATCTTCGCGGCGACCTCGTGCATGTACGCCGCGGTGGGATGCTCGCGGCCGATGGGGACGTCCCTCGCGAACGCGAGGATCGGCACGCGGGAGTGGTAGTCGGGAAATGGAGCGCGGTAGGCGCCCATGACCTCGGGCGTCGCCGCCTCGGCGCTCATGCCGCCGGCCATCCCCTCGACGAACAGGTTGGCCCCGAGGCACAGGATCTCGCCCAGCCCGCGCTCGAGGAACCGCTTGTGGAACGGCAGGTCGATGTCGCTCGGGAACACGCCCACCCCGGTGTTCATGATCACCAGTCGCGCGACGCGCTCCGGCTCCTCCGCCGCGGCGCCGAAGCCGATGGGGCCGCCCCAGTCCTGCATCACGAGCGTGATCTCGCGGAGGTCGAGCGCTCGGATGAACGCGAGCAGGTTCTCGACGTGCGAGCGCATCGTGTAGCGGCGATGGCCCGCCGGCCGGTCGGAGCGCCCGAACCCCATGTGGTCGACGGCGATCGCCCGGTGCCCGGCGTCGACCACCGGCGGGATGATCTTCCGGTACAGGTAGCTCCACGTCGGGTTGCCGTGGAGCAGCAGCACAGGATCGCCGGAGCCCTCGTCCACGTAGTGGAGCCGGACGTCCTCCGCGACGCGCTCGTAGCGCGGCTCGAAGGGAAAGGTCCCGTCGAAGTCGCCCATCAGGTCGGTCACGGCGGGTTCAGCGTACCCGTCAGCGGAGCGGCCCGAGGGCGGCCCAGCCCGCCTCGTCGGTCGAGGCCGCGTCGTAAAGGCTCGCACCGCGCACCTTGCCCTCCTTCACCGCCCGGACGAAGCCGTCGATCTCCTCCGCGCCCGACTCGCCGGCCAGGCCGCCGATCACGTGGATCGGGATGCCCGGCCGTCCCGTCTCGTCACGGACGATCTGGATGCTCTCGGAGATGTAGTCGTGGGCGCCGCCCTCGCCGGACGCGTGGCCGGTCCAATACGCCATGGGGAGCATCGCGTCGTAGATCGCTCCGAGCTCCGCCATCGGGAGGATCGGCCAGTAGGAAGACGAGCGAAGCGGCGATGGGACGATCGCGCCGAGCGGATAGCCCTGGTCCGCCAGCATCCGGATGTCGCTCGACAGCTCGACGACGCGCTCGGCCCGCTCGGCGGGGTCGGCCACCACGGTGACCTCGATGTCGAGCCCGAACCCGTCGAACCGCTGGCCGGTGGGGCTCGCGAAGTCGATCGCGGCGAGCGAGCGATCGAGGTCGCGCGCGAGGTCGTCGAACCCCGGCACGTACCAGGCGACCACCTTGATCCCGGCCTCGTGCGCCGCATCGAGGAACCGGCCCAGCGGCTCCGGGAAGCGGAAGTCGCCCCGGAATCGGTAGCTCTGCGTCTCCAGGTAGAGCGTCCGCACCCCCCGAGCCTCGAGCGTCGCCACCGTGCCCTCCGGGTCGCCGAAGGCGGTGCGATCGAAGATGTCCACCCATGCACCCAGCCCCCGGAACGGGTCGGCCGATGCCGTGGGCGCCGTATCGGGCGAAGGGTAGGCGGTCGGGGAGGGAAGCGGGGAGGGGGACGGCGATGCGGTCGCCATGGGGGAAGACGACCCCGGCCCCGCGTCCGGCCCGCCCGACGGCACGCGCTGCCCGCAGGCCGTGGCCACGAGAGCCGCCACGACCACGGCGAGCGGCAGGATCGCTCTTCTCACCCCCCGAGGCTACCGCCTGACGGAGTCCGTTGGAGGGCCACGGCAGTAAGTGCTATACAGTAAGTATGAATCAGGTACAGGCGACCATCGCCGACCAGGAGTTCCTGCTCGCCGACGACGAGGTGGAGCGATCGCTGCTCGGCGTGATGCCCGAGCCGATCGGCGAGCACTACGTGGTGATCGGCGGTCGTCGCTTCCCCCCCAAGCAGGTCCTCGGGGTGGTGACCGGTCTCGATCGAGCCGATTTCAACACCCACCAAGCTCGGCGCGTCCTGGCGCGGCTGGGCTTCATGGTCGGACGACGGAGCAAGGAGGTGATCGTCGCCGTTCCCGAGGGCGTCGGTCCGCACCAGGGGCGGGAGGCCGAGCTGCTCCGCGCGTACCGGGGTCGGTGGGTCGCGCAGCGCGGGCTCGAGGTCCTGGTGGCCGCCGACACCCCCCAGGCCGTCCTGGCGTGGCTCGAGCGCCACAACCAGCAGGCCGACGCCATGTTCCGGGTCCCCGCCGACGAGGCCGAGGCCGGCGGCTCGGCTCCCGCATGAGGTTCGCGTTCAAGGAGCTTCCGGGAACGACGAACGACTACTTGCGCCCGGCGGTGCCCGTGCAGGTGGAGGGGATCTCCCGCGCCCCGCAGCTCTGCCTGCTGGACACCGGCTCCCTGCACAACCGCTTCGGGGCGTGGGTAGCCGAGGCCGCGGGCATCGACCTCGCCGCGGCCCCGCAGGAGCGACTCGGGGTCGGCGGGTTCGTCACGAGCGCGCGTCGCGCCTCGGTGCAGCTCACCCTCGGCGACACCGTCTGGGAGGCGCCGGTCTGGTTCTGTGACCCCTGGCCGTTCGCGTTCCACCTCCTCGGCCAAGAAGGATTCTTCCGGTGGTTCGACGTGCGGATGCGCGCCGGCGCGTACGAGATGGAGATCACCCCGGAGCACTAAGATGACGCCGACCCGCCGGTCGCGCGCTTGACGCGCTGCATCGGGAACAGCGAGGAGGATCCATGGGAGAGCTCGTTCGCCTGGAGGTGGAGGACGGTGTCGGGACCATCCGGCTCGACCGTCCGCCGATGAACGCGATCAACGAGGAGGTCGCCGAGGGCCTCTTCGATGCGGCTCGGGAGGCGGGTCGTCGCGAGGACGTGGGCGCGGTCGTCCTCTACGGTGGCGAGAAGCTGTTCGCCGCCGGCGCCGACGTCAAGGTGATGGCCGAGCGGAGCCCCGCCGAGGTTCGCCCGTACATCCAGTTCCTGCAGGAGGCGTTCAACGCGGTCGAGGACATCCCGAAGGTCACGATCGCCGCGATCACCGGCTACGCGCTCGGCGGCGGGTGCGAGCTGGCGCTGTGCGCCGACTTCCGGTTCGCCGCCGACGACGCGAAGATCGGCCAGCCCGAGATCCTGCTCGGCATCATCCCGGGCGCGGGCGGCACCCAGCGCCTCCCCCGGCTCGTCGGCCCCGCCCGGGCGAAGGACCTCATCTACTCGGGGCGGCACGTGAAGGCGACCGAGGCACTGGGCATCGGCCTCGTCGACGCCGTGCACCCGGCCGCCCTGCTCTACGAGGAGACGGTCGTGGTGGCGCGGAAGTACGCGCAGGGCCCGCTGGCCGCGCTGCGGGCGGCGAAGTCGGCGGTCAACTGGGGATCGCGGGTCGACCTCCGGACCGGGCTGGCGCTCGAGCGCGAGGTGTTCTCGGACCTGTTCACGACCGAGGACCAGAAGGAGGGCATGCGCTCGTTCATCGAGGAGGGCCCCGGCAAGGCGAAGTTCAAGGGCCGCTGATGACGCGCGCCCGCGTGGACCCGAAGACCGCGAACATCCTCTACCACGACGCCGCCGCGGCCTCCTACGACGGCAAGTGGGCCATCTCCTTCGACGAGCGGAGCGTGCGGTACGTGCGCGAGCGCGCCGAGCGGATGCTCCCGCGCCGCCGCTACGGGCGCGTCCTCGAGATCGGCAGCGGCACGGGCTTCTTCCTCCTCAACCTCTGGAAGGCGGGGTACGTGGAGGAGGCGCACGCGACCGACATCTCGCCGGGGATGCTCTCGGTCTGTGCCGAGAGCGCGCGGCGCATCGGGTGCGACCTGCGGACGCAGACGGCCGACGCCGAGGGCCTGCCCTACGGTGACGGCGAGTTCGACCTCGTGGTCGGGCACGCGTTCCTGCACCACCTGCCCGATCCGAAGGGGGCGATCGCCGAGATGCACCGCGTCCTGCGGCCCGGCGGCGCGCTCTTCATCGCGGGCGAGCCCACGTGGATGGGCGACCGCATCGCCGGAGGCGCGAAGCGGCTCGCGGATCGCGCGTTCGGCGTCGCCGACCGGCTGGTCGGCGGGCTGAGGAAGCCGCCGGCGTCGGCGCCGACGTCCGAGGACGAGCGCGTCCTCCGCGACCTAGAGTTCGCGGTGGACCTCCACACGTTCGAGCCCGACGACGTGGCGCTCTGGGCGCTCGAGGCGGGGTTCGTCCGAACGCGCACCGAGACCGAGGAGCTGGTCTCGAGCCTCTTCGGCTGGGCCGTCCGCACGATGGAGGCCCAGGCCCGGCCCGGCCTGTTCGGCCCACGGTGGGGGACCTTCGCCTACCGCACCTGGCTCGGCCTCTACCGGCTCGACGAGGTGCTCTACCGCGCCCTGCCCAAGCGTCTCTTCTACAACCTGCTGCTCTACGCGGAGCGCCCGAGGGAGCGCTAACCCCTGGCGGGCCCGGTGAAGTGGCTTCGGGCGATCGTCCGGCGCCGGATGTACGCGCCGCGCTACTGGGGATACGGCGTTCGCTACCTGTGGTTCCGGCTGCGCAACCCGCACGTCGTGACGCGGGGGATGGTGTTCCTCTCCCGCGGGGCGCGCGTGGAATGCCGGCGCGGGCTCGGCCACCTCGAGCTGGGCCGATGGGTGTGGATCGGGCGCGGCACGGCGATCCGCTGCCACGAGGGCTTCCTGCGGGTCGGCGACAAGGTCGTCTTCGGGGCCTGGGACGTCGTCAACTGCTACCTCGACGTCGAGATCGGCGACGAGACGATCGTCGCCGACGGGGTCTACGTGGCCGACTTCGACCACCGCTTCGACGACCCCGAGCGCCCGATCCGCGTGCAGGGGATCGTGAAGTCGCCGGTTCGGATCGGGGCGGGGAGCTGGATCGGCGAAAAGGCCAGCGTGCTGCGAGGCACCCGCATCGGGCCCGGCTCGGTCGTGGGGGCGCAGACCGTGGCCCGCGGCCGATACCCGGACCTCGCGGTCATCGTGGGCAATCCGGGCCGCGTCGCGAAGCTCCGGGGCCGGGAACCGCCGGAACGGTAAAGGCGACCCCCCAACCGGCCGACCATCTCTGTGGGGACAGGGAATAGCGCCCGTGCGAGGGCGGTTCGTATCTCGCACGGGACGAACCACGGCCTCAGGCGAGGCCGCAAGGGGGGAAGTGAGATGGCCGAGAACACCGTGATCCGAGGGTCCCGACCCCGCGAGCTGCCGCGCCCGAACCGCGTCTACCGAGAGGGCCGAGTCTGCGCCCACGGCGGCTGTGAGACCCGCATCTCCAAGTACAACAAGGCGAGCTTCTGCTGGGCGCACGTTCCCGTCCGCTACCCGCTCACCCGCGGCGAGCGCAAGAAGCGGAACCGGGCGGCCTGACCTCGGAGTAGCGCTCAGTCGTCTGCGGGGCCCACCGGAGGCGGCGGCGGGTCTCCGGGCCCGCGCGACAGCCGCTCGGCGATCTCCTTCGCCTTGGCGAGGTGCGCGCGGTCGACGAACAGCCGCACGCCCACCTCCCAGATCTGGCTGAAGAAGCCGGGCTCCTTGTACCACCACACGATGCCGAGCTCCTCGAGCTCGCCGGCGATCGCGTTCGCCGTCTCCCGCGTGAACTGTCCGAGGTGAACGGTCGTGACGTCCGGCTGATCAGCCACGTTCGCGATCGTACCGCGTGCCGACCGCGACGAGGTCGAGCCCGCGCTCCGCATCGCGCGTGATCCCGAGGTCATGCGACCGGACCGTCCGGAGGACGGCGCGGAGCCAGGCCGGCTGCTGCTCGTAGGGACGGCGAACCAGGCGGTGCTGCACGGGCTCGCCGAGGAAGCGATCGAGCAGGCGCAGGAGCGGGCCGTGGGTGGTCGCGACGACGGTGACGGCGTCGAAGTGGCGCCGCAGGAGCGCCTCGAGCTCGCGTCGGTCGTACTCGTGGACGTGGGACGGGTTGCGCCCGGCGGGGAAGGTGTCCCGGTTCGGCGTCGAGACGACCAGCGTGCCGCCCGGGCGCAGGGCTTCCCGGCACGCCGCCAGGAACTCGTCGGGGCACCACAGGTGCTCGAGGACCTGCAGGGCCACGATCGTGTCGACCGACGAGGGCCGGACCGACAGGCGGCAGAGGTCGGCGGCGAGGAATCGCGCGGCGGGGTAGCGGCGCGCGGCCCTCGCGGCGACCGCGGCGTCGAGATCGAGGCCGACGACCGGCGCGTGGCCGAGCAGCCGGGTGCCGTAGCCCTCGCCGCAGCCCGCGTCGAGCACCCGCCCGCGTGCGTGCCGCCTCGCGAACCGGTAGGCGGCGACGTGCCGCCGGTACCAGTAGTTCTCGCTGGGGACGCTCGGGAGCGTTCGCTCGCCGGTGGGAACGAGGTCGGTCACGGGACCGGCGAGCAGGTGGCCTCGAGGAACACCCGCAGCGCCAGGAAGCGGCCGTCGTCGAGGAGGGCCTCCACGCAGACGGGTGTCCCCGCCCCCGGCGTCGACCCGGCCCGCACCCACTCGTCTCCCTCGAGCCGAAGGAACCGCGTCGCCCCGGCGGCGAACCGTCCGAGGCGGATCTGGGGGCCCTCGCCCTCGCGCACCAGCACCTCGCGAGCGGTCACCTCCTCGACATCGGCGGTGATCCACACGACCGGCGGATCGTCCGGCCCGGGGGCCTCCTGCTCGACGACCGGCAGGTCGACGTCGTGCTGGACCGCCTCGGGCCGGAGGGCCATCGCGCCGACCGCGAGCCCCGCTCCGAGCCCGAGGAGGGCCGCCAGCGCGCGCATGGCGACAGGATACCGGGGGGTCAGGCCGC
>DASWKG010000094.1:0-11638 GCA_036396755.1 Actinomycetota bacterium
GCTGGGGCGGGAACGGTGATTGGCAAGTCGGTGACCAGGTCTCTCGCAGACCCGAAGGAGGCCCAGGGCCGCATTTTCACAATCTCTCGCGGAATCTGTGCGGAATCTCCCGAGGCCTAGGAGGCCATGCTCGGCTTGGAAAAACGCGCCTGACCTGCTGCTTCGCTGGTGGGCGCTGGTGGTTTCGAACCACCGACCTCCGCCTTGTAAGGGCGGCGCTCTCCCGCTGAGCTAAGCGCCCGGGACCTCCTCATCGTAACGGTCCCCCGCCCCGGTGCCCGCGTAGCATGACCTCGTGCTTACCGGGCAGCGGTTCGTGATCAGCGGGCTCAGCCGGCTCACCGTCCGGGTCGCGCGGGAGCTGCGCGGCCGAGGGGGGGAGGTCGCCGTGGTCGCGTCGGGGCCGGACCCGGCGCTCGCGACTCTGCTGGAGGACGCCACCCTCATCGAAGCCGGACCCAAGCGAGAGCCGGCCCTGCTCGAGGCGGGGCTCGCGCGGGCCACCTCGTTGCTCGCGCTCGCCGACGACGACCTCGACAACCTCGCGGCGGCGGTGGCGGCGCACTCGGCGGGGCCGGACGTCCCGGTGGTCCTTCGCGCGTTCGATCCCTCCCTGATCGACGCCGTCGGCGAGGGGCTCAACATCCGGCGCACCTACAGCGTGTCGGCGCTGGCGGCGCCGGCGTTCGTGGCGGCGGCCGCCGGACAGGAGGTGGTGGAGACCCTCCGCCTCGGCGACGACGAGGTGCCGCTCTGCCGTATGCCCGTCTCACCCGGCTCGCCGCTCGAGGGGCGCTCTCCGGCAGAGGTCAAGCGCGAGCACGCATGCGCGGTGGTGGCTCGCGCCGATCGCGACGGCGCGTGGCTGCCGGTGACGGCCGACGACCGGCCGCTCCATCCCGGCGATCAGGTGCTCGTCGGTGGCCGCCTCCTCGACGTCCTCCGCCTCGCCCTCCGGAATCGGGACGCGACGATCACCCGCGCGACGAGCCATCCCGTCCCTCACCACCGGGCCACTCCGCGTCGCCGCCGCCTGCGCGCTCCGACCACCCTCCTGCCGATGGCCGCGCTCGTCCTTGGGCTCTGGCTGCTCGCGACCGTGGCCGTGTTCGCCGTCGCGCTCGATCTCAACCCGATCGACGCCGTGTACGTGGCCGTCACGACGGCCCTCGGCAACTCGACGGTCGACGACGAGGCGGCCTGGCTGAAGGTCTTCGGCGTCGGCTCGATGGTGGCCGGCGGGGCGCTGCTCGGCGTCCTGTTCTCCTGGCTCGCGTCGGTTGCCACCGCGTCGCGGCTCGACGAGCGGATGGGACGCCGGGCCCGGCGACTCTCGGACCACGTCGTGATCGCCGGGCTCGGGACCGCGGGCTTCCGGACCCAGCAGCTGCTCGGTGAGCTCGGCGTGCCCGTGTCGATCGTCGAGCGGTCGGCGGGCAACCGCTTCGCCGAAGCCGTGGATCCGAACGTGCCGGTGCTCGTGATGGACGCGCGCCTGCCCGAGAACCTCGAGCAGGTCGGGATCGACGACGCGTGGTGCTTCATCGCGTGCACCGACGACGACCTCACGAACGTCGGCGCGTGCATGCAGGCCCGGCGCCTGCATCCAGGGCTGCACACGGTGGCTCGCATCTTCGACGAGGACCTGTCCGAGCGAGTCGCCGGCGCGTTCGGCGTCGACGCGGCCGTCAGCACCACCAAGGCCGCGGCCGGCGCCTTCGTGGCGGCGGCGATCGACGAGCGGGTCCCGCGGACCATCCATCTCGATGGGCTCGAGCTGGTCGCCGTACGCCACAGGGTCTCGGCGGACGTCGGGACCGAGACCCTCGCCGCGTGGCGCGCCGAGGGGATCCGCCTGCTCGCCTTCCTCCGCGACGGCCAGGTGCGGCCCGCCTCGACGCTCGCCGGGGCGCTCCGCGCCGGCGACCAGGCGATCATGGCCGGCCCCGCGGAGGCGGTGCGTCGCCACCTCCTCGGCGCCTGACCGGGCCGCCGCCGCCCGTGTGCGAGACTTTCGAGAAACCGAGAAGGAGGAGAGCGTGGCCGAGTTCGAGACCATCACCTACGGCGTGCACGACGCGGTGGCCACGATCGAGATGGCCCGGCCGCAGAAGCTCAACGCGATGAACGCGCAGATGTTCACCGAGCTGGGGCAGGCGGCGCGTGCTGCGGGGACCGACCCCGGCGTCCGGGTCGTGCTGCTGAAGGGACAGGGGAAGTCGTTCTCCGCGGGCATCGACGTGGCCCTCCTGGGGCAGCTCTCCGGCACCCGCGGCGCGCGGTTCCGAACGTTCGTGCGCACCGCTCAGCTGGCCGGCGAGTGGCTCACCCTCATGGAGAAGCCCACGGTCGCGGCGATCCACGGCAACGCGCTCGGCGCCGGGTTCCAGCTCGCGCTCTCCTGCGACCTCCGGATCGCCGCCGACGACGTGCAGCTCGCGCTCCCCGAGGTCCGCTTCGGCATCGTCCCCGATCTCGGCGGCCCGTTCCACCTCACCCGCCTGATCGGCCCGGCGCGGACGAAGGAGATCGTGTGGACCGGGCGCACGGTGGAGGCCGACGAGGCCCTTCAGATCGGGCTCGTGAACCGGGTGGTCCCGGCGGCCGAGCTCGCGGCGCAGGCCGAGGCGTACGCGAGAGCGCTCGTGCACTCCCCGCCCATCCCGGTATCGCTGTCCAAGACCCTGATCTCCCGTGCCCACGAGAACGCCTACGAGGCGTCGCTGGAGGCACAGGGCCACGCGCAGGCGCGCTGCATCGAGAGCGAGGACCACAAGGAGGCCGTCGAGGCGTTCCTCGAGAAGCGGACCCCGCGGTTCAGCGGGCAGTAGGGGGAGCCAGGGCGCCGAGGCTAGACGTAGCCGCGCAGCCGCGCCGCGCGGCTGACCTTCTCGACCGCGATCGCGAACGCGGCGAGGCGCAGGTCGACGCCGTCGACCGTGGCACGGGCATAGATCTCCTGCCAGGCGCGCGCCATCGTCTTGGCGAGCTGCTCGTTGACCTGCTGCTCCTCCCAGCGGAACTGCTGGATGTTCTGGACCCACTCGAAGTACGAGACGGTCACGCCCCCGGCGTTCGCCAGGATGTCGGGGATCACGTTCACCCCGCGCTCGGCGAGGATCACGTCGGCGGCCGGGGTCACCGGGTGGTTCGCCGCCTCGACGATCGTGCCGGCGCGCACGGTGCCCGCGTTCTCCTCGTTGATCACGCGCGACAGCGCGGCCGGGATCAGCACGTCGACGCCGAGGGTCAGGAGCTCCTCGTTCGTGATGCCGTCGACGCCGGGGAAGTCGACGACCGTGCCGCTCTCCTGCACGTGGTCGAACAGCGCCTGCACGTCGAGGCCGTCGCCACGGTAGATGCCGCCGCGCACGTCCGAGACCGACACGACCTTGCAGCCGATCTCGCCGATGAGCCGCGCCGTCCACGACCCCACATTGCCGAACCCTTGGATCGCGACCGTCGCGCCCTGGAGGTCGACACCCAGGTCCCTCGCGGCCTCGCGCAGCGAGTACACGACCCCGCGCCCGGTGGCCGCATCGCGCCCGTAGGACCCGCCGAGCTCGACCGGCTTGCCGGTCACGATCGCCGGGGTGTAGCCGTAGCGGCTCGAGTACGCGTCCATCATCCAGGCCATCGTCTGCGCGTTCGTGTTCACGTCGGGCGCGGGGATGTCGCGATTCACGCCGAGCACGTAGCTGATCGTCGAGGTGAAGCGCCGCGTGAGCCGCTCGAGCTCCTTCTGCGAGAGGATCCCCGGCTCGCACTGCACGCCGCCCTTCGCGCCGCCGTAGGGGATGTCGACCACGGCCGTCTTCCAGGTCATCAGTGAGGCCAGCGCCCGCACCTCGTCGAGGTCGGCGTCGGGGTGGTAGCGGACCCCACCCTTGTACGGGCCGCGGGCGCCGTTGTGCTGCACCCGGTACCCGGTGAACACCACGAGGCGGCCGTCGTCCATCCGCACCGGCACCTGCACGCGCAGCTCCCGGTAGGTCGTGCGCAGGATCTCGCGCATCTCGTCGTCGAGGTCGATGTGGTCCGCCGCCAGGTCGAAGAAGTAGTTGACGGCCTCGAACGGGCTCATCTCCGGCGGCCGCGTCACGGGAACGGCGGCGGGCGCCTGCACGTCGGTCTCTCGGCGTTTCGTGTCCAATCGGGCCTCCGAACGGCAAGCGTACGCTCGCGGCGCCGGGCGGGCCAGCCCCCCTCAGCCCCGGTTGGTGGCGAGCACCTCCGGGTACTTCAGCCCGCTCCCGGTGTTGAGCAGCACGACCCGCTCCCCTTCGCCAAGCTCGCCGCGGTCGCGCAGCTGGATGGCGGCCGCGAGGGTAGCTGCGCCCTCGGGGGCGGCGAGCACGCCGGCGTCGCGCGCCAGCACCCCCACCATCTCGACGATCGTCGCGTCGGAGACGGCGACCGCCGAGCCCTTCGTCTCTCGGAGGGCTCGGAGCACGAGGAAGCCCCCGAGGGGCGATGGGACCCGGAGGCCGGCCGCCAGCGTCTCGGCGCCGGACCAGGGCTCGGTCTCCTCGTCGCCGCGCTCGAACGCGCGGACGATCGGCGCGCACCCCTCGGCCTGCACGACGATCAGGCGCGGAGGATCACCCCGAACCCACCCGAGCTCCCGCAGCTGCTCGAACGCGCGCCAGATGCCGACCGCGCCGACTCCCCCGCCGGCCGGGTAGACGATCGCCGACGGCGCCTCCCACCCGAGCTGCTCCGCGATCTCGAGCCCGAGCGTCTTCTTCCCCTCGATGCGGTACGGCTCGCGAAGGGTGGCCGCGTCGAACCAGCCCTCGGCGGCGGCGCGGTCGGCGATCAGGCGGCCGGCGTCGGAGATGAGGCCGTCGACGAGCGTCAGGTCGGCGCCGTAGGCGAGGCACTCCAGGCGGTTCAGCTCGGGCGCGTCGCGGGGCATCGCCACGTGGACGCCGATCCCGGCGGCGGCGCCGTAGGCAGCCCAGGCCCCGCCGGCGTTCCCCGCGGTGGGAAGGGCCACGTCCTCGATCCCCAGCTCCCTCGCCCGCGAGATCCCGCACGCGGCGCCGCGCGCCTTGAACGTGCCGGTCGGGTTGAGCCCCTCGTCCTTCAGCCACAGGTCGAGGCCGAGCCGCGCGCCGAGGCGCTCGAGCGGGAACAGCGGCGTCAGGCCCTCGCCGAGGGAGACGGGATGCGCCGGATCGTCGAGGGGCAGCAGCTCCCGGTACCGCCACATGTCGGAGCGCCGGACAGCGATCTCGTCGCGCGAGACCGCCGACCCGACCGCCGGAAGGTCGTACTCGACGAGGAGTGGCGAACCACACTCGCACACCGTCTGCGGCACGCGGTGGTCGTGCGTACGTCCACAGCGGGGGCACGACAGGTGTCGGACGAAGGAGCCCACGTGCCCATCCTACGGAGTCACGCCGATCGCTCCCTGCGAGTATCCTTGTATCAGCAGGACAAGGGGGTGGGGATGGGGTCGGCGTTCGAGGCCGTGCTCGGGTTCTCCGAGCGGGCGGCAGATCAGCTCGGCTTGGAGCTGTCCCTCCGGGAGGCGTTGGCGACGCCCGCGCGAGAGCTCACCGTCCAGATCCGCGTCCCGATGGACTTCGGCGGCTTCAAGGTGTTCAGCGGCTACCGCGTCCAGTTCAACAACGCGCGCGGCCCGTTCAAGGGCGGGATCCGCTACCACCCGCTCGTCGACCTCGACGAGGTCCGTACCTTCGCGGCGCTCATGACGTGGAAGACCGCGATCATGAGCATCCCCTTCGGCGGCGGGAAGGGCGGCGTGCAGGTGGACCCCCGCCTTCTGTCGGAGGCCGAGCTCGAACGGCTCTCGCGCTCGTACATGCGCGCGATCGCCGACATCATCGGCCCCCAGGTCGACGTGCCGGCGCCCGACGTGAACACGACCCCGAAGATCATGGGCTGGATGTCAGACGAGTACTCGCGCCGCTACGGCCCGAACCCCGCGGTCATCACCGGGAAGCCCGTCGTCCTCGGCGGCTCGCTGGGTCGCGAAGCGGCCACCGGGCGCGGCGCCGCGATCTGCCTCGACCACCTGGTGAAGGCGCGCGGGTGGCGGCGCGAGGAGACGCCCATCGCGATCCAGGGCTACGGCAACGCCGGCTCGTGGCTCGCGGTCGTCGCGCGGGAGATGGGCTACCCGATCGTCGCGGTGTCCGACACGGGAGGAACCGTCGCATCCCGCGACGGCCTGGACACGGCCGCGGTGCTCGAGCACAAGCGCGAGACCGGGAGTGTGGCGGGGTTCGCCGGCGCGGAGGCGCTCGCCAGCGAGGACCTCCACAAGACCGACTGCGTGGTGCTCGCGCTCGCCGCGCTCGAGGAGGCGATCGTCCCCGGCAACTCCGACGAGGTGAAGGCCCAGGTCGTGCTCGAGGTCGGGAACTTCCCGGTGACGCCCGACGCCGACACGGCGCTCTCCGAGCGCGGGGTGACCGTGGTCCCCGACATCCTCGCGAGCGGGGGCGGCGTGGCGGTCTCCTACCTCGAGTGGGTGCAGGACCTCCAGCGTGAGCAGTGGACCGAGGAGCGCGTGAACGGACGGCTCGAGGAGATCATGGGGGCCGCGACCGAGCAGGTCATGGTCCGCGCCGACACCGAGGGACTGACCCTCCGCGACGCCGCCTACCTGATCGGGGTCGGCCGCGTCGCCGAGGCCGAGATCGCCCGCGGGTTCCGGTAGGAACCACCCGAATTGCCTATCCCATCTCCCGCGCGCTCTGTGGGACGATAGAAGCGATGGCCACCCTGCCTGGCGCCCGGAGGGTTGCGTGGCGGCCGCTGGGGGCGCTGGTGGCCGCCTCGTTCGTGCTGGCCTCCTGCGGCGGTGCGCAGTACGAGTACGTCAAGAGCGACGACGACAAGGCCTTCTTCAAGGTCCCGATCTCATGGGAGGAGTACGGCAAGCGCGAGCTGCTCGTCGCGACGGGCCAGAGCCTCTCCGCGGCCACCGACGAGGGCTTCCCCTGGCTCGTCGGCTACGACGGCGACCCGGATCCCTCCCTCGATCACGTGCTGGAGCTGGGCGGCGCGCCCGAGCACCCGGTCATCCTCGCGCAGGTTCGGCGGCTCGACTTCTCGACCCGGGACCAGATCTCGCTCGGCACCCTGCGGAACGTGTTCTACGAGGTCGACACCCTGCTCCAGGAGAACGCGGCGGACATCATCGACTACGAGGAGCTCGCCCTCCCCGATGGCCTCCGCGGGATCCGCATGGTCTTCGACGTCATCACCGCCGGGGCGACCACGATCGCGGCCGACAACACGGTGATCCGCGTCGGCCAGGTGGGCGTGCTCGACGCGAAGACCGAGAACCTCTACGTCTTCACGATCCGCTGCGAATCGCACTGCTACCGTGACAACGAGACGGTCATCGAGCAGATCGTCGACTCCTGGACCGTGAAGGAGCGCTGAGATGAGCGACCACAGGGAAGGGCTCGACCCGCTGACCCACGGCCCGGTTCTCGAGTACAAGAGCCGCGAGCGCGACGAGGACCGGCCAACGCGGAAGCCACTCCCGCTCTGGGACCGCGTCAAGCTGATCCTGCTCTTCCTCGGCGCGTGGACCGTCCTGTTCTGGGCGAACGTCGCGCAGTTCGACCCGGTCATCTCGATGCGGGAAGCGTTCGTCCAAACGTTGCGCGGCAACTGGTGGCTGCTCGCGCTGGCCGGGCTCGAGCTGGTCCGCCAGACCCACTACCTGATCGCGGAGGCTTCCGCCGCCTACCACCGGTTCTGGACCCAGCGCGTCTTCAGCGGGTTCGAGCGCCGCACCGGCCGTATGAACGACTACACCCGCTACCGCGTCAGCCGCGTGCTCAAGCTCCTGTTCGTGCTGCTCATCGTCGACCTGGTCGTTGCCCGGACGTTCGACCTGCACCCGGCCACCGCGCTCTTCCAGCTTCCCTTCCTGATCACCTCCGCGCTGCCGTTCGTGTTCCAGATGTTCTTCGGCTTCTTCTTCATCATGTTCCAGTTCATCGGGCTGTTCTGGTTCCTGTCGCGCGGCGGCGTCGACGTCTACTACCCCGACGACATCAAGACTCGGTTCACCGACGTGTGGGGCCAGGACAACGTCCGCGAGAAGATCAAGGAGAACATGGTCTTCCTCGAGGACCCCGAGTCCATCGAGAAGCGCGGAGGCTATGTTCCGGGCGGCATCCTCCTGTGGGGCCCGCCCGGAGCCGGGAAGACCTTGCTCGCCGAGGCGGTCGCCGGCGAGACCGGGAAGCCGTTCGTGTTCGTCGATCCCGGCGCGTTCATCAACATGTTCATGGGCGTCGGCATCCTCAAGGTGAAGTCGCTGTTCCGCAAGCTGCGCAAGCTGGCCGTGAAGTACGGCGGCGTCATCGTCTTCTTCGACGAGGCCGACTCGCTCGGCAACCGCGGCATGATGGGTCAGCAGGGGCCCGGCGGGCAGCCCGTGGGCTCGTCCCTCTGGTCGGCGGACCCGCCGTGCAACGGGCTGTCCTATCTCTCGGGGCAGATCGCCCGGACGCTGCTCGACCTCTCCGGCCGCCCGCAGGAGGAGCCGCCCCGCCGCCGCCTCGACCGCATCATGATGGGCGGGATGATGGGCGGGGGCGGCGGCATGGGGACGCTCCAGTCGCTCCTCACCGAGCTCTCGGGCCTCAAGAAGCCGCGCGGGTTCTTCAACCGCATCGTCCGGCGCGCGCTCGGGATGCGGCCCAAGCCGCCGCCGAAGTACCGGATCCTGGTCATGATGGCGACGAACCGCCCGGACGTGCTCGACCCCGCGCTGCTGCGGCCCGGACGGCTCGACCGCATCTACAAGGTGGGCTACCCGTCGAAGGTCGGGCGCATCCGCACCTACCGCGGCTACCTGGACAAGGTGAGCCATCGCCTCAGCGACGAAGAGGTTGAGAAGCTCGCGACCATCACCCCCTACGCGACCGGGGCGACGATCAAGGATCTCGTCAACGAGTCGCTGATCAACGCGATCCGCGAGCAGCGAGAGTCGATCGAGTGGCGGGACGTCATCAAGGCGAAGCAGCTCAAGGACCTCGGCCCGCCCGAGGACGTGGAGTACATCGAGCGGGAGCGGCACGCGGTCGCCGTCCACGAGGCGTGCCACGCGGTCGTCGCCTACCGCGTGCGCAAGCACCTCACGATCGACATCGCCACCATCGAGAAGGGCGGCACCTACCTCGGCCTGGTCGCATCGGTGAAGCCCGAGGACCTCTTCACGCAATGGCGCTCCGATTACGAGTCCGACATCATGGTCTCGCTCGCATCACTGGCCGGCGAGCGGCTGTTCTTCGAGGGGGACAGCTCGTCCGGCGTCTCGGGCGACCTCGAGAGCGCGACGCGCCTCGCGACCCTGATGGAGGGGTACTGGGGCATGGGCAGCACGGTGTCCTCCCACGGCGTGACGCACGAGGTCGGCATCGGCGGCGGCGGTCGCCCCGGCCAGGGGGACCAGAAGAAGAAAGACCTCCTCGAGGGAGGCCTCGGCCAGCGTATCGAGGGCAAGCTGGGCGAGCTGCTCACGCGCACCGAGGAGCTCTTGGGGAAGAACCGGGCCGAGGTGCTCGCCGTCGCGCACGCGCTGGAGACCCGGAAGACCGTCACCGGCGACGACGTGGCCGCGATCATCGAGGGGACGGAGGGCCCGCTCGTCGACGGCCGCCGCTACGCGACCGCCTCGTTCGCCCGCGCCGCCGAGGCCTACCACCGAGAGGCGGCGGCGGCCCACAAAGGCCACGGCGCGATCGACGTGCCGCTCCCCGACCTCGACGGGAACGGCGCCAAGCCGAAGCGGAAGCGCGCTGCCGGCAACGGCAAGCCGAACGGGCAGCGCGCCCGCGGCCGCGCGAAGGGCGCCACCTGAGTGACGGTTCGATGCCAAGTCCCGCGCTCGCGCTGCCGCGCGGGATGAGCTGAGCCGTGCCGATCGTCCTCGGGCTCGCCGCCGCGCTCTCCTACGGGGCCGCCGACTTCCTGGGCGGCACCGCCGCCAAGCGGGTCGGCCCGGCCGCCGTGGTGCTGTTCTCGCAGGCGATCGGGCTGACCGTCTTCCTCCTGTTCCTGCCGCTGTTCATCGACGACGGACTGACCTCGGGGTCCGCCGCGTGGGCCGGCCTGAGTGGGCTGGTGGGAGCGGTCGGCGTGGGGCTGCTCTACCGGGGGCTCGCGGCCGGGCGGATGAGCGTGGTGGCCCCCGTGAGCGCCGTCGTGGGGGCGACCGTCCCGGTGGTCGTCGCGCTCACGACCGGCGAGTCACCGACCTCGATGCAGCTCGTCGGCGTGCTGGTGGCGCTCGTCGCGGTCGCCCTGGTGTCCGCGACCCCGGAACGCGACCCGGGGGCCGGCCGGAGGCGCGGCCTGCCGGAGGCGTTCGGGGCGGGCCTCGCGTTCGGCATCTTCTTCCTGACCTTCAACGAGGCCGGCGATCAGGGCGGGGTGTGGCCGCTGGTGGTCGCCCGACTCGCCTCCGTCGCCCTGTTCGGCGCGATCGCGCTCCTCGGGCGCCGGCGCGTCCGCTTCGAGCGCGGCGTCCGCCTTCCGATCGCCGCGACGGGAGTCCTCGACCTCGCGGCGAACCTCTGCTTCCTCTTGGGGTCGCAGCGCGGGCTCCTGTCGATCGTCGCGGTGCTGACCTCCCTGTACCCGGGGACGACGGTGCTGCTGGCCCGGGTCGTCCTCCGCGAGCGGATGACCCCCCTGCAGTCGGGCGGCCTCGTCGCCGCGTTGGTCGGGATCGCGCTCATCACCGCGGGGTGAGTCGTGACGATGGCCGAACGGTTCCACGCGGCCCGGCGCGATCCCTCGCTGACCGTGATCGAGGGGTTCCACGCGGTCAAGCACGCGGTTCGCTTCGGGGCGGAGATCCTCGAGGCGGCGACGCTCGACGTGAGCGCGCTGAGCCGCCTGGCCGGACGGCTCGCCCCCGACGTCGTTCGGCGGCTGGCCTCGGCCGAGGAGGTCGACGTTCCCACCTTCGAATCGCTGGTGCCGTCGCCCCCGCGGTCGGGGGTAGTGGCCATCGCCCGGCGTCGGGTGTCCGATCCAGCCGCGATGCTGGCCGATCCGGCTCCCGCGCCGGTGGTCCTCCTCGAGTCGCCGCGGCGAGCCGGGAACGTGGGCGCGGCGATCCGCTCGGCGGCGGCGGCCGGCGCATCCGGGGTGATCGTCACGGGCGACCTCGACCCCTGGCACCCCGCGGCCCTCCGCGGGTCTGCGGGGCTCCACTTCGCCCTTCCCGTGGCGCGGGTCGAGGAGCTGCCTCGCGGCGACCGCCCGCTGGTCGCCCTCGACCCGGGCGGCGAGCGGTTGGGAACGGGATCGCTGCCCGCCCGGGCCCTGCTCGCGTTCGGGACTGAACGCGAGGGCCTGAGCGACGAGCTGCGGGGCCGGGCGGACCTGACGTTCGCTATCCCCATGCGGCCGGGCGTGTCGAGCCTGAACCTCGGGGCCGCGGTGGCGGTGACGCTCTACGCGTGGCGGCTCGCGCGAGCCTGATCGCCGCTCACGTCGGGACCGCGTTCCCGTCGACGATGAGCTCGTCGACGATGCCCACGACGACCGCCCGGATGGGGCCCTCCTCGAGCCCGACCACCTGCCGGGCCGAGTTGCCCTCGTCGATGATCAGCACGGTCTCCCCCGCCCC
>DASWKG010000095.1:0-5387 GCA_036396755.1 Actinomycetota bacterium
GCGAGGCCTGCTGGGAGCAGTGACGCCCGGGCGGTGTCCGACCTAGCTCGACGGCTGGGATCCCGAGAGGCCGTTCTCGTTCGCGCGGGCGATCGCGGCGCGGATCGCGCCCGGGATCTGCTGTCTCAGGCGCTCCGCCGGTCCGTCGAGCGGCTCGATCCCCAGATCCTCGAGCGTCCGGCCAAGCCCGAGGCCGTGCCAGCGCTCCAGGGTGCTCGCAGCCTCCCCCCAGGCGCTCGAGTCGCCCATCATGCGGGCCGCCAGCCGCGCGTCGGGTGGGGCGTCGTGTGCCTGGCGGCTGAACTCGGTGGCCATGACCGACAGGAGCCTGACGGCCTCCGAGGACATATCGATCTGGAGCGACCGGAGGTGCTCGAGGAGCGCGGGCGAGGCGAACACCCGCTGCTCCATCTCCCGCCCGTACGCGACGTAGCTGAGGTAGGCGTCGGGGGATGCGGGCGGGAACAGAACCTCGATCTCGGGCATGGTTGCATTGTCCATCCGAGTCCGTCGCGACGCAACGGAACCGGCCGGTCCGAGCAGCTAGAGTGATGAGCCGTCGGCGGCGGAAGCCTGCTCGACTGCCGGCCTACGGCCGGTCGGCGCGACGACGGGGGGAAGCGGATGCTCGAACGACTGGCTCGGTGGTGCTACCGGCATCGGTGGCGTGTGGTGATCCTCTGGATCGTTTCCCTCGTGGGGAGCATCGCGCTCATGAACGTGGCCGGTGGCGAGTACACGGCCGACTTCACGCTCCCGGGGTCCGAGTCGCAGGAAGCCCTCGACCTGCTCGAGGAGCGGTTCCCCGCGCGGTCGGGCGACACGGCGACGATCGTGTTCCGAGCGGAGGACGGGGTGAACGATCCCGCCGTCCGGACCTCCATGGAGGACCTGTTCGCCGAGATCGGCGAGCTGCCGCACGTCGTCGCGGTGGTCGGCCCGTACGGTGAGGAGGGCGCCCGGCAGGTGTCGCCGGAGGGGGCGATCGCGTTCGCGGAGGTCCAGTTCGACCTCGGCACCGGCGAGATCCCCCTCGAGGTGATCCAACGCCTGATCCAGCTCGGTGAGGAGGCAGCCTCCCCCGGGCTCCAGATCGAGTTCGGTGGGCCCCCGATCGCGCAGGCGCAGTTCGAGCCGCCGGGCGGGGCCGAATCGGTCGGGTTCCTCGCGGCGATCATCATCCTCCTGATCACCTTCGGCTCGCTCCTCGCGATGCTCCTGCCGCTCGTCACGGCGGGCATCGGCATCGGGATCGGGCTGTCGCTGATCCTCCTGATGGCCAACGTCCTCAACGTGCCGAACTTCACGCCGCAGGTCGCCTCGATGATCGGCATCGGCGTTGGCATCGACTACGCGCTGTTCATCGTGACGCGCTACCGCCAGCACCTGCACGAGGGGATGGATCCCGAGCGATCGATCGTCGTGGCGCTCAGCACGTCGGGACGCGCCGTCGTCTTCGCCGGTGTCATCGTGGTCATCTCGTTCCTCGGGATCCTCCTCATGGGGTTCCCGTTCATCGAGGGGGTCGCCGTCGGCGGTGCGTCCGCCGTGCTGGTCACGATGCTCGCCTCGATCACCCTGCTGCCCGCGCTGATCGGGTTCGTCGGTCGGAACATCGACCGGTTCCACATCCCGCGTCTCCGCCGCGTGGAGACGACGGGCGAGCGTTCGTTCTGGTTCCGCTGGAGCCGCATCATCCAGCGCCGCCCGTGGACGACCGGGATCGCGGGCCTCGCCGTGCTGGTCACGCTCACGATCCCGCTCTTCTCGATCCGGCTCGGGCTCGCCGACGCCGGCAACGACCCCGAGGACCTCACCACGCGACGGGCCTACGACCTGCTGTCCCAGGGGTTCGGCCCCGGCTTCAACGGCCCCTTCCTCCTGGTCGCCGAGGTCGACGGCCCGGGGGAACTGGCGACGCTCGAGGGCGTGGCGGCGTCCGTCCAGGGGGCCGACGGGGTGGCCTTCGTGTCGCCCCCCATCCCCAACGACCCCGTGGCTCCCACGGCGGCGATCCTGAGCGTGGTCCCCGCGACGTCACCGCAGGCGGTTGAGACCGAGCAGCTCGTGCGCCGGCTGCGCGAGGAGATCCTGCCCGAGGTGACCCGGGGCACCGGCGTCGAGGTGCTGGTCGGGGGCTTCACCGCGGCGGGGGTCGACTTCACCATCCTGTCGGGCGAGCGGCTCCCGGTCCTCATCGGGGCGGTCATCGCGGTCGCGTTCCTGCTGCTGCTCCTCGTGTTCCGCTCGATCGTGGTGCCGCTGAAGGCGGCGATCATGAACATCCTCTCGATCGGAGCGGCCTACGGGGTCATCGTCGCCGTCTTCCAGTGGGGATGGCTCGGCGGCGTGGTGGGCATCGGCAAGCCCGGGCCCTTCGAGGCGTGGGCTCCGATGATGCTGTTCACGATCCTCTTCGGCCTCTCGATGGACTACGAGATCTTCCTCCTGTCCCGGATCCGAGAGGACTACGTCAGGACCCGCGACAACGCGCTCTCGGTGGCGAACGGGGTCGCGACGACGGGCCGCGTGATCACCGCCGCCGCGGCGATCATGATCGCGGTCTTCATGTCGTTCGTGCTCGGGTTCGACATCCGGCAGATCAAGCTGCTCGGGCTGGGTCTGGCCGTCGCCGTGCTCGTCGACGCGACGATCGTCCGCATGGTCCTGGTCCCCGCGACCATGGAGCTGCTCGGCGACGCGAACTGGTGGCTCCCCCGGTGGCTCGCGCGCATCTTGCCGAAGGTCCGGGTCGAGGGCTCCGCAGAACGCTAGGGGCGAGGCCCGAGCTCGACGGCCAGGCTGCCCCCGCAGCTGGCGCCGAGGCAGGCCCGGGCCCAGACCGCGCTTCCGGGGGGCACGGTCACGAGATCGGCGGTGAAGGTCCCGCCGCCGAGCGCCGCTGCTTCGAAGACGACCCCACTCTCGGGTGTGCCGACCGGGGCGACGCCGACCTCGACGCGACGCGCCGGCAGGACCAGGTTCGGAAGCGTGACCTCGTCGAGGGCGAGCCCCTCGCCGACCGCGTCCTCGCCGAGCGCCGCGAACGCGCGGACGGCGCTCAACGCGGTGCCCTCCGATGCGCCGAGCGCGGAGAGCGGGACCGAGGTGAGCAGGACGTTCCCGGCGGTTCCGTAGCCCCCGGGAAGGTCGTCGACCTGCACGCACGGGCTCACGTCGCACCGGTAGAGCGCGAAGACGCCGGCGGGGGAGGGGAGGCTGACGCCCTGCCGTCGCACGATCCGGATCTCGTAGGGCGTCGATCCCACGGTGAGCCGGAGGCCGTAGAGGACGCCCGGCGCTCCGCCGGCGCTGCCGACACATGCCCCCAGGGTGGCGGCACACGCGGCGGCCGGCTCACGGAAGCCGGGAAGGTCGTTCACGTCGAGCCGAACGAGCAGGTCGCCCCGCTCGGGCCGGAACGCCACGATGGCCTCGGTCAGCTCGGCCCCGACGGCCGCCGAGCCGGGCACGGCGTCGGCCGCCGGGTCCGCGGCGGCGGAGACCGGCCCGCCGGAGAACGTCGCCCAGCCCGACACCGAGACGCCGTTCGCATCCTCGGAGATGTCGAGCGCTCCCACCCCGAGCGCGGGGCCCCCGTCGCGCACGAAGACGTCGGTGGAGCCGGCGGCGTCGCCGGCCACGAGGTTGGTCGAGTTGCTGTCGAACGCCACGAACCGCCCTCCGGCCGAGATCTCGCCGAACCCGGACCAGTTGTCCTGCGCCTCGCCGGCATCGGTGCGCGACGCTACCTCGGAGACGCCGGTCAGCCGGTCGTGCACCACCATGTTCAGCGCGCCGGGGATGCCGCCCGAGATGAGCCGCGGGTCGGCCGACTGGAAGAGCACGTACCGCCCGTCGGCCGACAGCGAGGTGTCGAGGAACGCGCTCGCCTCGGCCCCGTCGCTCGTCAGCGAGACCCGTTCGGTGGTGCCCGCGACGCGGTCGCGGACGAACGCGTCCGCGCTTCCGTTGAAGTCGTTGGGCACGAGGTTCGACGCGAGGCTCTGGAACGCGACGATGCGGCCGTCGTCGCTGATCGAGGGCGCGTAGGAGAGCGAGTTCGCCTCGGCGTCGTCGCTCGCGAGCGAGACGCGCTCGGTCGTGCCGGCCTGCCGGTCGCGCACGAAGATGTCCTGGGTGTTGTTGAGGTCGGAGGGCACCACATTGGAGGCGTAGCTGTAGAAGGCGGCGAACCGTCCGTCGGCCGAGATGACTCCTCCGCCCGACAACCCGGTGAGCTGGCCGCCGGTCGAAGAGACCGACAGGCGCTCGGTCCGGCGCTCGAGCCGGTCGAAGACGAATACGTCGAAGCTGTTGTTCGTGTCGCCCGGCACCAGGTTCCCGGCGATGCTGTCGTACACCACGTACCGGCCGTCGGCGCTCAGGGTCGAGAAGAGCGAATCGGCGTTGCCGGCGGCGCCGGAGGTCGACCGGGACGCGAGCTCGATCGCCCCGGTCTCGAGGTCCTTCACGTACACGTGCTGACCCGCCACCCCCGGCACGAGGTTCGAGGCGACGCTCACGAAGGAGACGAACCGCCCGTCGTCGCTGACGGATGGGAATCGGGACACGCTGTCGGCGGGGGTTCCGTCGGCGGCCTCTGTGACCAGCGAGGTCGATCCCTCCTGCCGGTCGAACACGAAGATGTCGATCTGCTCGTTCGTATCTCCCGGCGCGAGGTTCGTCGCCCCGCTCTCGAAGGCGACGAAGCGGCCGTCGGCGCTGATGTCGGGGCGTCCGCTCTCTCCGTTCGCCTCGCCCGCTCCCGCGATGGACACGCGCTCGGTCCGGCCCGGGCGCGGGTGCGCGCTCGCCTGCGCCGAACCGATCAGGAGCGCGGCGAGGGCAAGCCCGATGAGGGGAGGGGAGTGACGCATGCTCGAAGGTTCGACGACGGCCGGGCACGGGCCTTCGTGCACGTGCACAAAGGGCGCACCGACCTTCGCGGGATCGCGGCGTCGGGGCAGGAGCCCGAGCCGCCGCCGTCGAAACCTCTCGGTACCGCCCCGCCCACGCCCACGACCTGGAGGTGCCCAGCGTGCTCAGAGCCCGTCGCCTGATCCCGGCCATCCTGCCGCTCATGCTCGCAACCGGCCTGTCGGCGACGCCCGCCAACGGCGCCGATGAGCCGCCCGACCTCGGCCGGCCCTGCGACCCGCTCGACCCCGCCCTTTGCCTGCTTCCGTTCCCGAACGACCGGTTCACCGCGGCCGATCCCACGACCGACACGGGCCGCCGGATCGACTTCCTGCCGGTCGAGATGCCGAGGAGCGTCACGGGCAAGCCGATCGACCCGACGGAGTGGAACCGCAACGACGGGTTCTCGCCGGGTTCGATGCTCCTGACCTTCGCGCCCGGTCTCGACCTTCACCGCACCTGGGGAA
>DASWKG010000096.1:0-4853 GCA_036396755.1 Actinomycetota bacterium
CCGCGTCGCGAACCTGGTAACCGCAGACCCACGTCGAGAGGAGCCCCCATGCGATCCACCCTGACCCGGTCCACCCTCGCCACAGCCATGGTGATGACGCTGGCCCTGGCCGTCGCCGGCCCGGCAGCGGCGACCCACAACGGGGAGCAGCCCCCGGCCGGATGCCGCTGGATCCGCGGCACGGATACACCCGAGGACCACACCGACGACGTGTACGTCTGCCGGCAGAACACCTGGATCCACACCACCATCAGCGCGGACTCGAAGCTCGGCAACCTGGCGGGATTCGGACAGGGCAGCCTTCCCTCCTGGGACACCAGGATGCCGACCGAGCCGATGACGTCCTCGTCATCCGGCTTCTACGTCACGAACAGCGCCTTCCACCAGCTCGTCGCGCCGCAGGACCCGCGCGGAAGCTTCGTGGCCCAAGGGACGTACACGGGTGTCCTCGACAACGTCGCGGTCGACCTGTACGCGTTCGTCGCTCCCACCTACTCGCAGGACCTGAACCTCGAGCTCGTGGTGGATGGAGAGCCGATCCTCGCGGCGACCGTCGTCGACGTCAGGAACACCACCGTCGGGAACCTGCGCAGGATCCGCTACGCGTTCACCAACCTGTACGACGCCATGGCGCAGCTGGGGATGTCGAACCAGAACGAGACCGTGCACACGTTGAAGCTGGCGGCGAACGGCGTCTACATCATCGACGACCCGATGGTGTTCGCGTACGACGCCACCGAGGCGCCTGCGGGTGTGGTCTTCAACCACGACGCGTTGACGTCCGCGTACACCCAGCTGGACCCGACCGCCGGATAACGCCGGGGAGCCTACGCGACGATCTCGAGCATGCGCTCGATGGATCGGCGTGCCCTGCGGGAGATGTCGGGGTCGACGGTGACCTCCTCGACGCCCTCGCGCAGGGAGCGGAGGAGCTTCGCGGGGGTGATCATCTTCATGTACTCGCACACCGCCGACTCCTTGAGCGGGACGAACTCCTTGCCGGGGCTCTCCTTGCGGAGGCGGTGGAGGATGCCGGTCTCTGTGGCGACGACGAACTTCGCCGCGTCGGAGCCCTGCGCCTCGCGGATCATCCCGCCCGTGGACAGGATCTTCATCTCGGGCAGGTCCTCACCCGAGGCCGACAGGTACATGCAGGCGGTGGAGCACCCGCACTCCGGGTGCACCATGAACTCGGCGCCCGGGTTCGCGTCGAGCGCCTCGCGGATCTCGGCCGGGCCGATCCCCGCGTGGACGTGGCACTCCCCCATCCAGACCTGCATCTTCCGGCCGGTCACCTGCTCGACGTAGGCGCCGAGGAACATGTCGGGCAGGAACAGGATCTCGCGGTCCTCGGGGATCGAGCGCACCACCTGCACCGCGTTCGCCGACGTGCAGCAGATGTCGGTCTCGGCCTTCACCTCGGCCGACGTGTTCACGTAGGAGACCACCACCGCGCCGGGATGCTCCTCCTTCCACGCCCGGAGCTGCTCGCCATCGATCGAGGCGGCGAGCGAGCAGCCGGCGTTCCGGTCGGGGATCAGGACGGTCTTCTCCGGTGACAGGATCTTCGCGGTCTCGGCCATGAAGTGGACGCCGCAGAAGACGATCGTGGAGGCGCCGGTCTCGGCTGCCAGCCGGGAGAGCTCGAGGGAGTCGCCCACGTGGTCGGCCACGTCCTGGATCCAGGGCACCTCGTAGTTGTGGGCAAGGATGACGGCATCCCGGCGCTCGGCCAGCGCCGTGACCTCGGCCTGGAAGGCCTCGAACGACGAGAGCGCCTCGTCGCGCTCGATCACCTGCATGTCTCAATGATACGGGCGCGAGAGGCGAACCACCCCCCTCGTTCCGTTGACACTCAGCCTCGCCTGCCGAGGCCTCGTGTCAACAGAACGGGTTCAGGGAGGGGGGATGAGGTCGCGGAGGTCGGTGTCCTCGTCGCGGAGCGCCGCGGGGTCGGGGGTGGCTCGGGCGGCGATGAGCTTCATCGAGCGGCGCACCTCGCGGCCGCGGTTCATGCCGAGCGCGGCGAGCAGCCTGCCCTCGAGCAGGTAGAAGGCGACGAAGTCGAGGGCGTCGACGGAGCCGCGGATCACGACGTCGTCCCAGGTCGCCGCGAAGCCCGCGTACTGCAGGTTGACGTCGTACTGGTCCGACCAGAACCAGTGCGGATCGTCGAAGGGCTCCTCCCCGCCGAGCATGCCGCGCGCCGCGGCGGCCCCCATCTTGAGCGCGTTGTCGAAGTGCTCCACGCGGATGCGGCCGAACAAGGGGTGATCGTGGTTCGCGACGTCGCCGGCCGCGTACACGCCGTCGGCGCTCGTGCCACAGGCCGCGTCGACGAGGATGCCGTTATCGACGTCGAGCCCCGCCTCCTCGGCGAGCCCCGTGTTCGGCACGATGCCGATCCCCACGACGACGGCGTCGCCCTCGATCGTCGCGCCGGTCGTCGTGGTGACCCGGGCGAGGTCGGCCGTCGACTCGACCTTCTCGACGCCCTCGCCGAGCCGCAGATCGACGCCGTGGTCGCGGTGGATGCGCGCGTAGATGCTCCCCATCTCCTCCCCCAGCGCACGACGGAGCGGGACCTCGGAGGGATCGATCATGGTGACGTCGGCCCCGACGCTCCGCGCGGAGGCGGCGACCTCCGCGCCGATGAACCCGGCGCCGACGATCACGAGCTTCGCGCCGGGGCGGACGTGCTCCCGGAGGCGCGTCGCGTCCTCGAGCCGCCGGAGCTCGACGATGCGGTCCGCGGGCTCGGCGAGCCGCCGGGGCGAGCCGCCGGTCGCGATCAGCAGCCGTTCGTAGGCGAGCCGGTCCCCGCCGTCCAGCTCGATCTCCCGTGCGCGCGTGTCGAGCCCGGTCACGCGGACGCCGAGCCGGCGCTCGACGCCGGCGTCCTCGTACCAATCCTCGGGGAACAGCGCGAGGTCGGCGGGGCCCTGCTCGCCGCGCAGGTACTCCTTGGAGAGCGGCGGCCGCTCGTAGGGCGCGTGCGCCTCGTCGCCGATCAGGACGAGCGGGCCGTCGTAGCCCCCTTCCCGCAACTCGCGGACCGCGGCTCCCCCGGCGAGCCCGGCCCCCACGACGACGAAGCTCACTCGATGCTGGCCACCACGTTCCCGCCCTCGATGTGGACGGGGAAGACGTCGATGGGCTCGGTGGCGGGCGGATCCACCACGTCGCCGGTCGCGAGGTCGAACTTGCTGCCGTGGCAGGCGCAGGTCAGGACGCCGTCCTCGACCTCGGCGTCGTCGAACGTGCAGTGCTTGTGCGTGCACTCGTTGACGAAGACGTAGAAGGAATCCCCCTCGCGCGCGACCGCGATCTCTCGGTCCCCCACCTCCACCGAGATGACCTCACCCTCGGGGATCCCATCGACCGAACCGACGTTCACATCGGGCATCCACCGCTCCTTTCGCTCGTTCGGCGACATCGTAGTACGAGGGAGGGTCCCCTCCTTCGCCCACGGGCCGATTGCGCCGCCGCCGCCGGGAAGGGTCAAATGGCCGCATGGGGGCGGGTGAGGCGGTGCTGATCGGGCGCGTGCCGCTGCGTCCGGGCGACGTGGTGGCCGTCGCGAGGGAGGGAGCGCCGGTCCGCCTTGACCCCGCGGCGCTCGAGGCCGTGGCGGCGAGCCGCGCGCTGGTCGAGCGACACCTCTCGGGCGACCGGCCGGTCTACGGGGTGAACACCGGCTTCGGGGCGCTCGCCGACGTCCCGATCGCCGACGAGGACCTCGACCAGCTCCAGCGCAACCTCATCCGGAGCCACGCCGCGGGCGCCGGCGAGCTGCTCCCCGCCGAGGTCGTCCGGGCGATGATGCTCCTGCGCGCGCGGGTGCTGGCCGCCGGCTTCTCCGGCGTCCGGCCGTTGGTCCTCGAGACGATGGCCGCGCTGCTGAACGCTGGCGTCACCCCCTCGGTGCCCAGCCGCGGCTCGGTCGGCGCGAGCGGCGACCTCGCCCCGCTCGCCCACATCGCGCTCTGCCTGATGGGCGAGGGAGGGGCGCTCACCGCCGCGGGCGGGACCGAGCCGGCGAGCGCCGCGCTCCGACGCGAGGGGATCGAGCCACTCACGCTCGCCGCGAAGGAGGGGCTCGCGCTCGTGAACGGCACCGAGGGGATGGCCGCGCTCGGCGTCCTCGCCCACCACGACATGGCGACGCTCCTCACCCAGGCGGACGTCGGCGCCGCCATGTCGCTCGAGGGCGCGCTCGGCACCGACCGGCCCTACGCGGACGACATCGTGGGGCTCCGCCCGCAGCCCGGCCAGCAGGTCTCGGCCGAGAACCTGCGGCGCCTGGTCGAGGGAAGCGGCATCATCGCCTCGCACCGCGACAGCCCGCACGCGGTGCAGGACCCGTACTCGATGCGGTGCGCGCCCCAGGTCCACGGCGCCGCGCGCGACGCGCACGCGTTCGCCGGCGAGGTGCTCGGACGCGAGCTCGAGAGCGTCGTCGACAACCCGGTGATCCTCCCCGACGGCCGGGTCGAGAGCACCGGGAACTTCCACGGCGAGCCGCTCGGCTACGCGATGGACCTGCTCGCGATCGCGCTGACGGGCCTGGCGAACATCGCGGAGCGCCGGACGTACTGGCTGCTCGGGATCGGCGCGACCCGCGGACTGCCGCCGTTCCTCTCGACGCACGCCGGCCTCGGCTCCGGCTACATGATGGCGCAGTACACGCAGGCGGCGCTCGTCTCCGAGTGCAAGGTGCTCGCGCACCCGGCCTCGCTCGACTCGATCCCCACCTCGGGGACGCAGGAGGACCACGTGAGCATGGGATGGTTCGCCGGGCTCAAGCTGCGCCGCGTGGTGGAGGCCGCGCGCACGGTGCTCGCCGTCGAGGC
>DASWKG010000097.1:0-4581 GCA_036396755.1 Actinomycetota bacterium
CTGCGCGGTGTCGTGGCCGCCGACGGCGACGTCATGCGGCCGTCGATGTGGGGGAAGCTCAAGGCGAACGTCCAGTTCGTGGCCATCCTCCTCGCCATCCTGCGGACGGAGCCGAAGCTCGGGCCCCTGTACCTCGACCAGTTCGCCATGCTGGCCGCCGCCGTGGTCACGGTGGTGTCGGCCGTGGAGTACCTGGCCCGCTTCTCCCCAAGCCTGTCGCCGACTCGACGCCGCTGACGCCGTGCAGGGATCTGCGTTCGTCACCGGCGGGACCGGGTTCGTGGGCGGGGCCGTGGTCCGCCATCTGCTCGCTCAGGGCCGCGACGTCGTGGCCCTCGCGCGCACGGGCGCGGCGGCGGACGAGCTGGCCCGGGCGGGCGCGCGGCCGGTGCGAGGCGACGTGCGGGACCCGGCGACGTTCGAGCGAGCGCTGCGAGGCTGCGAGATCGTCTTCCACGTCGCCGGGCTGAACGCGTCGTGCCTTCGCGACCCCTCCCCGCTGTTCGGGACGAACGTGGAGGGGACGCGAAACGTCCTGGAGGCCGCGGCGCGGGCCGGGATCCGCCGGTTCGTCCACACCTCCTCGGCGGCGACGATCGGCGAGCGTGTCGGATCCATCGGCCGGGAGGACACGTCGCACCGGGGCTGGTTCCTCACCGACTACGAGCGCTCGAAGTTCGACGCCGAGCGACTCGTGATGGAGCGGGGCCCGGCCGTGGGACTGGAGGTGGTGTGCGTGAACCCGGCGTCCGTGCAGGGGCCGGGCCGGGCCGAAGGCACGGCCCGGCTGCTTCGGGCCGCGGCCCCGGGCCGGCTCCCCGTGGCCGTGGACGTGTGGACGAGCCTCGTCGACGTGGACGATTGCGCCCGGGCACACGCCCTGGCGGCCGAACGCGGCGCATCCGGGGAGCGGTACCTCCTGTGCGGCGGTTCGTTTCGGACCCGGGAACTCCTGCGCCTCCAGGCACCGGCGCGGCGCTCTCGCACGGTGTTCGCCCCCGGGTGGATGTTGCTGGCGGCGGCGGCCGGCGTCGAAGCCGCGGCCCGGGCCCTGGGGCGCTCGCCCATCGTGTGTCGGGAGGTGGCGCGGGCGGGCCTGCACGGCCACCGGTACGACGGGTCGCGGGCCACGCGCGAGCTCGGCCTGGCCTACGCGCCGGTCCGGGAGACTCTGCGGCGGACTATCGAGTGGTTCGAGGCGGAGGGCCTGCTGGCCGGTCGCGCGGCACGGGGCCGGAGGCGCCGGCCGGTGCGCGCGGCGTACGATGGGAACGCCACAGCACGCACGCGACCCGAACCGAACGCCCGGAGGTGCGACGCGCTATGACCGACGAACGACCCGACCGGAACCTCGCCCTGGAGCTCGCGCGCGTGACGGAGGCCGCCGCCCTCGCCGCCGGCCGGTGGGTGGGGCGAGGCGACAAGGAAGCCGCCGATCAGGCCGCCGTGGACGCCATGCGCTTGATGATCGACACCGTGTCGATGCACGGCACCGTGGTGATCGGCGAGGGCGAGAAGGACGAGGCCCCGATGCTCTACAACGGCGAGGAGGTCGGCAACGGCGGCGGCCCGGGCGTCGACGTCGCGGTCGACCCCATCGACGGGACCCGTCTCACCGCGGCCGGCCAGCCGAACGCGCTCGCGGTGATCGCCCTGGCCGAGCGGGGCACGATGTTCTTCCCCGGCGCCGCGGTCTACATGGAGAAGGTGGCGGCCGGCCCGGAGGCCGCGGGCGTCATCGACGTCACGGCCCCGCCCGAGGACAACGTCCGGCTGGTGGCGAAGGCCAAGGGTGTTCGGCCGGAGGAGATCGGCGTCGTGATCCTGGACCGCGATCGACATGCCGAGATGATCCAGCGGGTCCGCGAGACCGGCGCGAAGGTCTACCTCATCACCGACGGAGACGTGGCCGGGGCAATCTCGGCCGCCTCGCCCCGGCGCTCGGGGATCGACCTCCTCCTCGGGATCGGCGGCACTCCCGAGGGCGTCATCGCGGCGGCCGCCCTGAAGTGCCTGGGCGGCGCGATGCAGGGACGTCTGTACCCTCGGAGCGACGAGGAGCGCAAGACGCTGGAGGACGCCGGCTTCGTCATCGAAAAGGTGCTCGGCACCGACGACCTCGTCGCCGGCCACGACGTGTTCTTCGCCGCCACCGGCATCACGGATGGCTCTCTCCTGAAGGGCG
The DNA here is from genome assembly GCA_036396755.1 of Actinomycetota bacterium. Taxonomy (GTDB): domain Bacteria; phylum Actinomycetota; class UBA4738; order UBA4738; family CALAEC01; genus DASWKG01. The sequence goes on from DASWKG010000097.1 coordinate 2,186, forward strand.
TTCGGTATCGGGAGGACGGCGCCGTCACCCACTCGCTCGTGATGCGGTCGCGGTCCGGCACGGTCCGGTACATCGAGGCCGAGCACCGGTTCGAGAAGCTCGAGCGGATCTCCGGCGTGGCCTACCGGCCGTAGGGGCGGTCACGGGAGCCGATAGACGCCCGTCGCGTGCTTGACCACCGCACCGGCTCGAGCGGCCTCGGCCAGCGCGGCCAGGAGGCGCTTCCGGATGTCCCTCTGCGTGAACGGATCCAGGTACCCGCGTTTCAACGCGAGATCCTGGATCACCGTCCAGTGGAGCGGCTTCCCCTCCTCGCGGAGGACCGTCAGAGCGGCCTCCAGGAACTCCACCGCTAGAGCTCGCGGGCCTTCGGCATCACGGCCTCGGCGAACAGCTCCACGATCGTGGGGTCGGGCACGGCGAACGGCAGCGCCGCCGGCGCCACGATCACCTCCTCCACCCCGAGTCCGGCGAACGAGGCAAGCCGGTCCAGCACCTGCCCGGGGGTGCCGGTCAGCGTGTCGAGCATGAAGGCGTCGAGCGGCTCGCCCTCGAGCGCGCCGCCGGGCATCCACCGCTTCAGAGCGCGGAACCGGGCCGCGAGGTCCTCCGGGTTCTCCCCCACCAGCGTGTACAGCCCGACCGACAGCCGAAGCGTGGACGGGTCCCGGCTCTCCTCATCGCAGATCTCCCGGGCCCGCTTCACCCGCTCCGCGTATCCCTCCGGACCCCACCGCCACACCGTGTTCCACCCGTCGGCGTGCCGCGCGGCCAGGCGGAGCGACCTGTCCCCGCCCTTCGCCCCCAGCCAGATCGGCGGGCGGGGCCGCTGGAGCGGGAGGGGGCGGTTGTACGCCTCGTCCAGCCGGAAGTGCTTGCCCCGCAACGTGGCCGGGCCACCGGGCAAGAGCAGCCCGAGCACCTCGAGGGTCTCTTCGAGCACCGAGAACCGCTCGCTCGCCGTGCCGAACCCGTACCCGAACGAACGGAACTCGTCCTCGAACCACCCCGCCCCGATGCCCAGGTCGAATCGGCCCGCGGAGACCAGGTCGATCGCCGTCGCCGCCTTGGCCACGATGGCCGGATGGCGGAACGGCGCGCAGAGCACGAGCGTCCCGAGGCGCACCCGTTCCGTGATCACCCCCAGGCCGGCCAGGGTAGTCATCGGCTCCAGCGAGCCTTGCACGTCGGGCGGGCCCCCGTACTTCGCGAGCGACAGGAAGAAGTGGTCGGACACCCACACCGAATCGAACCGCAGTCGCTCCGCCATCCGGGCGAAATCGGCCACCCGGGCGAACGACACCGGTCCCCCGCCGGGCAGCGAGAAGTCGTAGTGCGGCAGGGTGAGGCCGAATCGCATCTACAGGTACCGGAGCACGTCGGCCGGGCCGGTCATCTCCGTGCCGGGTGGCACATTGATCCCAGAAGGGACCTTCAGGCGCGGGTAGATCGAGATGTGGTCCGCGAGGTGCACCCCCGCGTACACGACGACCTCGTCGCCGAGGGCCACGTACCCCTCGATCTCGGTGCGGTTGTAGGGCTCCGACCGGACCTCGGACATCGAGCCCACCACCACCTCGTGCAGCCGAGCGGCCGAGCCGACGATGGCCCCGTCGCGGATCTGGGAGCGCTCGATGGTGGCGTCCCGGTGGATCTCGATGTCGTCGTCGAGGTTCGACTCGGTGATGGTGACCCCGGGGTGGATCTCGCAGAACCGCCCGATCCGCACCGCAGGCCCGATCTGCACGATCTTCTCGGCGATCTTCTCGGCAAGGGTCATCCCGCTCGTGGAGTCGCGCATCGCCAGGGTCTCCGGCGCGATCCACACGTGCTCCTCGGGGTCGAAGGGCGGCCCCAGCAGCCGGTCCACGGCCTCGAAGTTCCCCCGGAGCACGTCGACCATGGTCTCGACGAAGTCGTCCACATTGCCGAGGTCCCCGATCCTTCTCACCGGGTGCGAATACACGGGGTGGTCGTTGCCCACCAGCCACGGAAGCAGGTCCTTGCCGAAGTCGAGCCGCGTCCGGCGAAGCTCCGCGACGGCCCGCTCGCCGGCCAACGCGCGGAGCGCCCTCGTGTCGATCAGGTAGAAGCCGGCGTTCGTCCGGAGGGGGAGCTTCTTGAAGGCTTCGTCGTCGGGGGCGTGGAAGTGCTCTCGCAGCTCGGCCAGGGTTGGCTTCTCCACGAACTCGGTGACGCGCCCGTCGTCGTCGGTGAGCATCACACCGTACTTCTCCGCCACTTCGTCCGGCTCACGCACCATGGCGGCGATCGTCACCACGGCGCCGTGCTCCACGTGGGCCCGGAACATCGGCGCGAGGTCGAAGTCGATGATGGAGTCGGTGGGGAACACCAGCGCGGGCTGCGTGATGTCCCAGTGGTCGAGCATCCGAAGG
>DASWKG010000098.1:0-9146 GCA_036396755.1 Actinomycetota bacterium
CGGAACTCGTCCTCGTTCCATCCGGCGCCCACCCCGAGCGTGAACCGCCCGCCGCTCAGCTCGTTCATGGTCGCTGCCATCTTCGCGAGGACCGCGGGCGGGTGGAAGGCGAGGCAGGCCACCAGCGGCCCCAGCCGCACCTGCTCGGTCACCGCAGCCAGCCCCGCCAGCAGCGTCCAGGCTTCCCACGGGCCGCGCTCGGGCCGGCCGTTCGCACGGTAGAGGTGATGGTCGCCGACCCAGATCGAGTCGAACCCCGCCTCTTCCGCCGCGCGGGCCATCGCGACGTACTCGGGCCAGGGCACGTGCCGCTCGACCTCGGGGAGCTGGACACCGACGGCGAGCGGCCGGGTCATGCGCGCGGGTTCCCTGCTCACGATCCCTGGAGTCTACGGCCCATACAATGGCGCGAGCTGCGACGAGGAGGATCCGGGTGGGCGAGGACGACGAGGTGCGAAGGGCCGAGTACGGCATCACCGAGGGATCCGATCAGCCGCCGCCCACCGAGGGCGGGCCGGTCCCCGAGGAGGTCCTGGAGGTTCCGGGGGTGGGCCTCGAGGAGCGCCCCCAGCCCGGGAAGCGCGTGATCGTGGTCGGCGGCGGCATCGCGGGCCTGGTCGCGGCGTTCGAGCTCCAGCGCCGGGGCCACGACCCGATCGTGCTCGAGGCCCAGCACCGGGTCGGCGGCCGGGTCTACACCCTCCGCGACTTCGCCGGCGGCCTCTACGCCGAGGCGGGGGCGATGCGCATCCCGAAGGTCCACGAGCTGACGCTCGAGTACTGCAAGCTCTTCGGCCTCGAGCTGCGTCACTTCGTGATGGGCAACCCGAGGACGCTGATGTACATCGGCGGGCAGCGGATGACCATGCAGGAGGCGAACGACCACCCCGAGCGACTGCCGTTCGAGCTCGCCCCGCACGAGCAGGGCCTCACCTACCAGGAGCTGTGGGACGCGGCCACGCAGGAGGTCCGCGACCTGTACTCGCGGCAGGGGGAGTCGGCCCTCGAGACCATCATCCACGACTACGACCAGTACTCGATCCGCGAGTTCCTCGAGCATCGCGGATTCTCCGAGGGAGCGATCGAGCTGTACGGCATCATGTCGTTCCGCGAGGCGAACATGAACGCCGCGGTGATCGAGCAGCTGCGCGAGATCATCGGGCGCGCGTTCGAGGACATGCAGGAGATCGTGGGCGGCTTCGACCGCCTTCCGTGGGCCTTCTACGAGCGCCTGAAGCCCCGCGTCCGGTTCGGCGCCGAGGTGCGCGCGATCGAGCAGGACGACCATTCGGTGACCGCGCACTACACGACGCGGGGCGGGCGGTTCTCGGTCACCGGCGACCATATGGTGTGCACGCTCCCGTTCTCGGTCCTGCGCGACGTCGAGGTGCTGCCCGCGTTCTCCCGGCCGAAGCAGAAGGCGATCCGCGAGCTGAACTACAACGCGTCGACGAAGATCCTGTTCCAGACGCGGACCCGGTTCTGGGAGCGCACGGATGCCATCGTCGGCGGCACCACGACCACCGACCTGCCGATCCGCCGCATCTGCTACCCCTCCTTCTCCGACCCCGACGAGCAGCGCGGGACCCTGCTCGCCTCCTACACCTGGGGCCAGGACGCATCCCGGTGGGCCGCGATGAGCGGGGAGAAGCGGGTCGGGCAGGCGCTCGAGGACGTGGCGAAGATCCACCCCGAGGCCGTGGAGGAGGTGGAGGTGGGGGCCTCGCACGCGTGGTACAGCGACCCGTACGCCGCGGGCGCGTTCGCCCTCTTCGAGCCCGGGCAGGAGACACGCCTGCAGGCCGACATCGTCCGCCCGGAGGGGCGCGTCCACTTCGCCGGCGAGCACTGCTCGCTGTGGCACGCATGGATCCAGGGGGCCCTCGAGTCGGGGATCCGGGCGGCCCGCGAGATCCACGAGGCGCCGGGGGCGGCGGGCGGGTTCGCCCGCCCTCGCTAGCGCGGAGGCGGCCTCAGCAGCCGAGGCGCGCCGGCCAGAGGTTCTCGAACCGGAACACGCAGGGGTCGATCTTCGTCCAGGTGGCGATCGTCAGGTCCTTCGCGCGCGCCGGCTCCCAGGTGCAGTCGCCGCCGACCGGCTCGAGCGGGCCGCCGGTCGGACCGGAGCGAGCAGGAGTAGAGTCGTAGCCGGATGGATGAGCCAACCGCCTCCTTCGATTGGACCGGCCCGACCGGGCCGTTCACCGTGCTGCTCGGCCCGGGGGTGTTCCCGCCGACCCGGACGAGCATCGCGCTTGCCGAGGCGCTGGAGGTGAACCCGGGCGAGGTCGTGATCGACGTCGGCTGCGGGTCCGGGGTGCTCGGCATCGTCGCGGCGCGACTGGGCGCCGCTCGGGTCTACGGCACCGATGTCGTGCCCGGCGCGGCCGAGATCGCCTCGCGCAACGCCGAGCGGCTGGGCGTCGGCGATCGCACCGACTTCCGGACGGGAAGCCTCCTCGAGCCGCTCGAGGGGGTGATGGCCGACGTCGTGATCGGCGACGTCTCCGGGATCCCCGACTCGATCGCCGAGCTCACCGGCTGGTTCCCGGGCGGTCACGCGGGCGGCCCGACCGGCGCCGAGGTCCCGGTTGCCATGATCGAGGCGGTGGCCGACTACCTGAAGCCCGGCGGCCGCATGTATCTGCCGACCGGCACCATCCAGGACGAGCGCCGCGTGCTCGAGGCCGCCCGCCGCACCTTCGGGGACGCGATGGAGCGTCTCTCCGAGGTGGAGTTCCCCCTCCCCGCGATCGTCGCCCGGTCGAAGGCGGTCGCGAAGATGATGTCCGAGGGCCTCCTCGCCCTTCGCCGGCGGGGGAGTCGCGTGCTGTGGCGCCTCGCGATCTGGCGCTGCGTCCGCGTCTGACGGCCGGCCCCGCCCCGAGCGATCCCTGACCTCTTGACATCTCCGTCCATGTCGGGCATGCTGATGTTCGGTCATCATGATGAATATGCGCAGCGCCGGGCCTCGAGCCCTCGACCGGGAGGCGCCGCTTCCCCTCTACTTCCAGCTCCGGGAGTCGTTCCTCCGCGACATCCACGAGCGCGGCCTCCAGCCGGGGGATCGCCTCCCCACCGAGACCGAGCTGGAGCGCCGCTACGGCGTGTCGCGGTCGACGATCCGGCAGGCGATGAACGAGCTGGCCTCCGAGGGCCTCATCCGGCGCATCCAGGGCAAGGGCACCTTCGTCGGCACCCCGCGCATCCAGCACGTCCCCGTCCTCACGTCGTTCTCCGACCTGCTGCGGAGCCAGGGCTACGAGCCTTCGCATCGGCTGCTCGGCTCGACCGTGCGGCCCGCCCCCGCCGACGTGGCCGAGGGCCTGCTGCTCGAGGAGGGCACGGCGTGCCGGTACCTGCATCGCCTGTTCCTCGCCGACGAGGATCCGGTCGGCGTCGCCGAGACGTGGCTCCCGCAGTCGGCCGTCGAGGGCCACGACGACCTCTTCTCGGAGATCCGCGACGGCTCCCTGTACGAGCTGCTGCAGAGCGAGGAGGTCGGCATCGACCTGCACCGGGCCCTCGAGACCATCAACCCGGGGCTCGCCGAGGAGACCGACGCCCGGCTCCTCCGGCTCGAGCCGGGGAGCCCGCTCCTCGTCATCAAGCGCGTCACGTTCACCCCCGAGGACCGGCCCGTCGAGTGGACGCGGCTCCTGTTCGCCGGCGGCCGCTACGAGTACCGCGTCGAGATGCACCGGCCGGCCGAGATCCGGAGGAAGTAGATGGCCGCGCCGACGTCCCAGGAGGTCCGGGCCGTCGTCGAGGCGGTCGTGCGCGCCGTGGCCCCGGACGACGCGGCACGATCGGGCACGCCGCTGGCCGACGTGGCGATCGGCGCCGACCACGGCGGGTTCCGCCTCAAGGGGGAGATCGCGACCGAGCTGATCGAGCACGGCTGGACGGTCCACGACTGCGGCACCGAGGGCCCCGACTCCGTCGACTACCCCGACTTCGCGCACGCGGTCGCGCGGCTCGTCGCCAGGGGAGAGGCTCGGTGGGGGATCGTGATCGACGGGGCGGGGATCGGCTCCGCCATCGCGGCGAACAAGGTGCCGGGCGTCCGCGCGGCGACGTGCTGGGACGTCTCGTCGGCGCGGAACAGCCGCGAGCACAACCACGCGAACGTGCTCTCGCTCGGCGCCGGCTTCATCGGCGACGCCCTCGCGCTGCAGATCGTGCAGGCGTGGCTCTCGACCGGCTGGGGCGGCGACCGCCACGCGCGGCGCGTCGCCAAGATCTCCGAGATCGAGCGCGGCTACCTGCGGGGCAAGACGGCATGAGCGCGCGCGAGGAGATCATCGAGACCGTCACCCGCGAGGTGCTCGCCGCGCTCGCCGGCGGGAAAGACGGCGACGCGCACTGCGACGATTGCCACGGCTCCTGCGCGGCGCACTGCTCCGACAAGGTCCGGCACATCGTCGGGACCGGTGCGGGCCGGATCAGCTACACCGGCAACGGCGCCGACGTGCCGCGCGACCTCGCCCGCTTCATCGACCACACCCTGCTGCGCCCCGATGCCACGGCGGAGGAGATCGACCGCCTGTGCGAGGAGGCCCGCGAGCACGGGTTCGCCGCCGTCTGCGTGAACCCCTACTGGGCCCGGCGCGCGGCGAGCAACCTGCGCGGCAGCGACGTGCGGGTCGCCTCGGTGATCGGGTTCCCGCTCGGGGCGAGCGCGCCCGAGATCAAGGCGCTGGAGGCGCGCCGGGCGATCCGCGACGGCGCGCGCGAGATCGACATGGTCATCAACGTCGGAGCGCTCAAGAGCGGGCTCCGCGATGTGGTGCTGGCCGACATCCAGAAGGTGGCCGACGCCTGTCACGAGGCCGGCGCGATCCTCAAGGTCATCATCGAGGCGGCGCTCCTCACCGACGAGGAGAAGGTCGTGGCCTCCCACCTGGCGCAAGAGGCGAAGGCCGACTTCGTGAAGACCTCGACCGGGTTCGGCCCGGGTGGGGCCACGGTGTCCGACGTGCTGCTGATGCGCGAGACGGTGGGTCCCGACATGGGCATCAAGGCCGCCGGCGGCATCCGGACGGCGGAGGACGTCGAGGACATGATCGCCGCGGGGGCCACGCGCATCGGCGCCTCGGCCGGCGTCGCGATCGTCTCGGGTGGAACCGGTGGCGAGCGGTACTGAGAGAGGAGAGGACCGATGACCGACGGCGGGATCGAGCTGCGGGCCTACTGCTTCCTCGACAGCCTGCAGCCGCAGTACGCGGCGTTCCTGGGCACGGTAGCGCAGGGATTCCTGCCGCTCGCCGGCGACGCCTCGCTGTACGTCGAGGTGGCGCCGGGCATCGAGATCAACCGGCTCACCGACGTGGCGCTGAAGTCCACCGCGGTGAAGCCGGGGATGCAGATCGTCGAGCGGTACTTCGGCCTGCTGGAGGTCCACGCGCCGGAGCAGGCCGAGACCAGGTCGGCGGGCGAGGCGATCCTCGACGCGATCGGGCACAAGGAGGGCGACCGCATCAAGCCGCGGATCCTCTCGAGCCAGATCATCCGGCGCGTCGACGACCACCACGCCCAGATGATCAACCGCACGCGGCACGGCCAGATGCTGATCCGCGGCCAGACGCTGTACGTGCTCGAGTGCGAGCCGGCGGCCTACGCGGCGCTGGCGGCGAACGAGGCGGAGAAGGCCGCGGAGATCAACGTCCTGGAGGTGCGCTCGTTCGGCTCGATGGGACGCGTGTACCTCGGCGGCGAGGAGCGGGACATCGACGTGGGATGGCAGGCGGCGGTCGCGGCCCTCGAGGGCCTCGACGGACGCGAGTCCAAGTAAGGAGGAGGAGAGACATGGCAGAGGCCCTTGGGATGATCGAGTGCCGGAGCTTCCCGGCGATGGTCGAGGCCGCCGACGCGATGGTGAAGGCGGCGAAGGTCGAGCTGGTCTCCCACGCGGAGACCGGCGGCGGCTACGTGACGGCGGTCGTCCGCGGCGACGTGGCGGCGGTGAAGGCCGCGGTCTCGGCCGGCGTGCAGAACGCCGAGCGCGTCGGCGAGCTCATCGCGAGCCACGTGATCGCGCGGCCGCACCTCAACATCGACGTCGTGCTGCCGCTCGGCCGCAAGGACGAGGCCGAGTCCGAGATGGGCGGCGGCGGCCGCAAGCGGGCCGCGGCCCGATAACGAGAGCCACCCCGTTCTGTTGACACCTGGCCTCGCTATCCGAGGCTGAGTGTCAACAGAACGAGGGGGGGCGGGAGGAGGTCGACGCACGTGCTCTTGGGACGGGTTGCCGGCACGCTGGTCGCGACGAAGAAGGAGCCGACGATGGAAGGGCTGAAGCTCCTCGTCGTCCGCTACCTCGACGTGGACGGCTCGGAGACGGGCCAGACGGTGGTGGCGGCCGACGCGGTCGGCGCCGGGGTCGACGAGGTGGTGATGGTGGCCTCGGGGTCGTCGGCGCGTCAGACGGAGGCCACCCGCGACCGGCCCTGCGACGCGGTGGTCATGGCGATCGTCGACACCTGGGAGGTCGAGGGCGAGGACCGCTACCAGAAGGGCGAGGGATGAAGACGCTCACGGCCGACGAGATCCAGGGCATCATCGAGCGGGTCCGCGGCCGGCTCGGCCAGGCGGGGGAGCGGCCGGGTCCCGCGCTCCGGGGCGAGCGGGAGCTGTCCGATGCGGCCGAGGCCGAGCTCGGGGACGGCATCCACGCCACGATCGAGGACGCCGTGGCGGCCGCGTCGGGGGCGTTCGCCGCGTACCGCGAGGTCGGCCTCGGGGGGCGGAAGGCGATCGTCGCCTCGATCCGCGCGTCGATGACCGAGCACGGCGAGCGGCTGGCCGAGATGGCCGTGGCGGAGACCGGCCTCGGGCGGGTCGCCGACAAGATCGTGAAGAACCGCCTCGTGACCACGAAGACCCCCGGCCCCGAGGACCTTGAGATCGAGGCGGGCACCGGCGACCTCGGGATGGTCGCAACCGAGTTCGCGCCGTTCGGCGTGGTCGCCTCGATCACCCCGACCACCAACCCCACCTCGACGATCATCAACAACTCGATCTCGATCCTGTCGGCCGGCAACTCGCTGGTGTTCAACGTGCACCCGAACGCGAGGAAGGTGTCCGCCGAGAACGTCCGGCTCATCAACCGCGCGATCGTCGCCGCGGGCGGTCCGGAGGACCTCGTGACGGCGATCCCCGAGCCGACGATCGACACCGCGAAGGAGCTGATGCATCACCCGGACGTGCGCCTGCTCCTGGTCACCGGCGGGCCCGCGGTGGTGCGGGAGGCGCTGAAGACCGACAAGCGCGCGGTCACCGCCGGCCCGGGCAACCCGCCCGCGGTCGTCGACGAGACCGCCGACGTCGGGAAGGCGGCACGGGACATCGTGGCGGGGGCCTCCTTCGACAACAACGTGATCTGCACCGACGAGAAGACGACGATCGTGGTCGATTCGGTCGCCGACCGGCTCGTTCGCGCGATGGCCGAGGCCGGCGCCTACCGCCTGAAGGAGCACGAGCTGCGCAAGCTCGAGCGCGTGATCTTCAAGGAGCTGGGGCCTCCGGGCAAGCCCGGCGTGATCAACCCCGCGTGGATCGGCAAGGACGCTGCGGTGATCCTGGCGGAGGTCGGGGTTCGGGCCGAGGGCGACGTGCGGCTGGTGGTTGCGGAGGTCCCGAACGGGCACCCGCTGGTCTGGACCGAGCAGATGATGCCGGTGATGCCGGTCACGCGGGTCTCGGGAGTCGACCGCGCGATCGACCTCGCCGTCCGCTCCGAGCACGGCTTCCGCCACACGGCGTCGATCCACTCGACGAACGTCGACGCGATCACCCGGATGGGGCGCGCGATGAACTGCTCGATCTTCGTGGCGAACGGGCCGAACTACTCCGGGCTCGGCGAGGGGGGCGAGGGGTTCACCTCGTTCTCGATCGCGAGCCCGACCGGCGACGGGCTGACCCGCCCGCGCACCTTCTCGCGCGAGCGGCGGATCACGGTGGTCGGCGCGCTCCGGATCGTGTAGCCGATGAACCCCGCCGTCGCGCTCCTCGAGCTCGGTTCCATCGCTCGCGGAATCGAGGCGGGCGACGCGATGATCAAGCGATCGCCGCTCGAGGTCCTCCGCGCGGGGACCGTTCACCCCGGGAAGTACCTGGTGCTGGTCGGGGGCATGACGGCCGACGTGGAGGAGGCGCTCGAGGCGGGCCGCGCCGTGGGCGGCGACGCCGTGCTCGACGTCGTGTTCCTGCCCGACGTTCATCCGGACGTTGTCGCGTCGATCGGCGGCGTGCGGCGCGCCGAGCCGGGCGAGGCGCTCGGCATCGTCGAGACGCAGACGGTGGCGTCGGTGATCGAGGCCGCCGACGCGGGCGTGAAGGGCGCGCGCGTCACGATCCGCGAGCTCCGGCTCGCCGACGAGCTCGGCGGGAAGGCGTACGTGCTGTTCGGCGGCGAGGTGGCCGAGGTCGAGGCCGCGGTGGAGCAGGCCGTCGCGCGCATCGAGGCGAGCGGCCAGCGGCTCGCGAGCGCGGTCATCCCCCAGCTCCACGCCGAGATGGACGAGAACCTCTCCGCCGACGGCCGCTTCCTGGTCCGGGCGCACGGCGTGGTGAAGGAGGGATGACGTGCAGCTCGGGCGCGTGATCGGGACCGTCGTCGCGACCGAGCGGTCGCCGGGGCTCGACGGTGTGAAGTTCCTCATCCTCCAGCCCCTCGACCGGCGGAGGGAGCCGTCGGGGCGGCCGGTCGTGGCCGCCGACGCCGTCCACATGGCCGGCCCCGGGGAGCTCGTCTACTTCGTGGGCGCCCGCGAGGCCGCGCAGGCGCTCCGCGAGACGTTCGTGCCCGTCGACCACGCGGTCGTGGGCATCGTCGACGCGGTCGAGGAGCTGGGGTCGTGAGGGTCGCCCGGGTGGTGGGAACCGTGGTGGCCACGATCCAGGCGCCGGTGTTCGATGGCCGCGCGCTGCTCCTCTGCGATCTGCTCGACGCCGCCGGCGAGCCCGAGGGGGGCTCCGTGATCGCCACCGACACGGTCGGCGCCGGGGCGGGGGAGACCGTGCTGATCATCGACGAGGGCAACTCGGCCCGGCAGGTGGTCGGGCTCGAGGAGGGCCCCATCCGGGCGGTCGTCGTGGGCATCGTCGACGAGCTCATCGTCGACGGGAACGCGGTCCCGACGTGA
>DASWKG010000099.1:0-3164 GCA_036396755.1 Actinomycetota bacterium
ACGGCGGGGGGCGGCATCCGCGCGGCCTTCTGGACGGGGCTGGTGCTCGACTGCCTGTTCGAAGCGCCGCTCGACGCCCCGGACCTGTGCGCCCGGAACGCGCCTCGCGAAGACGAGTCCCGGAGCGAGGCGGTGATCGCGGCGAGCGGCGTCTCGGGCGGGAGCCTCGGGCTCGTCGAGTACGCGGCCTACCTGGCGTCGCGCGCGAACGGCCGGCCCCCGACGACCGGCACCTGGCCCGAGGACCGCCTCGGCGAGGACTACCTGGGGGCGACCCTGGCCTGGGGCCTGTTCGTCGAGTTCCCCAAGACGCTGCTCGGGACGGCGAACGGCCTCGACCGGGCCGCCGTCATGGAGTGCGCGTGGGAGCGCTCGTGGGCGAGTGGCGCGTGTCCCAAGGGGGAGCGCGACGAGCGCGAAGGTCCACTGTCCCTCGGCCTCGAGGAGCTCTGGGAGCGGCATCCGCAGGTTCCGCTGCTCCTGCTCAACGGCACCGACGTCCTCCACGGGTGCCGGTTCAACGCCTCGGTGCTCAACGCGGCGGCGACCCAGCCGGGCGGGTCGTGCCTCTCGCTCCACGGCTTCGACCCCGAGGGCGAGGACGTTGAGGTGTTCCCCGCGACGATCGATCTCGCCGACCTCCTCTGCTCCGGCGGGCGCGACGTGCGGCTCTCGACGGCGGCGCTCCTGTCGGCGCGCTTCTCGTTCGTGTCGCCGTCGGGACGGATGGAGGAATGCCGGGCCGAGGGGGATGCGGCGGCCGAGGTTCCTCCGGTCGTCAGCAACGTCGTGGACGGCGGCTACCTCGAGACGTCCGGCGCCTCCACCGCGCTCGAGCTGTGGCGGGGCCTGGCCGGGGACGTGACCGAGTACAACCGGCTGAGCCCCGACAGCTGCGTGGTCCCCTTCTTCGTCCAGATCGACAACGGCTACGACGTGCCGGAGGGCCCGTCGGGCGAGGCCCGCCTGTCCGAGATCGGCGCGCCGGCCGCGGCCTTCGTCACCTCCGCCAGGGCGCACGCGGTGGTGGCGCGGGCCGCCTCGGCGCTGGAGTTCGGCCGCCCGCTCCCCGATGTCGAGGTGCTCTCCGGCGCGCGGACGCTGACCGACAGGTGGGTGCGCCTGCGACCGCTGGCCCACCCGGGCCCGCGCGCGCCGCTGGGTTGGGCCCTCTCCGAGACCACCATGGAGGACCTCCGGGTCCAGCTCGCCACCCAGAACCGGGCCGCCGTGAACCGCATCCGAGGATGGATGACCGGCGACCTCCGCTGCGAGCCGCGAGCGTGACCGGGCGGCCGCCCTTTGACCCCGAGGGGTGGGAGAGGTTAGAACCGTCACCGGCGATGGCGAAGGAGACACGGGGACCGGGCGAGCGGACGACCCTTGAGCTGCGCGGGGACGTCGTCGATCTCCTTCGGGAGTTCGGGCTCGAGAAGAGGGAGCAGCCGTTCCGCCTTTCCTCCGGGCAGTGGAGCCACGACTACATCGACGGGAAGCGCGCGCTGGCCGACGGGAAGCGGCTCCGCGTCGTGGGTGAGGCCCTGCTCGACCTCGCGGGGAAGCGTGGCCTGGAGTTCGATGCCGTCGGCGGGCTCACCATGGGGGCCGACGCGCTCGCTCATGCCGTCTCCCTCCTCAGCGGCTGCACGTGGTTCTCCGTGAGGAAGGAAGCGAAGGGGCACGGCAAGGAGTCGCTCGTCGAGGGCGGGCTCGACGAAGGGATGCGCGTCCTGCTCGTCGACGACGTGGTGACCACCGGGGGCTCCATCCTCCAGGCGCTGGATGCGGTCACGGCAGCCGGGGCAAGGGTGGTCCTCGCCGTGAGCGTCTGCGACCGGGGGCCCGATGCCGGGCCCCTGATCGCCGAGCGCGGGATCGCCTACGAGCCCCTGGTCACCTTCGAGGATCTCGGCATCGAGCCGGTCACCGGCGAGCCAGCCGGATCGTCCTAGACCAGGCGGATACACCTCCGCCGGGCGCGACATCTAGTCTCGGCAGCGACACGTTCGAGAGGAGGCTCCGGTGGCGAGTGTCGAGGTGCGGACGAGCACGGTGATCTGGGAGCTGGGCGAAGGCGGCTGGGACGGGCGGCGCGACGTCGACCCCGCGGCGATCCGGCAGGCGATCGACGCGGGGCGGCCCGTGTGGGTCGACATCGAGGGCTCGCGCCAGGATGTCGAGGCTTCGCTGGCCGAGGTCGCGGCGGGCTCGAGTGCGTTGGAGGGGATCGACCCGGGGCGGGCGGCGCACGGGGGAGAGAGCCCTCCCGAGTCCCCGCCCAAGGCGAAGGCGTTCCGGCGATCCGTGTTCGGTCGCGCGTACTGGCTCGGGATCGGCGAGGAGATGCGCGGCGGAGAGCTTCGCGACGTGCTGGTGGCGCAGGAGGTCCACGTCATCGCCGGGTCCACCTTCGCGATCACCACGCGATTCCGGCCGGTGGCCTGGGACATCGAGGGCGAGCAGCTCGAGCCCCGGCCCTATGCCGGCGATGGCGCCACCCTCGAGCTGTCGGGGGTTCGGACGGGCTTCCTGGAGCTGGGCGAGCGGCTGGCCGGGGCCGGCGACGAGATGGTGTTCGGCCTGCAGGTCACCGCCTCGCTGCTCGACCACGTCGTCGACTCGTTGTTCGACTCGCTCAACGCCCTGCGCCGGCGCGCCGACGGCCTCGAGGAGACCGCCCTGCAGGGCGACTGGCTCTGGGAGAAGCGGTCGAAGCTGGAGCGGAAGATGCTCGGGCTCGGGCGCCTGCTCCGTCAGGTCCGGTGGGCGTTCATGCCGTCGGACGAGATCGACGAGTTCCTGTCGGGCCCCTTCATCAACGTCCGGGACGTCTCCAAGGGCATCGCCCACCGCTTCGAGGACCTCCAACGCGAGGCCGAGCGGGCCGTGGATGCCGCGAAGGACGTGACCGACCAGGCCCACCACGCGGTGGAGCTGATCCACACGATGAAGGCCGACCGGCTCAACAACACGATGTACGTGCTGACCGTGGTGGCCACCGTCTTGCTCGTGCCGACGCTCATCGCCGGGATCTACGGGATGAACTTCCGGCACATGCCCGAGCTCGGCTGGCGGACCGGCTACGCGATGGCGCTGGGCCTGATGGCCGTGCTCTGCCTGGGCGCCTGGTGGTGGATCAAGACCTCGCTGCGGCGCCGGTAGCG
>DASWKG010000100.1:0-5173 GCA_036396755.1 Actinomycetota bacterium
AGAGCGGAGGGGAGATCGGCCGGCGTGCGCGTCGGGCCCGCCTCGGCGGTCACCGGCTCAGGTCGTGACGGCGGTGAAGAGGCGGACGCCCGCCCAGAGACCGGCGGCCACGGCCGCGAGCTGCAGGAGCAGCCAGTACCAGTGGATCCGTCCGCGCGCGGCGGGCTCGCTCACGAGGAGCCTCCCTCCAGGATCCGCCGCTTCGCTTCCGCGTACTCGGCTTCGTCGAGCGCGCCGGAGCGTCGCAGCGCGTCGAGCCGCTCGAGCGCCGACACCATGTCGTCGGACGAGCCGGCGTCGGAGGTGTCCGCGTCGTCCGAGCCGACGTCGACGCGGATCGTGTCGCCCGGGGCCGCGTTGACGCGCTCCGCGGCCTGGGAGACCTTCCGGGCCATCCCGATGAGGGACGAGAGCTGCCCCTTCGCCCCGCGCAGGCCGCCGAGGGAGCCGAAGGCCCCGCCCGCCTCTTCGCCGCGGAAGCGGCGGCCCATCGCCTTGAGGGCCCAGATCAGGGGCAGGCCGCCCATCAGGCCGAACACGATCGCGCACACCAGCCAGCCCCAGGCGAGGCCCCCGCCGCCGGGCGGGTTGAGGCCGAACTCGAGGAAGTTCCAGCCGAGGGACAGGAACAGCGCGGGCCAGAGCAGGACGAGGAAGCTGGGGACCGAGTGCTTGAACACCTGCCACCCGTAGAGGCCGGCGAAGATCAGGCCTCCCCAGATGCCGCCCATCATGAGCCCGGCCACGCCCTGCGGGCAGTGATGCTCGATGACGAACGGGCCGCCCTCGGCGCAGAAGCCGCCGATCTCCATCACCGCGCGCATCCCGAGGTAAAGGACCGTGAGGCCCGCGGTCAGCCCCGCGAGCCCGATGAACACCAGGACCGAGCCGCCGACCGGTTGGGGCGGGCGCGCGGCGAGTGGCTCGTTCTGCATGCCGATACCTTATCCTCGGGGCGACACCAGCAGCGACTGTGCGCCGCGCCCGATCCACCCGCGCTCGTCCCACAGCACGCTCTCGGAGAGGCCGATCCCCCTCGGCCCGATCCGCGACCGCGCATCGAGGCACACCCACTCGCCCTCGGGCATCCGGGCGAGGTGCACGGTCAGGTCGGTGTTGACGAACAGGTGCGTGTCCCACGGCAGCTCCCAGCTGATGCCGTTCGCGGAGTCGGCCGCGACGAGCACCCGCGCGAGCGGCGAAGGCTCCTCGCCGGCGACCAGCGGGACGCGCATCCGGATCCAGACGGCGGCCGGGCCGGGGGCCGCGATGGCCCCGCCGGCGAGCCGCCACTCGGTGGCCGTGAAGTAGCTCTCCCCCCAGGGCGGCTCGTAGAGGGCGCTCTCGGGGGAGGTCTCCGGGCCCGGGAGGGCCGGCGGCTCGAGGCCCACCTCGGGGACCGGCTCGTCCGCCGGCCGGATCCGCCAGGCGGACGCTCGCGCCAGCTCGGCGTCGTCGTCTCCCAGGAGGCTCGCCTCCACGAGCTGGACGCGGCGCCCCGACTTCACCATCCGGGTCTCGACCCGGAGCGGAACGAGCGGCAGGGGCCGGAGCACCTCGAGCGTGAACCGCGCGACGAGCAGGCCGTCGGGCTCCAGCGCCTCGATCGCTCTCGCGACGAGTGCCGCCGGCGGCCCCGCGTGCTGGTGCTCGGCGCTCCAGGGCCCGCGGGTGAGGTTCGTCGAGACGAACCGGTCGCCGTCGAGGGCGTAGAAGGCCTCGGTCACGAGGGCAGGGTAGCCGGAACCGCGCCTCAGCCGGTGGGCTCGAGGACGAACATCCGGAACTCGCGGTCGGTCATGCGCCGGTAGGTCTTCCAGCCGGCCCACACCCCGATGAAGCGGGGCCAGTAGCTCTCGAACTCCTCGGGCGTCGCGCGGCGCGCTCGCACCGCATCCTCGCGGTCGCCGATGCGGATCGTCGCCGCCGGGTTCGCCGTCAGGTTGTAGGTCCAGGCCGGGTGATGCTTGCGGCCGTAGTTCGATCCGATCACGACGAAGGCGCCGTCCTCCTCGAGGTAGAGCACCGGGTTGGAGCGCGGCTCACCGCTCCTCCTTCCCGTCGTCGTCAGCACCAGCTCGGGGATCAGCTTCGGCGCCGCCCCGTGCCGTCCCCCGGTGAGCTTCAGCACGAGCTTGTCGAACGGGGTCCACACGTAGCGGAAGAAGTAGACGCCGGCGCGGTAGCGCGTCAGCCAGGAGGCGAAGCGGAACGTCCGGGAACGGGAGCTCACCCGACCGTGAAGACGGCCTGGGCCTCGGCCGGGTCCAGCCGCCGCGTGCCGGCGTAGGAGACCGAGAGCGGCCCCTCTCCGGCCGGCCCGACGACCGTCACGCTCGTCGTCGCCACGCCCGAGGCGTCGGTCGTCGACGGGTACTCGGTGCCCTGGAACGAGAACACCACCGGCGCGTCCACGAGCGGCGCGCCCTCGGCGGTGAGCCGGGCCGCGAGCTGCACGACCTCGCCGGCGGCACCGGCGGTCGCGCCGCTGATCGCCAGCTCGGTCGGGGTCGTCGTCAGCGGCAGGTCGAGCGAGGACCCGTCGAGGTCCAGCGTGTTGATCGCCCGCCGCTCGTCCGAGGCCACCCAGGTGAGGCTCGACGACGCGATGATCAGCTCGAGGTGGTGGTCGGCCGCCACGATGAAGTCCTTGTCGATGAAGTCGAGGTCGAACGTGGTCTTGACGCCGGGCTGGAGGTCCTTCCCCTGCTCCAGCGAGTCGTTGTACCGGGCGTTGAGGAACGCCCGCGAGATCACGCCGCAGGTGCCGGCGGGCCCGACGTCGCAGAGGATCGCGATGAAGTGTGTGCTCGGGGAGTCGCTCGCGGCCGAGAGGTGCAGGACCGGCCGCCCGGTGATCCGAAGGTCGGAGGTGTTCGGCAGCGACACGCGCACGAACCTTGAGCCCTGGCCCTGCCCGCGCAGCATCTCCGATTCGGTGAGCGCGCCGTCGTCGCGGTAGGTGAACGGCTCGCCCGAGAGCGGCACGGTGTCGGTGCGGGTCGGGCCCCAGAGCTCCGCGGCGCGGAACTGCGCGTCGTTCGTCTGTGACAGCACCGCCGGCTCGTCCTCGACGCCGTTCTCGATGCCGAGCAGCCAGCGCTCGAACCAACGCCGCTGCAGCGTCCGCCAGCCCGAGTAGGCGGGCTGAGCGTGCGCCCACTGCCCGATCACGAGCTTCTTCTCGGTCTCGAGCGCCTGGAACCAGGCCGTTCCTTCCCAGGTCTTCACGTTGAAGTCGAGCTCGCCGTGGCCGATGAGCACCGGGACCTCGACGCGGTCGGCGAGCCGCAGGTAGTCGCGCTGCTTCCAGAAGTCGTCGTAGTCGGGCTGGGTGTCGTAGCCGTGCAGCGTCTGCTCGACGCGGTCGCAGAGGTTCCAGCGCATCGCGATCTGCTGGGCGGCGGTCAGCGCGTCGGGGCTCGGCGGCGGGAGGAAGCCGTAGGCGAACATGAAGTCGGTGGGCGTGTCGGACGGCGGGTCGATGTCGGCGGACTCGCCGGAGTACGACGAGCGCGCGCCCTGCTGGTACGCGTAGCCCCACCATCGGCTGATCGACGAGATCGGCACGATCGTCGCGAGGTGCGGTGGCTGCTCCACGGCGGCGGCGTTCGCCGTGGTGCCGTCGTAGGAGGCGCCGGTCATCGCGACCTTCCCGTTCGACCACGAGCGCGTGCCGAACCACTCGACGATGTCGTAGCCGTCCTGCCGCTCCTTCATGCCGCCGTAGTCCCAGCACCCGCCCGACAGGTAGGTGCCCCGCACGTCGGCGACCGCGTAGGCGTAGCCCCGCGGCACGTAATATGCGCCGTCGCCGGCGGGAAGGTCGGTCTCGCTCACGGGATCGAGCGCGCGGTACAGCACGTGGTAGGGCGTGAGGGAGAGGATGACCGGGACCTGCATGCCCTCGGGAACCACCGGCCGCCACAGGTCGACCGACAGCTCGACGCCGTCGCGCATCGGAACGCGGATGCGCTCGTAGGTGGCCGCGTAGGCGAGGTCGGCTCCGGCCCCCGCCGCTCCCGGGAGCGCCGGCAGCGCGGCCGCGAGCGCCAGCGCGAGGATCGCGAGCCTGCGACCCAGCGTGGTCATCCCTACTGGAAGTCGGGGAGGTCCGCCGCGACCTTCGCCGGGGCGAGGTCGGTGGGGTTGAACGTGATCCCCGAGGGGACCTCGCTCGTGTCCCACACCCAGAACTGGAGCCCCGTGGGCGGGTCACCCAGGATCGTCGATCCGCCGCCGATGAAGAGTCGCAGCGTGTGCTCGGCGGTACCGTTGCCGTTCTCGAGCGCCATCCCGCCCGTCTCGACGTCGATGACCTTTCCGTCGGCGTCGAGGATGTCCCGGGCGAAGCCGATGTTGGTGATCGAGAACTCGTAGAGGTCGGTCGCGCCGGAGTTCACGCGGGTCGGGGTCACCGAGACGGACCTTCCGAGGTAGCCTCCCTCGATCGCGCCCTTGGGGAAGATGGGCTCGCCGTCGACCTCCGCGTAGATCGTCAGCTGCTTGATCGCGCCGGAGCGGGTCTGGTTGGTGATGAACTCGTGGATTCTGACGGTCATGTCGCGCAGGTTGCCGATGAACGTCCCCTCGAAGACAGGGTCGTAGAGCTCGTTCGTGGTGGCGCCCGCGTCGAACCCGCCGCAGCCGGCGCCGTCGGTCACCGACTGAGCGGGGGGGGTCGCGTTCCAGCCCGTAGCCCCACCGTTGATGCCGCCCGTCGTAGCCACACCGATCGCCCAATTCAGCTGCGAGATCTTCGTCTCGCCGGTGCAGTGGAAGTAGACGTCTCGGGTGCCGAACGTCGGGTGCTTGCCGCCGTGCGTGGCGACCGCCGGCGGAACGATGAGCACGAGGCCCACGAGCGCGGCTGTTGCCGCGAGGATCCCATTGCGCTTCACGACGGCTCCCTTCAGGGTTGGCTGCACGAGGTTGCATGGCTGGTTTCGCCGAGGAGGACCCTCGACCCTCTGTGCAGTTGCACAAGCGGGTCCCCGCCGGCCCGACTCGCACGATTTGTGCAGTTGCTAGTAGAGATCTGCTGAAGCATCCGCGCCCCGCGCACGGCGGGGCGCTTGCTTGGGTCTTGCCCGGCGGTACCCTCGAGCGTGATGGAGGTCGGCACGTGAGCCGGGGCGGCCCGCGCCGGCTCTTCGCCCTGACCGCCGTCCTC
>DASWKG010000101.1:0-10390 GCA_036396755.1 Actinomycetota bacterium
TGAGGAGGCCGCCCTTCGTGTGCCGCTCGTCGTCACCGGGCGGCTTGACCAGGACGCGTCCGCTCATCATGCGGATCGCCTTGAGCGGCTCGTTGTCGGGGACCGGCTTGATCGTCATGCGGCAAGCATACGACGGGCGAACCGGTACCCTATCCGCCGATGAACGCGCGCGAGCTGATCCGAGATGGCGAGACCCGGCTGAAGCGGTCGCCGGCGATCGACCACTGGCCGTCCGACCGCGAGCGCCGCGAGTCGGCGGCCCTGCTCGCCCATGCGCTCGGCCTCGACGGCGACGAGCCGGCGCCGAAGGCCGAGGTGGCCCCGAGGGCGGCGCACCGCTTCCGGGCGCTGGTGCGACGCCGGGCCGGGGGAGAGCCGATGGCCCACATCGTCGGCTGGACCGAGTTCCGCGGGATCCACCTCCGCATCAAGCCGGGCGCGTTCGTCCCGCGCCAGTCGAGCGAGTGGCTCGTCGAGCAGGCGGTGCGGCGGCTGCGCGCCCGCAGGAGGCCGGTGGCGGTCGACGTCGCGACCGGGATGGGCCCGATCGCGATCGCGATCGCGAGCGAGGTGCCGCGCGCCGACGTGCACGGCGCCGACCTGCTCGGGACGGGGCTGCGGCAGGCCCGGGCGAACGCGCGGCGGCTCGGCATCGGCAACGTGTCGTTCCACACCGGCGACCTGCTCGCGCCCCTCCCGCGCGAGCTGCGGGGGAGGGTCGACGTGATCACGCTGCACCCGCCGTACGTGCCGAAGGGCGAGGTGGCCGACCTGCCGCTCGAGGTGCGCGGCTTCGAGCCCGAGCGCACCCTCACCGACTTCTCCGAGCACGGCATGGGCCTCGTCGAGCGCACGGTGGCGGAAGCCGGCGACTGGCTCCGCGACGGCGGCTGGCTCCTCATCGAGGTGAGCCCCGACCGCACCCGCGGGGTGCGCGGCCTCCTCCAGCGCGCCGGCTACCGCGAGGTCCGAAGCACCAACGGCTGGCCCGAGATCACCAGAACCGTCGTCGCCAAACGCTAACCTCTTCTCGTTCTGTTGCCACTGAGCCTCGGATACCGAGGCTGGATGGCAACAGAACGGGCTGGGTTGGCGCCTCGAGCGTCATGGCGCGATCACTCCGGCGCGAACGACCCCGTGACGAGCTCGCCCGCGGGCTCGTACGTCCCGATCACGACGCCGGTAGAGGAGACCGTGCGGTCGATGAGCTTCAGCGCTGAGGGGATGGTGCCTTCGGAGAACAGGCGCTTGCCCGACCCGACGACGACGGGGAAGACCCACAGGCGGAACCGGTCGACGAGGCTGTGGCGCAACAGGGTCTGGATCAGGTTCCCGCTGCCGTGCACCTGCAGCTCCGGCCCGTCCTCGTCCTTGAGCGCCGCGAGGCCTTCGGCCGCGTCTCCCTCGATCGGGACCGAGTTGCTCCACTCCAGCGTGGGACGGTCCCGCGACGCGACGTACTTGGTCGCGTCGTTGAATACCTTGGCGCCGGACTCCTCCGGCGCGTCCGGCCAGTAGGCGGCCATGATGTCGTAGGTCCTCCGTCCGAGCACCATCGCGAACGGCCTGCTCGTCGCCTCGTCCATGACCTGTCCCATCAGCTCGTCCCAATAGTTCACCGACCAGCCGCCGTGCGCGAAGCCGTCGCTGTCGTCCTCCTCGGGTCCGCCCGGGGCCTGCATGACGCCGTCGAGGGTCAGGAAGGTGGTGACGAGCAGTTCCCTCATCTCTTGCCTCCTTCGGTCACCGACCGGCCGGCGGCGCCGGCGGCCACGGCTCGTTCGTCCGGCTCTTGATGAAGTAGTGGCCCGCCTGCGCCCATCCCTCGCGGAGGTAGAAGCGGTGGGCGTCGGTGCGCCAGGTGGCCGACTCGAGCGTCAGGCTCCAGCAGTCGCGCTCCTCCGCGAGCTCTTCCGCGCGATCGAGCAGCGCTTTCCCGACGCCCCGGCTCCGCGCGCGCTCGGCCACGATCAGGTCCGGGATCCACGCCTGGGAACGGAGGAAGTTGAGCCGCCGGCGGAACTCCAGGTCGCAGAACCCCACGATCTCGCCGCCGTCCTCGACGACGAGTGCCGCGGTCTCGGGCCGGGCGAGATAGGCCTCGAACGCCGCTCGGTGATCCGCCTCGTTCTCTTCACCGAGCACGGCGGGCCGCCCCAGCTCCGCGAGGAGCGCGGCCACTCCGGCCCAGTCCTCCCCCCGCGCGTCGCGAACCTGCACCCGGCTACCATACGTCGGTGATCGACTTCACGATCCCGGACGACCTCCGGGAGATACGGGACCGCGTGGCGGCCTTCGTGCGCGACGAGGTGGCCCCGGCCGAGACCGCGATGGGGGAGCTCTCGCGGCTCGACGACGTGCTTCCCGCGCTCCGGGGGAAGGCCCGCGCCGCCGGGCTCTGGAACCCACATCTGCCCGCCGAGTGGGGCGGGCTGGGGCTCGGGCCGCTCGGGATGGCGCTCGTCTCCGAGGTCTGCGGGCCGTCGGGGCTCGCCTCGCTCGCCCTGAACGCGATGGCGCCCGACGAGGGGACGATGCACGTCCTCCTCGAGCACGGCACCGACGAGCAGAAGGAGCGCTACCTGAAGCCCCTCGCCGCCGCCGAGGTCCGCTCGTGCTTCGCGATGACCGAGCGCGAGGTCGCGGGCGCCGACCCCACCACGCTGAAGACGACCGCCGTCCTCGACGGCGACGCGTGGGTGATCGACGGCGAGAAGTGGTTCATCACCGGCGCCGAGGGCGCGGCGTTCGCGCTCGTCGTCGCGATGACGGACCCCGAGGCCGAGCGCGCGCACGACCGCTACTCGATCCTGATCGTCGACGCCGAAAACCCCGGCTGGAAGGTGATCCGCGAGATCCCCGTCATGGGCACCGACGGCCCCGGCGGCCACTGCGAGGTCCGCCTCGAGGGCTGCCGGGTTCCCACCGATGCGCTCCTCGGCGAGCGGGGGAAGGGGTTCGCGGTCTCGCAGTCGCGGCTCGCCTCGGGCCGGCTCGGCCACGCCATGCGGTGGATCGGCGTGGCGCAGGCGGCGCTCGACCTCGCCGCGAGGCGCGCGCTCGAGCGCGAGGCCTTCGGGAAGGCGCTCGCGCGCCACCAGGGCGTCCAGTGGATGCTCGCCGACTCCGCGATGCAGCTCTACGCGGCCCGGCTGATGGTCCTTCACGCGGCGTGGAAGGTCGAGAACGGCCTCGAGCACCGCCAGGAGATCGCGTTCGTGAAGGTGTTCGTCGCGGAGGCGCTCGGCGACATCGTCGACCGCGCGCTGCAGATCCACGGCTCGCTCGGTTACTCGGGCGACCTCCCGCTCGAGCGCTGGTACCGCGACGCGCGCGCGGCCCGCATCTACGACGGGCCGTCGGAGGTCCACCGCATGTCGATCGCGCGAACGCTGCTGCGGGCTGCGGCCGAGGGCGGGACCACGCGGGAGGCGACCGGGGGGCTCACGTGACCGAGGCGCTCGTCGACGTCGAGGCGCTCACCGGCTATCTGGCGGAGCACGTCCCCGGCGAGGGCGCCGTCGAGGTCGAGCGCCTCCGGGCCGGTCACTCGAACGAGACCTTCTTCGTCCGGCGCGCCGGCCACGAGTGGGTGCTCCGCCGCCCGCCGGCCGGCGCCTTCCTCCCGACGGCCCACGACGTGTTGCGCGAGCACCGCGTGCTGACGGCGCTCCAGGGCACCGGCGTCCGGTCGCCGCGAACGGTCCTGGCGTGCGACGACCCGTCGGTGATCGGCGCGCCCTTCTACCTCATGGAGAAGGTCGAGGGCGTCGTGATCGGCGACGAGCTCCCCGGGTTCATCGACGAGGCGGGGCGCCGACGTGTGGGGGAGGAGATGGTCGACGCGCTCGCCGAGCTGCACGCGGTGGACTGGCGCGCGGCCGGGCTGGAGGGATGGGGGAGGGAGACGGGCTACCTGGAGCGCCAGCTCCGGCGGTGGAGCGGCCAGCTCGAGCTCACGCTGCCGCTCACGCGCCCGCTGCCCGACCTCCTCGCCGCAGGAGCGTGGCTCGCGGAGCGCCGGCCCGGGTCGCCGGCTGCCACCGTGGTCCACGGCGACTACAAGCTGGACAACGTGATGCTGGCCGCCTCGCCCCCCGCGCGCGTCGTCGCGATCCTCGACTGGGAGATGTCGACGATCGGCGACCCCCTCGCCGACCTCGGCTGGATGCTCTCGTTCTGGCGCGAGCCCGGCGACCCGGTCGACCCCGTGCTCTCCGAGCGCACCGAGCTGACCCGGCTCCCTGGCTTCGCCTCGCGAGCTGAGCTGGTCGAGCGCTACCGCGACCGCACCGGCCGCGACATGGCCGACCTCACCTGGTACACGGTGCTCGCGATCTGGAAGCTGGCGATCCTCCTCGAAGGTTCGTACGCCCGCCACCTGGCCGGGGTCACCGACGACCCGTTCTTCGCGGCGCTCGAGGAGGGCGTCCCGGCGCTGGCCCGGCGCGCGCTCGAGACCGCGGGCCGGGGGGTCGCCACCTGAGCGGCCCGCGAGCGCCGGGCCCCCGCCAGACCTACCGGGGCCTGGTCGTGGACTTCGGCGGGGTGCTGACCACCTCGATCGCCGACGCGTTCCGCGACTTCTGCGAGCAGGAGGGCATCGACGGCGACCGGTTGGCGGCGCTCGTTCGCGACTCCTACGGGTCCGAGGACCCCTCGTCGCTCGTCGCCCGCGTCGAGGTGGGCGCGATCAGCGGTGAGGAGTTCGAGCGGGAGCTGGCCGCGGTGCTCAGCGAGGGGCTGGCGAGCCCCGTCGTGGCCGAGCAGCTCGTCGATCGCATGCTCGAGGGCATCGAGCCCGAGCAGCGGATGATCGATGCGGTCCGCCGCGCGCGGGAGGGCGGCACGGCCACCGCGCTGCTGTCGAACTCGTGGAGCTCGCGCCAGTACTGGATCGACGGGTACCAGCCGGCGGAGCTGTTCGACGTGGTGGTCATCTCGGGCGAGGTGGGTCTGCGCAAACCCGACCCGCGCATCTACCACCTCGCGGCCGAGCGCCTCGGGCTCTCTCCCGCCGTCTGCGTCTTCGTGGACGACTTCCGCGAGAACGTGGAGGCCGCCGAGCGGATCGGCATGCGCGGCGTCCTCCACGAGGACCCCGACCGGACGATCGCCGAGCTCGACCGTCTGCTGCGTTGGTAGGCTTTCGGGGGTGGACGACCTTCGGACCTCGCGCGGGCTCGCCGCGCACCTCGACGAGGTGCAGGTGCTCGACGTGCGCGAGCCGTTCGAGATCATGGCGGGGGTCATCGAGGGCGCGCTGCTCATCCCGCTGAACGCCCTGCTCTCGGGCCGGATGGAGGGCCTCGACCCCGAGCGCCCCGTCGTCGTCGTCTGTCGGAGCGGCAACCGCAGCGAGGTGGCCGCGCTCATGCTCCGGGCCCGCGGCTTCGAGGCCTACAACCTCGAGGGCGGCATGGAGGAGTGGGAGGCCGAGGGCCTCCCCTTCCCCGCCGCCGACGGCGGCCCGGGCCGCGTCGCCTGACCACACGGCCGGCGGGTTCGTGTCTGCCCGGAATCACCCGAATTGACTATGGTCGCGGGCATCGTTCCCCTTTGCTAGGCTCCGCAGACGTGTGCCGGCGACAGGACCTGGCACTCGATCGCCGCCCGCGGGCGGCAGGAAGGGGACCGCATGACTGAGACGGGCTCCAGGAAGAGAAGCATGGTCGCGTTGCTCCTGGCGGGCATCGTGATCGGCGGGATGTTCATCGGCACGGCGAACGCCAACATCACCACGAACGTGAATCACACCTGGTCGCACATCAAGCGGAAGGCGGACCCGTACTACGGGACCACGGGCTACCAGCGCAGCTCCGCCATCACCATCGCGACCGGCGAGGTGCTCTACGGCGAGAGCATCTGCCCCGGCTTGACCTACCCGACCGGCGGCGGCGCCTTCACCTCGGCCACGAACATGAGCATCGAGGCCTCCTACCCGATCGACAGCGACCCGACGAGCAATGCCGCCGGGTTCGAGGGCTGGGGGGTGTACGTCCGCAACGACAGCGGAGGGGCAGGCACCTTCACGGTGTACGCGGTCTGCCAGTACGCGGCGGACCTCGACGCGAACTACACCTCGGGCACGATCGCCCGGTAGTCACGACGCCGGCGGGGGATCCCGATGAAGGCCGGCTCCTTCGGGGGCCGGCCTTCCTACGGCGTGAGCTCTGTGGCCAGCGCCTCGGGGGTCGTGACCGGGCGGCGGCAGAGGAAGCGCTCGCAGACGTAGGCCGCCGCCTTGCCGTCGACGCGCTCCCGTCCCTCGAGCAGGGGCACGGCCTTCGCCGCGCTCGGGTCGCCCGGGTCGCCGGCGGCCAGCACGGCGTTCGGCAGGTAGCGGCGCCAGACCTCGTCGATCAGCGCCTTCGCGTCGGGTGACGCCGGGTCGCCGGCGATCGCGATCTCCATCGAGCGCGAGAGGTACAGGTCGGCCGCGCCCAGCGCGTGGCCGAGCATCGAGGCGGCCCGGCCCATGATGTCCCGTACCGGCCGGAGCGCGTCGACGCCGGCGCGCTCGTAGTCCACCTCGCCCGTCAGCATCGCGAGGCGCTGCAGCACCTCGGCCGCGACCGAGTTGCCGGACGGCACCGCGTTGTCGAACAGCTCCTTCGGCCGGACCACCAGCTCCTCCTGGTCGGTGCCCGTCTGGAAGAAGCCGCCCTCGGGGTCGCGGAAGAGCCGCAGCAGGTCGTCCGCGAGGCGTCGCGCCTCCTCGACCCACCGCGGCTCGAACGTCGTCTGGTATAGGTCGAGGCACGCGGCGGCGAGCAGCGCGTGGTCGTCGGCGAACGCCGGCCCGCTCGTCCGCCCCGCCCGCCAGGCGCGGAGGAGCCTCCCATCGCTCCCTCGGAGCTCGGAGAGGACGAACCCGGCTGCCGCCACCGCCGCGTCGACGTACCGGGGCACCCCGAACGTCCTTCCCGCCTCGGCGAGCGCCGAGACGGCGAGCGCGTTCCACCCGGTCAGCACCTTGTCGTCGGTCCCCGGGGCGACGCGGCCCGCGCGCGCCGCGAACAGCCTGCGCCGCCCCTGCTCCACCGCCTCCCGCAGCTCGTCGACTCCGACGCCCTGCTCCGCGGCGACCGCCTCGGGCGAGCGAGGGGTCCACAGGACGTTCGTGCCCTCCCAGTTGCCCTCGCGCGTCGCGCCGAACCACGCCCCGGTGATCTCGCCGTGCGGTCCGGCCGCCTCGAGGAGCTCGTCGAGCGACCAGACGAAGAACTTCCCCTCGACCCCCTCGGAGTCGGCGTCCTGCGCGGAGGAGAATCCGCCGCCCTCCTGCCGCAGCTCGCGGAGCAGGTAGTCGAGCGTCTCGGTCGCGACCTCGCGGTGACGGTCGTCGCCGGTCAACTGCCAGGCGTGCACGAGGAGGCGCGCGAGCTGCGCGTTGTCGTAGAGCATCTTCTCGAAGTGCGGAACGAGCCACCGCCCGTCGGTCGAGTAGCGGTGGAACCCCCCGCCCAGGTGGTCGCGGATCCCGCCGTTCGCCATCGCGCCGAGCGTGCGGGTCACCATGTCGAGCGCGTGCGGGTAGCCGCGCAGCTCGCAGCGGAGGAGGAACTCGAGCGTCATCGGCTGGGGGAACTTCGGGGGCGCGCCGAACCCGCCCCACTGCCGGTCGAATGAGGCGAGGAGCGTGCCGTGCGCCTCGCGCAGGATGCCCTCGTCGATCGGTTCCCGCGACGCGCGCGGCCGCGCGCTCGACGCGATCGCCTCCACCACCCGCCGGCCCTGCTCGAGCAGCTCCTCGCGCCGGTCGCGCCACGCCTCCGCGATCGCCTCGAGCACCGTCCGGAACGCGGGCAGGCCGTGGCGCTCCTCCTTCGGGAAGTAGGTGCCCGCGAAGAAGGGCCGCCCCTCGGCGTCGAGGAACGCGGTCATCGGCCAGCCGCCGTGGCCGGTCATCGCCTGGACGGCATCCATGTAGATCGCGTCCACGTCGGGTCGCTCCTCGCGGTCGACCTTGATCGAGACGAAGTGCTCGTTCATGAGCCGCGCGGTCTCCTCGTCCTCGAACGACTCGTGGGCCATCACGTGACACCAGTGGCAGGCCGCGTAGCCGACCGAGAGCAGGATCGGCTTGTCCTCGGTCCGCGCACGCGCCAGCGCCTCGTCGCCCCACTCGTGCCAGTCGACCGGGTTGCCGGCGTGCTGCAGCAGGTAGGGGCTCGTCGCCCGGGCGAGCCGGTTCGGGGCCATCGCGCTCCACTCTACGGGGGGCTTAGACTGCGCGCAGGACGCGCCCGAGGAGGACGAGATGGAGATGGAGGAGCAGTTCCACGACGCGATCGCGAAGCTGGAGATCGTCTCGCAGGAGGGAAAGCCGCCCGACGCGTGGCGGGAGTTCGACCACGTCGCGCTCGAGGACTTCTGGCGCGCGTGGCCCGACATCCGCGGCTGGGGCGAGTGGCTCTGGCAGCTCGTCGACAAGGAGCGCGGCGAGAAGGCGGCCCCGCTGAGCCAAGAGGACTCCGACTACGAGGAGATCGGCGGGGGCTGAGCTTCGGCGGCGGGCGGGGCGGCCTCCTCCGGCAGGATGCCCGGGAAGCTCCACTCGGGGGGCAGCTCGTCCCCCGGCCACCGCTTCCGCTGCTTGACCGCCAGCTTGTTCATGAGCTCGACCGCGCCCGGGTCCTCCTCGGCCGCATCGCGGTCCTCCACGATCCCCTCGGCCTTCGCCCGCGCCCAGATGTCGGCCCCGCGGTCGGTCCGCACGATCGTCAGCGTCCACCCGCCCTGCTGGCCCAGCCCGCCGAACGAGATGTCGGCGTGCTCGGCGGCGAAGTCGGGGCATTTCAGGCAGCCGGGCCGCGTGTACTGCTGGGCCTCCTTCAGCGAGAAGCGGTGCTCTTCGCCGTCGCGCGTGTAGATGAGGAGCCGGCCCTTCACGTTGACGCGCACGACGTCGTCGAGCGAGAGCCCGAGCTTGGTCTCGATGATCTCGTTGTTCAGCCCCTCGTAGGTGAACGTCTTCGAGCACAGGAGGCCGAGCGTCCAGGCGATCCGCCGCCGGTACTTGTTGAGCCGCCGCGCCTCGAGCGCGCCGGTGACCGACGCCTGGCACGACATCCCCACCAGCGCGACCTGGTTCAGCCCCATCTGCATCGCGGTCGTGAGCGCCAGCGGGTTCGCCGAGTACGTGTAGCGCGAGCCTGCCGTCGCGTGGACCTCGTCCTCGGTGGTGACGACCGTAGGCTCGGCGTCCCAGGGGCGCTCCTCCGAGAGCTTCGAGGTCAGCGCGCCGTCGATCTCGCCGCTGCGGAGCCCCCAGCACAGGAGCGCCGAGACGACCCCGCCGTCCTGTCCGGCCGCGAGGGAGCGCGGATCGGTCGCTCGGGCCAGCACCACCTCGCGGTGGACGCCGATGACCTCGTCGGCACGGCGCGTCCGGCCGAAGAACGCCTCCTCGATCTCCGGCTCCCACGCCCGGAAGCGCGGGCAGGCGCGCGTGCAGATCGAGCAGCCGTTGTCGCCGTGCGTGCAGTGCTCGGGCGGGGTCTCCTCGAGCTGGACCGGCTTGTTGTCCTCGTAGCCGAGGACGTGGAAGGGGCAGACGACGATGCAGGCCGAGCATCCCGTGCAGAGGCCGGAGTCGACGACCTCGTGGTAGAGCTCGCGCCACTGCACCTTCTCGGGCGTCGCCACGGGTCGAGTATAGGGGCGGAGCGCGAGGCGGGCGCCCAGGGAGTACGGTCCGGGATGAGATGAGGAGGGGACCGTCTTCGATCGTGCTGGTGGTGGCGCTCCTCGCCGCCTCGTGCGGAGACGGGGAGGAGGCCGCGCAAGAGAGCACCATCACGATCGCCGGACAGACCGCGAACGACCACGGGCTGGCGGACGTGTCGGGGGCGGGCGGCTTCGTGCTCGATCTGGGCGACCTCTACTTCTCTCCGACGGTCCTCACGGGCACCCCCGGCCAGGTCGTCACGATCGCCGCACGCAACGTTGGAGAGACCGCCCACACCTTCACGGTACCCGAGCAGGGCATCGACCTGACCGTTGAGCCCGGGGCCCGCGTCAGCGCGGCCGTCACCTTCCCCGCGTCCGGGGTGGTGGCGTTCGTCTGCACGTTCCACGCCGCGGAAGGCATGGTCGGCGGCCTGGCCAGCGGAGGGGTGGGGGGACCGCCGGTCGAAGAGAGCGACCCGTACGACTCCTAGACCGAGAAGGACTCGCCGCAGGAGCACTCGGAGACCGCGTGGGGGTTCTTCACCTTGAACCCGCCGCCGAGGAGCGCGTCGTCGAACTCGAGGACCGAGCCGTCGATGATCGGGACACTCCGCGGGTCGACGAGCACCCGCAGCCCGTGGCCCTCGATCACGATGTCGTCGTCGGCCTTCGCCTGCTCGAACGAGAGCTGGTAGCTGAACCCTGCGCAGCCGCC
>DASWKG010000102.1:0-11471 GCA_036396755.1 Actinomycetota bacterium
ACGACGTGGATCTGGCGACCGGTCCGCTCGTCGGGGCGATCGGTGGCGGAGCGCTCGTAGATCCAGGGGTACCGCTCGTCCCCTTCGGCGAGCTGGGTCTCGACGAACGTCGAGCCTGAGGGCGGGGCGAGGATGCGGGCGATGCCGAGGCCCTCACGCACGGGCGTGGCCGGGCGGGTTGCGCCGGCCGGCACCGCGAGGGCCACGGCAACAACTGCCGCGAGCAGGGAGATTGTGAAGCTTCTGCGCATCATCCCATGGATTCTCCGGGCGACCGGGGCATCCCTTCGTGCACGTGCACAAAGACGCTCGATCATGACCACAGAGGGTTGCCGTCGGCGCCGCTGAGGACGGTGAGGGGGGACTGGAGGACGAGGTCGGCGCGCCCGTCGCCGTCGAGGTCGGCGGCCTCCTCGAAGCCGGGGCACCCGGGGGCCGAGGCCGACCAGAGGGTGGAGCCGTCGCGCCCGTCGAGCGCGCGATAGGTCCCCTCGTCGCCGGGGCACTCGCTCCGCAGCAGGTCGTCGCCATCGCCGTCGACCGAGGCGCGGAGCGCGAACGGCTGCTGGGTCCCGTCGGGGAGGCCCCAGGGGATCCCCCCCGTGCCGCCGCTCACGAGGCCGGACACGCTGTCGAGCACCGCGCCACCGCCCTGCGCATAAAGCACCTGGTAGCGGTCCCGCACGCCGTCGCCGTCGGCATCGCCCACGTCGTAGGAGTAGCCGAACGCGAAGTCGGCGCCCTGCATGTCGACGGCGTACTCGCGCCGGTAGAGGAAGTCGCCGTCGCCGTTCACCGCCACGTGGCGGAAGCCCTGCTGGTTGAATCGGTAGGAGCCGCCCACGTCGGCGAGACCATCGCCGTCGACGTCGCCGAGCCGATGCGGCCAGCCGACGTCGCGGGTCCACACGGCCGAGCCGTCGGCGCCGCTCAGCAGCACGGCGGGCATCGACGGATAGAGGAGGTCGGGGACCTCGTCGCCGGTCGCGTCGCCGACCGGGACAAGCAGGCCGCCGGAGCCTTCGATCGGGAAGGTCGAGCGCCAGACGAGCGAGCCGTCGGTCGGCCTGCGGACCTCGACCGTGGCGTCGGTGAACGTCGCCGACACGAACGCGAGCTCGTCGAGGTCGTCGCCGGTCACATCCGGCACGACGCCGTTGAACCCGCTGTGGGGAAGCGCCGGGCCGTCGGTCCCATCGGTCCCCCGGGCGGCGCCGACCGTGTCGGGCGCGTCCATGCCCGCGCTCTCGTCGAGCCCTCCCGACTCTGAGCTCACGAGCACGAGGTCGCTCGCGGGCCCGGGCAGCAGCTCGGCGGTCTCGGAGAAGCCCCACCAGCCGCCTTCGAGCACAGCGCTCGGGAGGTCGCGATGCCGCTCCCAGACGAGGGTCCCGTCGCCCCGGTAAGCGCGGAGCCACTGCTCGCGGATCTCGACGTCGCTGTTGTTGTCGGGGTAGACGCGGATGAGCTGGACGAAGACCCCGGGGGCGCCGGCCGGACCGACCTCGCCGGGGATCATCACCGCGTAGTGCGCGTCGGCGGGAGCCGTCCACAGGACCGCGCCGTCGCGTCCGCGGAGCGCGTACATCGTGAGCGTGGGCAAGGGGCCGTAGGTGGACCCCTCCTGGTCGGCATACCAGCCGACGAGGTCCCGGCCGCCGTCGCCGTCGAGGTCGCCGGCCACCTGGAGGTCGAACAGGAAGGACGGCGCCGCCTGCGCGGTCGCGATGCCGGGAAGTCCCAGCACGGAGACGACGAGCATGGCGAGGCCGGCCCGGGCAAGGGAGGTCGTGCGAACCATCATGGAAGGGTTCGCCCCCGTGCCTCCCGTCGCCTTTGTGCACGTGCACAGAGGCCACCGCGCCGCGCGCGTAGAACCTCCCGGATGTGCGACATGCCCGCCGTCACGCCAGGCTCGTCGGCGCCCTGCTGGGCGCGCTGCTCCTCACGGGAGCGCCGCGCGCGTCGAGCGCCGAGCCCGGCTTCCGCTGGGTCGAGGCGACCATCGCGGAGGTGCACCACGCCTTCAAGGAAGGCGACCTCGACTGTCGGCAGCTCGTCGAGGGGTACCTCGATCGGATCGAGGCGTTCGACGATTCCGCCATCGCGCTCCAGAGCGTGCTCGCGACGAGCCCCGAGGCACTCACCGAGGCCGATCGCCTCGACGAGGAGTACGAGGACGGCGGCCTGACGGGCCCGCTGCACTGCGTCCCGGTCCTGCTCAAGGACAACGTCGACACCGGCGACCTGCCCACGACGGCCGGGTCCATCTCGCTCCAGGGCTCGCGGCCGCCCGACGACGCGTCGTTCGTCGAGGCGATGCGGGAGCGGGGAGCGATCGTGCTCGGCAAGACGAACATGGACGAGTTCGCCTTCGGCTTCGCCGGGAGCAGCTCGCTCGGAGGGCAGGTCCGCAACCCGTACGACCCGGCCCGCGGCCCGGGCGGCTCGAGCAGCGGGTCGGGCGCGGCGATCGCCGCGAGCCTCGCGATGGTCGGCGTGGGGACCGACACGGGCGGCTCCATCCGGGTGCCGTCGAGCGTCCAGGGCCTCGTGGGGATCCGACCCAGCCTCCGGCTGGTGAGCGGGGACGGCATCATCCCGCTCGCCCGCTTCCAGGACACCGCGGGCCCGATGTGCCGGACGGTGCAGGACTGCGCGTTGCTGCTCGACGCGATGGCCCGCTTCGACCCCTCGCCGTTCAGCGGGCAGAACGCGGGTCCGCTCCAGCGCGACGACGAGGCGGTGCCGATGACCTCGGCCGAGCAGTACGCGGAGATCACGGGCGTGGAGCCGGGCTCGAGCTATTCCTCCGCGCTCGATCCCGACGGCCTCGAGGGAGCCCGCATCGGCGTCGTCCGGGCGCTCTTCGGGACGAACACCGACGTCGTGACGACGATGAACGCGGCGATCGCGGCGATGCGCGCGGCGGGCGCCACCGTCGAGGACGTGACCATCCCCGACCTGGGCACGATCACCGGCTACGCCAGCGTCAGCCGCTGGGAGTTCCGCGACCACCTCACGAGCTACCTGCAGTCGTGGCCGTCCGACGCCGACGGCCACAAACGCTCGTTCGAGGAGGTGCTCATCAGCCGGGAGTACGAGGACTCGCGCCTCTCGACCTTCGTTCAGTACGGCGCGAGTGGCGCGACGCGCCGCGTCGACCCCGACTACGAGCGCAACACCCACGAGCGCGCCGCCTACGCGCGGCCGCGGGTGCAGGCGGCGCTCGACAACAGGGCCCTCGACGGCACGGTCCTCGGCGAGCCGTACGACGCGCTCCTGTACCCCAGCGTGCAGGGTCCCCCGGCCCTCGGCGGGCCGCCCTCGACGGGCAGCAACAACCGGCTGAGCCCGTTCACCGGGTTCCCCGCGCTCTCGATGCCGGCGGGTTTCACGCCGGCGACGGAGGCGCGCGTCGCGCTCCCCATCGGGATGGAGCTGCTCGGACGCGAGTTCGACGAGGAAGCTCTGATCCGCATCGCCTTCGCCTATCAGGAGGCGGTCGCCGGCACGCCGCTCGCGCGGATGGCCCCGACCTTCACCCCGGAGCTCGGCGGATGAGACGCGTCTCGATCGCGGCCGTCGCGGGGCTCCTCACGGTGCCCCTGGTTCCGTCCGCCGGCGCGGGCCCCCCCTCGTTCCGTTCTGTTGACACCCGGCCTCGCCTGTGCCGAGGTCCAGTGTCATCAGAACGGGAGGAGGGCGGGCCAACCCCGTTCTGTTGACACTCAGCCTCGGATACCGAGGCCCAGTGTCATCAGAACGGAACTTCGCTGCAGTTACCGCGGGTCGCGGAGGAGGCTCATGGCCTCGGCGCGGGTGCGGGCGTCGCTGCGGAAGATGCCTCGGACCGACGAGGTCACCGTCTCGTGGCCGGGCTTGCGGACGCCGCGGATGGACATGCACATGTGCTCGGCCTCGATCACGACGAACACGCCGCGCGGGCGCAGGGCCCGCTCGATCACGTCGGCGATCTGCTTCGTGAGCCGCTCCTGCACCTGGAGCCGACGCGACAGCACGTCCACCACCCGGGCAAGCTTGGACAGCCCGGTGATCCGTCCGTCCTTGCCGGGGATGTACGCCACGTGGGCCTTCCCAACGAACGGCGCGAGGTGGTGCTCACACATCGAGAACAGCTCGATGTCGCGGACCATGATCATCTCGTCGTGGTCCTCGGCGAAGGTGACGTCGAGGACGGCCTCGGGGTCCTGGTGCATCCCCGACAGGACCTCCTCGTACAGGTCGGCCACCCGGCGGGGGGTCTCCTTCATGCCCTCGCGGCCGGGGTCCTCGCCGATGCCCTCGAGCAGGAGCGCGACCGCCTCCTCCACCTTGTCGCGGTCGAAGCCGCGAGAGGCACTCATGCGGGCGACGGATCGGGCGCGGAGCCGGGGCGGCGCTTCCGGCCGGGCTTCGGCATCCTGACGCCGGCCCCCTTGCGGACGCGCTTGGGCACGGCGGCGGCCACTCCCCGCCGCTCGCGCTCTCCCCGAGGGGCCGGCTTCTTCCGCACCTTCTCGAGGATCGCGATCAGCTCGTCCTTCTCGAGGGTCTCCCGCTCGATCAGGGCGCCGGCGACCTCGTCGAGCTTGGCGCGGTTGCGCTTCAGCATCGCGAGGGCCTCGTCGTGCGCCTCGTCAATCAGGCGCCGCACCTCGGAGTCGATCTCGAAGGCCACCCGGTCGGAGTAGTCGGGGTGCGCGGCGAAGTCGCGGCCGAGGAACACCTCACCGGTCTTCTGGCCGAGCGTGAGGGGGCCGACCACGTCGGACATGCCGTACTCGGTCACCATCTGGCGCGCGATCTTCGTCGCGCGCTCGAGGTCGTTCTGCGCGCCCGTCGTCACGTCGCCGATCACCATCTCCTCGGCCACGCGGCCGCCGAGCAGCATCGCGAGCTGGTCGACGTACTCCGAGCGCGTGACCAGGAACCGATCCTCGGTGGGCAGCGTCATCGTGTAGCCGAGCGCGCGGCCGCGCGGGATCACCGTGATCTTGTGCACGGGGTCGGAGTTCGGCAGCGCGTGGGCGACGAGCGCGTGCCCGGCCTCGTGGTAGGCGATGATCCGCTTCTCCTTGTCGGAGATGAGGCGCGTCCGGCGCTCGGGACCGGCCATCACGCGGTCGACCGCCTCCTCGAGCTCGTACATCGTGATGCTCTTCTTCTCGCGGCGAGCCGCAAGCAGGGCGGCCTCGTTCACGACGTTGGCGAGGTCGGCGCCGGTGAACCCCGGCGTCATGCGCGCCAGCACCTCGAGCTCGACCGTCTCGTCGAACGGCTTGCCGCGAGCGTGCACCGCGAGGATCGCCTTGCGCCCCTCGAGGTCGGGACGGTCGATCACGATCTGGCGATCGAAGCGGCCGGGCCGCAGGAGCGCGGGGTCGAGGATGTCGGGGCGGTTGGTCCCCGCCATCAGGATCACGCCGATCTGGGCGTCGAAGCCGTCCATCTCGACGAGGAGCTGGTTGAGCGTCTGCTCGCGCTCGTCGTGGCCGCCGCCGAGCCCGGCGCCGCGGTGCCTGCCGACCGCGTCGATCTCGTCCATGAAGATGATCGCCGGGGCGGCCTCCTTCGCCTGGTTGAACAGGTCGCGGACCCTCGCCGCGCCGACCCCGACGAACATCTCGACGAAGTCGGAGCCCGAGATCGAGAAGAACGGGACGCCGGCCTCGCCGGCCACCGCCCGCGCGAGCAGCGTCTTCCCCGTCCCCGGCGGCCCGTAGAGCAGCACGCCCTTGGGGATCTTCGCGCCCATCGCCTGGAACTTCGCGGGGTTCTCGAGGTACTCCTTGACCTCCTCGAGCTCCTCGACGGCCTCATCGAGCCCGGCCACGTCGGCGAACGTCGTCTTCGGCTGGTCCTTGGTGATCTGGCGCGCCTTCGCCTTCCCGAACGACATCACGCGGCTGCCGCCGGCCTGGCTCTGCTGGATGAAGAAGATGAGGAGCAGCGCGATCAGCAAGATCGGGAGCAGGCGGAAGAGGTTCTCGACGAGCGCCGAGCCCTTCTGCGGGTCAACCGACACGTCGATGCCGGCCTGCTGGAGGTTCACGGTCAGCTCGTCCTGGTATTCCGCGGGGTACTTCGAGACGTACTCCTCGCCGGACGCGAGCGTCCCGCGGACGACCTGGTCGCGCTCGAGGAACACCGCGGTCTCGACCGCGTCGTCGGCGGCGAGCGACTCGAGCTCGGTGAAGGAGAGCTCGGTGGCGGTGGTCTGGCGGCTGCTCATCGCCAGGAAGACCCAGAGCACGCCGAGGGCGACGAGCACCCACACCAACGGGCCTCGGAAGAGACGACGCGGCTTCACATCGAAGCGGCTCGAGGGGTTCTCCTTTCGATCGGCGCGTGGCACCGCTGGCGATGGTAGCACAGGGGTCTCGAACGGCTCCCCGACCGATTCGACGGGAACGCCCCCTGTGGAGTAGAAGAGGCCCGTGGGGCCGTTCGCCAACCGAGATCTCCGGATCATCGTCGTCGCGTACGGCCTCTCCTCGCTCGGCGACTACCTGGCGCTCATCACGTTGACGCTTCGCGTCGCGGACCTCACCGACTCGGGCTGGGCGATCTCGGGGCTGCTGCTCGCGGGGCTGGTTCCCCTCGTGGTGCTGGCTCCGGTGGCGGGCTATCTGGTCGACCGATTCGAGACGGCGCGCGTGTTGACCCTCACCGCCCTCGCGCAGACCGGCATCGCGCTGCTGCTCGTGCCGCTCGACTCGCCGGCGGCCATCCTCGCGCTCTTCGCCACGCTCTCGGCCGGCTTCGCGATCACCCAGCCGGCGCTGTTCGCGCTGACCCCGGTGGCGGTGGGGGAGGAGAAGACGACCGAGGCGAACGCCTACCTCGAGATGGCGCGCTGGGGAGGAGCCACCCTCGGGCCGCTGCTCGCCGGATGGATCACCGCCACCGCGGGCCCCGACGTGGCCCTGTTCGGGAACGCTGCGACCTTCCTGATGGTGGCGCTGGCCGTCCCGCTCCTGCGGGTCCGCCGGCCGCCGAGCCAGGTGGCCGAGGCGGGGACGCGCAAGGGCGAGATGCGAAGGGGCATCACCTACCTTGCCCGCGACCGCACGCTGGCGCTCGTGGCCGGGGCGGTCGCGCTGATGGTGGTGTTCGCGGCGGTCGACAACGTCGCGGAGGTCTTCTTCGCCAGGGACGTGCTCGGTGCGGGCGATGTGGGGTACGGCGCGCTGATCACCGCGTGGACGCTCGGCATGGTGGCTGGGGCGAGCGGCATCGGGCGGCGGCTCCCCGACCGCTTCCTCGCACGTGCCGTCTTGCTCGGGCCCGTTGGTGGTGGGGCCGCCATCGCCCTCGCGGCCGCGATGCCAAGCGTCCCACTCGCCCTCGCCGCGTTCCTCGTCGGAGGGGTCGCGAACGGGGTGGAGCTGGTCGCGATGCGGAGCCTCATCCACCGTCGCGCGCCGGAGCACCTCCGCGGCCGGGTGTTTGCCGCGTACTACGGCGTCGTGAACGCGGCGCAGATCGCGGCGATGGGCCTGGGCGGCGCGCTGATGTCGGCGGCGGGAGCACGGGCGTCGCTCCTCATCGGCGGGCTGGGCACGCTGGCGGTCGGGGCCGGCGGGCTGCTCCTGTACGCGTGGGCGGCGGCTCGGAAGCGGCTCGATCCGGCGACGAACCCGGGCTACTCGACGACCGACTCGTAGACCTCGGCCTTCAGCGTGCCCACGTAGGGGAGGTTCCGGTAGCGCTCGGCGTAGTCGAGCCCGTAGCCCACCACGAACACCGGCGGGATCTCGAACCCCCGGTACTTGATGGGCACCGGCACCTGCGTCACCTCGCTCTTCTGCAGGAGCGCGCACACCTCGAGGCTCGCCGGCTTGCGGGTCCGCAGGTTCTTGAGGAGGTACGCGAGCGTGAGCCCGGAGTCGACGATGTCCTCGACGAGCAGGACGTGCTGGCCCTCGATGTCGTGGTCGAGGTCCTTCATGATGCGCACCACGCCCGACGTTTTGGTCGCCGCGCCGTAGGAGGAAACCGCCATGAAGTCGAACTGCAGCGGCAGGTGGATGTGGCGGGAGAGGTCGGCCATCACGACGAAGGCGCCCTTCAGGACGCCGACGAGCAGGATGTCGCGGTCTCGGTAGTCCTCGGTGATCCGGTCGCCGAGCTCGCGGATCTTCGACTGGATCTCCTCATCGGTGATGAGGACCTTCTCGATGTCGTTCTCGTAGACCTTCACGCGTCCTCCCCCCGGGAGAGACGAACATACTCTCTGTCCCGAACGGCCGCCAAGGCGCCGGGCAGGTCGGCGCGCCGCTTCGGCCGCCCCGCGGCGAGGTCGAGGACCGCCCGCACGTGCGACGCCTCGACGTCGCCCCAGAGCTCGCCGCCCAGCGCCGCCGCCAGCCGGAGCGCGTGCCGCACGACCCGTGAGGCGACCGGGAGGGGCAGCGCGACCAGCGAGGCGGCGTGGAGCCGCACCTCGCCCTCCCCGATCTCGACGATCGAGCCGGCGGCCTCGGAGGCGAGCCCCTCGAGGAACGCGGCGTCGGCCCGGACGTGCTCGGCCGTGCGGGCCAGCGTCGGGACGAGGCCGCGGTCGAGCTCCCGCTCGAGCGCCGGGAGGACGCGCTGGCGGATGCGAACGCGCAGGAAGCGGGGGTCGGCGTTCGCCGGGTCCTGCCGCGGCCGCAGGCCGAGCGAGCGGCAGAACGCGGCCGTCTCCTCGCGGCGCGTCTCCAGCAGGGGGCGGACGGCGGCCAGCCCGAGGGGTGGAGCGGTGGCGACCGGCGCCATGCCGGCGACGGCCTCGAGCCCGCCGCCCCTCGCGAGGCCGAGCAGGACCGTCTCGGCCTGATCGTCCATCGTGTGGCCAAGCGCCAGGCGATCGGCGCCGGCCTCGACGGCGGCCTCCGAGAGCGCCGCGTAGCGGACCGTCCGCGCCCACGCCTCGACCGACGCCCCCGCG
Organism: Actinomycetota bacterium; assembly: GCA_036396755.1. Classification (GTDB taxonomy): domain Bacteria; phylum Actinomycetota; class UBA4738; order UBA4738; family CALAEC01; genus DASWKG01. The sequence continues at coordinate 8,936 of DASWKG010000102.1, forward strand.
GGAGGCGACTCGGCCGCCTCGCGCACGACGAACGCGACGCGGAGCTTCGCGGCCTGCCGCCTCACGTAGGCGGCGTGCTCGGCGGACGCGGCGTGCAGCCGGTGGTCGAAGTGGAAGGCGACGACCGAGATGCGGAGCAGCCGGCGCAGCGACGTCAGCGCGTGGAGCAGACAGACGGAGTCGGGCCCGCCCGAGCACGCGACCATCACCGTGTCGCGCGGTTGGAACAGCTCGGCGCGGCGGGAGAAGGCGGTGACCTGCTGGAGGACGCGACTCACGGCGTGAGGACGCCGGGTCACGGCGCTACCGGGCCGCGACCCGCTGGACCCAGGCCGCGGGGTGCCTGATCTCCTCGAGCGTGGGGAGGTTCGACTCGCGCTCCCACACCCGGTTGAAGCCCTCCATCCCCGCCGCCTCGACGACCGCGGCCACGAAGCGCTCGCCCTGGTCGTACTGGCTGGCCTTCGCCTCGAAGCCGATCGCGCGCTGGAGGACGCGGGAAGGGCCCTGGGCCTGGCGGCGACGCTGCAGCACCCGCCGCATCCGGGGAGCCGAGGGAACGTGGTCGGGCGACAGCGCGTGCATCGCGTGGTTCGCGTGCCCCTCGAGCAGCGACATCACGGCCTGCATGCGGTGGAAGGTGTCGCGCTGCTCGGGCGTCATGAACAGCGACACGAACCCCACGCCGCGCCAGCGGCCGCGCCGCTTCGCCTCCTCGACCGCGCGACGCAGGGTCTCGGCGAGCCGGCGGGCGTCGAGGTCGATGGACGTGAGGTACTCGTCGATCAGGCCGAGGACGTGCCCGCGCAGCCACGGCACGCCGTCGAACTGCAGGCGGTGGGTGACCTCGTGGAGGGAGATCCACAGCCGGAACTCCTTCGGGTCGAAGGCGAAGCGCCGCTCGATGCCGACGATGTTCGGGCCCACGAAGTAGAGGAGGTCGCGGTCGTCGGGGGGGAGGAAGAGGTCGTACTGGCCGAGCACCTTCCGGCCGACGTAGCCCAGGAGCATCCCCACCTGGGTCCCGAGCGTCTTGCGGCGGACCGTGGCCATCGCGCCGCTCGAGCCCTGCTGCTCGAGCCGCCGCGCGAGCGGCCGCAGGACGGTCTCGAAGCTCCGGAGGTTCCGCTCGACCCACTCGTCGCGAGTCATGACCCAGGGGCGCGTGGAGGGGCCCTCCGGCTGCAGGCCCGTCAGCTCCACGACGAGCGACTCGGCGCGCGTGACGGCGGCGGCGACCTCCTCGCGGAGCCGCGCCCGCTCGGCGCTTCCGGTGGCGGGCCCGGAGCCGGCCAGCGTGCCTCCGACGCGGTTGGCGGTTCCCCAGTCGAGGATCGCGGTGGGCGCGGAGGTCACGCGCCCTCGCCCGGCGGGCGAGCGGCCTTGATCGAGGCGGACTTGGCCCGCCCCTCGGCGATCCGGCGGTCGACGCCCTTGGCGAGCTGCTCCTCGAGGACGCGCCGATAGGTCTCGGCGTCACCGCCCTTCGGCACGTTCGGGTCGACCGGGCCCGAGGGAGCCGCGGGCGCGGGAGTCGCCGGTTCCGGTGCGGGGGCCGGGGCGGGAGCCGGTTCGGGTTCGGGAGCGGGCTGAGGAGGGGCCTCGGCGGCGGGAGCGGGGGCTGCCGGTGGGCTCACAGCCGGAGCCGGAGCCGGGGCCTGCGCGACGACCGGCGCCGGGTAGGCCGGGGCGTTGACCCCGGCGTACTGCGGCGGCGGCTTCGGCAGCTTCACCTCTTCCCGCCCGTAGAACCGGGGGGAGAGGCGCACGTAGGAGAGCGCGACCAGCATGAAGAGCCCGCCGGCCCCGAGCACCAGAGGGAACGACAGCCAGTAGGTCCAGGGCTTCGACGCCTCGGGGGTGGTCCCGGGGACCGGGGTCTGCGCCCAGGCGAGGACCGGCGTGAGCAGCACCGCCCCGAAGACTAGGGCGGCGACCAGCCGTTTCGGAGCCCGGGGCGCGCGCATCGCGCGGATTCTAGCAACGACGCTACGCGACCGTGAACTCGGCCTTCATGCCCAGCTCGAGGTGGGCCTTCCCGGTCTCGACGTCGGGGAAGAAGCAGGCCACGACGTACGGCCCGGCCTCGAAGTCCGTGGTGAGCCACAGCCTGCCGCCGGGGGCCGGAGCGATCGAGAAGAACGTTCCCTGCAGGTCCTCCTCGGGGCTGGACAGAACCTCCTCCGACGTGCCCATCGCGCCGGTGAATTCGTGTCCCTGCTCGCCCGCGTTCGTCAGCAGCACCGTGGCCTCGCCGGCGGGGACGTCGCCCGAGAACTGGAAGTAGTACTCGGCGATCTCCACCTCGACGTCCACGGCCGGCTCCTCGACCGGCTCCCCCGATGCGGCGGTGACGGCGAAGGGCGCGGGCTGCTCCAGCCCCTCCCCCAGCACCATGTAGTCGCCCTCCGGGAACTCGACCGTGACCTCGCTGGACGCGCCGGGCTTCGTCTCCGGCGTCGACCCCGCCGGTGTGATGAGCGCGAACCCCGCCTCCTCGCCCTCGGTCTCGAACGCCTCGGCCACGTCCTCGGCC
>DASWKG010000103.1:0-34074 GCA_036396755.1 Actinomycetota bacterium
CGTACTCCTCCTTGCAGCGGTCGCAGAGGCGGCGCGCGAGGCGCTGCGCCACGACGCAGTCGACCGCCGAGGCGACGAGGTAGGGCTCCACCTCCATCTCGACGAGCCGCGTCACCGCGGAGGCCGAGTCGTTCGTGTGGAGCGTGGACAGCACGAGGTGACCGGTGAGCGCCGCCTCCATCGCGATCATGGCCGTCTCGCGGTCTCGGATCTCACCGATGAGCACGACGTCGGGGTCGGCGCGGAGGATCGAGCGGAGGGCCGAGGCGAAGGTCAGCCCGGCCTTCGCGTTCACCTGGATCTGGTTGACGCCGGCGAGACGGTACTCGACCGGGTCCTCGACCGTGATGATGTTCTTCTCGGCGTCGTTGATGATGTTGAGGGTGCCGTAGAGGCTCGTCGACTTCCCCGAACCCGTGGGACCGGTCACCAGGCAGGTCCCGTACGGCTTCCGGAAGGCCTGCTCGTACCGCTCGTAGGCCTCGTCCTGGAACCCGAGGTCCTCGAGCTTCATGAGGACGCTGCTCTTGTCCAGGATCCGGATGACGACCTTCTCGCCGTAGACGGTGGGAAGGGTCGCCACCCGCAGGTCGACCGGCTTGCCGCTGAGGACGAGGCCGATGCGGCCGTCCTGGGGGATGCGGCGCTCGGCGATGTTGATGTCGGCCATGACCTTGAGTCGCGAGATCAGGCCGTTCTGGATGTTCTTGGGCGAGCGCATCACCTCGTGGAGGACGCCGTCGACCCGGTAGCGGATGCGGACGTCTCGCTCGTGGGGCTCGATGTGGATGTCGGAGGCGCGGTCGCCCACGGCCTGCGTGATGAGCAGGTTGACGAGCTTGACGATCGGGGCATCCTCGACCGCGTCGCGGATGTCCTCGATGGAGGCATCGGACTCGGCCGCGCTCGCGGCCTCCGAGGCCATGTCCTCGACCTCCTGGTCGAAGCGCGAGTACTTCCCGATCGCGGCCTCGATATCGCTGGCGGTGGACACGACCGGCCGTACGTCGCGTCCGGTGATCGTACGGATGTCGTCGAGGGCGAAGACGTTCGAGGGGTCCGACATGGCGACGATCAGCGTCTCTTCGTCCCAGCCGATCGGGATCACGTGGTAGCGCCGGGCCACCTGCTCGGGGACCAGGCCGACGACGGTCGGATCGAGCTGGACGTCGCCGAGCTCCACGTACTCGAGGCCCACGTGGCGCGCGAGGATGGCCACGAGGTCGGTCTCCGAGACGAGCTTGAGGTCGAGCAGCACCCGCCCGAGCGAGCGCCCCTCGCGCTCCTGCTCGGCGCTGGCGAGTCGCAGCTGCTCCTCGTCGATCAAGCCTTCGTCGACGAGCAGCGCTCCCAGGTCCTTCGTCATCGCCATCTCGGGTCCCTTCGCTCCGATTCCCTACTCGTGTGCCCGGCGGTCCTCCTGGAGCCACGCGAACTCGCGGACCAGGGCCATCGGGTCGACGTTGGGGTCGGGTGCGCCCATCCCCGGGCGCGCCTTCTCGCGGCTTCGGACGCCCGCGTCGGCGGGCACCTCATCGGTCGGGCCGGGGATCTCGTCGGCGGCCTCGGCCACCAGGACGGCCACGGCGGCCTCGGCCACCTCACCGGGCTCCACCTCGGCGAGGCTGCCCGCCGCGCCCACCTGGGCCGGAACCGGCACGGGCACCTCACGCGCGGCGGCGACCAGCATCTCCAGACGCTCGAGCAGCAGACCGGGGGCGACGGAAGCGTCGGCGATCAGCAGGCCGGCGCGGTCCTCGAGCTGCGCCACCGCCCAGATCTCCTCGTCGACCGCGACGAAGCCCCGCCGGAGCGATCCCAGGCCGTGGAAGCGGCGCCAGATCTCGCTCGAGGAAGGGGCGGCACCGGCGGGGACGGCGCTGACGACCTCTCCCTCACCGGTGAAGATCACGCAGCTCCGGGCTCCGCCGACGTCGTCGACGAGCCGGGCCGCCATCGTGTCGAGATCGCTGCTCATGTCTAGGAACAGCATCGGCGGCCGTTCCCCTCTCCTTGAGGACCGCCTGAGAAGTCGGGATCCTGCCTGGTCAGCGGGGCTTTCGGAGGCTCAGCCCCCGGACTGGGCCTCTTCCTTGAGCCGCAGGAACTCGTCGTAGGAGTCGGTGAAGGCGTGCCGGCCCGACTCGTCGATCACGACGTAGTAGAGGTAGCTCGCGTCGGCGGGAGCCAGCGCCGCCTCGAGGGAGGCCAGGCCCGGGCTCGCGATCGGCGTCGGGGGAAGGCCGGGGATGAGGTAGGTGTTGTACGGGCTCTCGTACTCGTAGTCCTCGTAGGTGAGCGAATCCTTGTGCTCGGGGAGCGCGTACTGCACCGTGGCATCGATCTGGAGCGGCATGCCCAGCTCGAGCCGGTTGTAGATGACGGCGGCGACCTTCGCCCGGTCCTCGGGGATCCGGGCCTCGCGCTCCACCAGCGAGGCGATGATGACGGCCTCGTAGCGCGAGACGCCCAGCTCGCCGAGGCTCCCCCACCGGAGCGTCCGGGCCTCGGTTCGGAACTGCTCCAGCAGGCGCTCGACCACCCCCTCGGGAGACAGCCCCTCCTCGGGGAACTCGTAGGTCTTCGGGAACAGGAACCCCTCCACCGTGGAGGTGCCCGGGGGGAGGAAGGGCGGGAGCGACCACTCGCCGCTCGTCGCCTCCTCGAGGAGGGCCCGCCTCGGCAGGCCGAGATCCTCGGCCACCTCGTCGGCCACCTCCTCGACCCGGAGTCCCTCGGGGATCGTGGTCGAGACGGTCTCCTCCGGGATCGGCCCGGCCGCCAACACATCCAGCGCCTCCGAGAGCGCCAGGTTGGTCCTGAACTCGTAGGAGCCGGCCAGGATCGTGGAGGCGAGGCCGCGGAGCCGCACCATGACGCGGAACATGAAGGGCGAGCGGATGACCTCGGCGTCGGCGAGCAGGTCGGCGACGTCGCCGGGGTCCGAGCCCTGGGCGATCTCCACCGCGACGGGCCGCTGCGCGCCGGACGCCCCCGTGGCCCACAGGTAGAAGCCGATCGAGCCGACCGCCAGCAGCACGAAGATCAGGAACAGGACGAGGAGGATGCGGGAGGCGCGCCCGCGCTCGCGGTGTCGGGGGGAGTGCATCCCCCTCAGGATATCAAGCGTCGTCGGGTGCGCCGGAGGGCGTCCGGCGGTCCAGGAAGGCGCCGAGGATGAGGGCCGCGGCGGCCTGGTCGACCGACCGCCGGCGCTCGCGGGGCGAGGCACCCGCCGCCCGCAGGCCCCGCTCCGCTTCGACCGTCGTGAGCCGTTCGTCCTGAAGGTGGACCGGGACGTCGAGGACCATCCGCAGGCCCTCGGCGAACTCCTCGGCGTGCATCGCCGCCGTGCCCCGCTCCCCCTTCAGCGTGAGGGGGTGGCCCACCACCACCTCGGTCACCTGGTGCTCCGCGACGAGGCCGGCCACCGCCTTGAGATCCTGGGGGCCGCCCGCCACGCGGATCGTGCCGGCGGGAAGCGCCACGGTGCGACCGGGGTCCGACACCGCCACGCCGATCCGGGCCTCGCCGACGTCGAGCGCGAGCACCCGGCCGCCGGCATCCGCGGGCCGCTCAGGCGGGGGCCCGGCACCCGCGGGCCGCTCAGGCATCGCGCAGGAGCACCTCGAGGCGCCCGGGCACGCCGGACAGCGCCGCGGCGAGCGCGTCGGGCTTCCCGCCGCCGGCGAACGCCAGGTGGTCCTTGCCGCCGGCGCCGCCGCCCACGGTCGCGGCGGCCTCCTCGAGCAGGCGAGGCGCGGTCACGCCCCGCTCGATGAGCCCCTTCGTCACGGCGGCCACGAGGGTCGCCTTCTTCTCGTCGCGGGTGCCGAGCACGACGGCCCCGGGGCCATCGGGCTCGAGGCGCCCGCGGAGCTGGAGCGCCATCTCGCGCAGGGCCCCGGCGTCGCCGCCGAGCTCCGCCACGACGAGCGGCACGCCCGCGACCGCGGTGGCCGACGCGAGCAGCTCGCCGCCCTGCTCCCCACGCTCCTTCGCGCGGAGCGAGCCCAGCTCGTTCTCGAGCTCCTTGAGGTGGGCCATCGCCCGGCGCGCCCGGTCGGGCGCCTGCCGCGGGTCCCCGGCGCCGAGGATCTCCGCGACCTCCTCGAGCAGGCGACGCTCGCGGTTGACGTGCTCGAGGGCGTCGGGGCCCACCAGGGCCTCGATCCGGCGCAGGCCCGACCCGATGCTGCCCTCCGACTGCACGAGGAACAGCGCCACCTGTCCGGTGCGCCCCACGTGGGTGCCGCCGCAGAGCTCGATCGAGTAGTCGCCGACCTCGACGACCCGGACCATGTCGCCGTACTTCTCCCCGAAGAGCGCGATCGCCCCCTGGCTCTTGGCGAAGTCGAGGGTGGTCTCGTAGGCCCGCACGGGGGCGTCCTCCGCCAGCCGGACGTTCGCCCGCCCCTCCACCTCCTCCAGCAGGTCGCGCGAGAGCCCCTCGAAGTGCGTGAAGTCGAACCGGAGCCTGCCCGGGGCGACGAGCGAGCCCGCCTGCCGCGCGTGGTCGCCCAGCAGGTCGCGCACGGTCCAGTGGAGGACGTGCGTCCCGGTGTGGGAGCGGGCCGTCGCCTCGCGGCGCGCCCCATCGATCTCGGCCTCCGCCTCCTGCCCGGCCCGCACCTCGCCCGAGGCGACCACCCCCCGGTGCACGATCGTCGCGCCGGGCCCGGCGACCGTGTCCTCGATCCGGATCTCGCCGCTCCCGGTCTTGATGACGCCCGCGTCCCCGACCTGGCCGCCGCCCTCGGCGTAGAAGGGCGTGCGATCGAGCAGCACCTCGACCCGCTCGCCCTCGGTCGCGGTCTCCCGGCGCTCGCCGCCGGTGACGACCGCGACGAGACGCGCCTCGGCGCGAGGGTGCGCGTAGCCCACGAACTCGGTGCTCCCGGCCTCGCGGGCGGCCTCGCCGAGCCCGCGCTCCTCGGGACCGCCCTTCGCCGCCTCGCGCGCGCGCGTCCGTTGCTCCCCCATCAGCAGCTCGAAGCGCTCGGTGTCGACCTGGAGCCCGGCCTCGCGGGCCAGCTCCTGGGTCAGCTCGATGGGGAAGCCGTAGGTGTCGTGGTAGAGGAAGGCCGCCTCGCCGGGGAAGGTGCTGCTCCCCGCGCCCTTCGCCCGCTCGACCTCCTCCTCGAACAGCGTGAGGCCCTGGCGCAGGGTCCGTCCGAAGTGCTCCTCCTCCGATGTCGCCACCTGAAGGACGAACGCCTTCCGCTCGACGAGGTCGGGGTACGCCTCGCCGAAGAGCTCCACCGTCCGCTCGACGAGCGCGGGCGTGACGTCCTCGTGCACCCCGAGGCGCCGCGCGTGGGAGACCACGCGGCGGAGCATCCGGCGCAGCACGTAGCCGCGGCCCTCGTTCGACGGGACGACGCCGTCGGCGATCAGGAACGCGGTGGCCCGGCCGTGCTCGGCCACGATCCGCAGCGAACGATCCGTCTCGCCGTCCTCGCCGTAGCGGCGCCCGCTGAGGCGCTCGGCCTCGTCGAGCAGGGGACGCAGCAGGTCGGTCTCGAACGCGGAGCCCACCCCCTGCAGGACGAGCGCCATCCGCTCGAGCCCCATGCCGGTGTCGATGTTCTTCGTGGGAAGGTCGCCGGCCACCTCGATCGCCGCGTCGCACTCGTTCTGCATGAAGACCAGGTTCCAGATCTCGAGGTAGCGGTCCTCGTCCACCTCGGGACCGCCCTCGGCGCCGTGCTCGGGACCGCGGTCGACGTAGATCTCCGAGCAGGGGCCGCAGGGGCCGGCCACCCCCATCGACCAGAAGTTGTCCTTCTTCCCGCGGCGGACGATGCGGTCGGGCGGCAGGTGCTCCTTCCAGATCGCCTCGGCCTCGTCGTCGCTCTCGAACACGGTGGCCCACAGCCGGTCGGGCTCGACCCCGAATCCCTCGGTCACGAGCTGCCAGGCGAAGGCGACCGCCTCCTCCTTGAAGTAGTCCCCGAACGAGAAGTTGCCGAGCATCTCGAACAGGGTCAGGTGGCGGTCGGTCTCGCCGACGAGGTCGATGTCGGTGGTGCGGAACGCCTTCTGGCACGACGTGGCACGCGGGTAGGACGGCGGCTGCTCCCCGAGGAAGAAGGGCTTGAACTGGACCATCCCGGCGGTGGTGAGGAGAAGGCTCGGGTCGTTCGGGATCAGCGAGGACGAGGGCACGACCTGGTGCTCGCGCTCCGCGAAGAAGTCGAGGAAGCGGCGGCGGATCCGGCTGCCTTCCATGAAGGGTGAGTGTAGTGGCCGCGGAGGACTCGGGCCGTTACTCGCCGAGCTCGGCCCTGATCTCGCTCTCGGCCCGGGCCATCTCCTCGCGGCCGGCCTCGAGCGACTCGCGCAGGAGGCGGCCGAGGTCGCGGATGCCCTCGCTCGCCTGCGCGCCGATGTTCGCCGGCGACAGGCGCTGCTGCTGGCGGCGGACCCAGCGCGAGACCATCACGGCGGCGGTCACGCCCGCCCCGAGGCCCATCGACAGCCAGAAGATGCGCCTCATCGAGCCCTACTTCTGGCCGCGGAAGCGCTTCGTGGCCTTCGCGGCGCCGACGGCGAAGGCGGCCAGCTTGATCAGCGGGTTCGAGACGGTCTTCTCGACGACGGCCGTGATGCGCTCGACCGACTTCGCGATGTTGCCGGCCGAGGCCATGATCGTGTCGACGCGGTCGATCTCGCGGTTCACGCCCGCCACCGAGGTCTTCACCTCGGAGAGGAGCGGAACGGTCTCGCCGCGCACGCCGTCGATGAGGATCTTCGTGCTCTCGAGGAGCCGGACCATCGTGACGAGCATCGCCGAGAGGAACACGACCAGGACGGCCCAGAAGACCGCCAGGATCAACAGCGCCCAGTCACCCGCCGACATGCCACCTCCCGTTCGCGAAGCGCCATCATACCCGGCGAGCCCGGGGACCCCGAAACCCGGCCGGTCCGGCATCGGTCAGACGGCCGACATCGGATAGCCCGTAGTGACTATGGACGTCCGACCGACATGGTGGCACCGTCGCAGGATGGTGGTCCGGGGCGGGCACCTCGCGCGCGTCGCCGACGTCTTCGTGCCCTCGTGGATCAGCGGCCAGCCGTTCGCGGCTCTGGTTCGCCTCGGCTACGGGATCCGCGTGCTGGTCGGGGCGGCGGCGCTCGCGTTCACCTGGGCCCTCCCCGCGACGGCCGGCCAGCGGGCGCTGCACGCGCTGCTCGTGGGCCTCGTCTACCTCCCCTGGTCCTTCGCGCTCCTCCTCGCCGCCCGCCGCACCGAGGGGCCGGCCCTTCGGCTCGCGAGCCTGGCGGGCGATCTGCTGGTCGTCTTCATGTTCCAGGCGACGATCCCCGCCGTCCACGTGGCGGGGATGCTCGGGTTCGTCATCCTCACCAGCTACTACTCCCTGCTCGGCGGGCGGCGGGCCGGGCTGCCCGTCGCCGGCGCCGCGGTGGGGCTGACCGCGCTCGCCCAGGCGATCACCGGCCAGGGCGTGCCGTCCTACATCCTGCTGATGTTCGGGGCGGTCCTCGCCTGTCAGGTCGCCCTGCTCGAGTCGGTCAGCCACCAGCAGCGCGCGGCCGCCGTGCGCCTGCGCGAGCTCGACCGGCTGAAGGACGAGTTCCTCGCCTCGATCTCCCACGAGCTGCGAACGCCCCTCACGTCGATCGACGGCTTCTCTCGCACGCTCCTTCGCAAGTGGGAGCTGCTCGACGAGGCCGAGCGGCTGGAGTTCGTCGAGCTCATCTCCACCAACTCCCAGGACCTCACCTACCTGATCGAGCAGCTCCTCGACCACACGCGGCTCGAGGCAGAGCGGCTTCGCCTGCAGCCCCAGCCCGTCGACCTCGTGGCCGCCGTCGTGGGCTGCGTCGAGGCGGTCGACCCGGCCATCGGGGCGCGGCGGGTCAAGGTCGAGATCGATGTGGGCACCGGCGTCTCGGCCGACCCCAACGCCCTCCGACGCATCCTCTCCAACCTGCTGCTGAACGCGGCGCGCTTCTCCCCCCACGACGCGCCGATCACCGTCGGGGCCGGGCGGCGCCACGGTGCCACCGTGGTGTGGGTGCGAGACGAGGGGGCGGGGGTGCCGCCCGCCGACCGCACGCGGATCTTCGACGCCTTCTACCAGGGGCGACGCGAGCGCAAGCAGGCGACGGGCACCGGGGTGGGCCTCGCCGTGGCCCGCCGGTACGTGGAGGCGCACGGCGGTCGCATCTGGGTGGAGAGCACGCCCGGCGGCGGCGCGACGTTCCTGTTCACCCTCCCCGCCGCCCGGGGTCAGTCCTCGTAGCCCTCGCCGTGGCCGAGCTTCGTCGCCCCCGGGTAGTGCGCGTCCCGCAGGTGCGGCGGGACGCGGCCTCCCTTCTTCTGGGCCTCGGTCGCCGCTCCGAGGGCTCCGAACACGGCGTTGCTCTTCGGCGCGCGGGCGAGGTACGCGGCGGCCTGGGCGAGGTTCAGCCGAACCTCCGGGAGGCCCACGAACTCGACCGCGTGCGCCGCGGCGACCGCGACGAGCAGTGCCTGCGGGTCGGCGAGCCCCACGTCCTCGGAGGCGAAGATCACCATCCGCCGCGCGATGAAGCGCGGGTCCTCCCCCGCGTCGAGCATCCGCGCGAGCCAGAACAGCGAGGCGTCGGCGTCGGAGCCGCGCATGCTCTTGATGAACGCCGAGATCACGTCGTAGTGCTCGTCCTCGTCGTAGACGACCGCGCCCCGCTGGACGACGTCCTCGGCCATCTCACGCGTCACCGGCGACCCGGCCGCCGCGCTCGTCGCGGCCTCCAGCCCCGACAGCGCCAGCCGCGCGTCCCCACCCGCCGTCTGCGCGAGGTACGCGAGGGCCTCGTCCTCGACCTTGGCGTCCGGCAGCCCGCGTGGGTCGTCGAGCGCGCGCTCGAGGATGCGCCGGACCTCCTCGGCGGTCAGCGGCTCCAGCCGCAGGAGCAGGCTCCGCGACAGGAGCGGTGACACCAGCGAGAAGTACGGGTTCTCGGTGGTCGCCCCGATAAAGGTGACCGTCCCCTCCTCGACCGCCGGCAGCAGCACGTCCTGCTGCGCCTTGCTCCACCGGTGCACCTCGTCGACGAACAGCACCGTCGTCAGCATCCCCCCGCTCGCGGCCGCGATCACCTTCCGGGCATCCGCGACCCCCGACGACACCGCCGACAGCTGCACCATCTCCGCCCCCACCGCCCGAGCCAGCAGGTGCGCGATCGTCGTCTTCCCCGTGCCGGCCGGCCCCCACAGCACGATCGACGGCAGGTTCCCCGAAGACGTCAACGCAGAAAGCGCCTTCCCCGGCCCGAGCAGGTGCCCCTGCCCGACAACCTCGTCCAACGAACGAGGCCGCATCCGAGCAGCGAGTGGCTCCCCCATTGGGTGAATCCTACGGAAGGGAGCCGATCGAGGTGGGCGTCGACGAGGCGCCCCAGACCAAGGCTGGGGACAAGAGCGCATGAGAGGTATGCACGTCGAGCACGAGCCGCAGCCCGGCGACCGAGCAGCCCACCACGATCGGCGACCTACCCACGTCACCAAAGGAGGCGGAGCCGCTGCGCCTTGTCTTCGATGGGCCTGCGCTCACGCAGGTGGGTGCCCTCCCGGCCGGTTCAGTGAACCCCAGCGAGGGGGCTCGACACCCCGACCGGAGCCGGGGCTCCCGGATCCCAAGACGTTGACTCAACGAATCCAAGGCCGGGGCGACTCCGCCGCAGCCGATGCTAGCCGGGATCGCGCGGGGGTTCAACCGGGGGTTCCCCCGGGGGGTCCTCCTTCTTCGGCTGCGCCAGCAGCTTGATCCCGAGCTCGCGGAGCTGGACCTCGGAGACGTCGGCGGGGGCCCCGGTGAGCAGGTCGGCGCCCGACTGCGTCTTCGGGAACGCGATCACGTCGCGGATGTTGTCGGTGCCGGCGAGCAGCATGGAGAGCCGGTCGAGGCCGAAGGCGATGCCGCCGTGCGGCGGCACGCCGTACCGGAACGCCTCGAGCAGGAAGCCGAACTTCTCCTCCGCCTCCTCGCTCGTGAGGCCGAGCGCCTCGAACACCTTCCGCTGGACGTCGGAGCGGTGGATCCGGATGCTGCCGCCGCCCAGCTCCCAGCCGTTCAGGACGAGATCGTACGCGCGCGCCTTCGCCGTCTCCGGGCTCAGGTCGTCGGTCGCCGGCGAGGTGAAGGGGTGGTGGACCGACACCCACCGCTCGTCCTCGTCGCTCCACTCGAAGACCGGCGGCTCGGTGATCCACAGGAACTCCCAGCGCCCCTCGGGGACCAGGTCGAGCCTCGCCGCCATCAGCCGGCGCAGGCCGTCGAGCACGGTGTTCACGCGGTCGACGCGGTCGGCGACGAGGAGCGCGAGGTCGCCGTCGCCCGCGCCGGTCCGCTCGCGGATCGCGGCGATCTCCTCCGGCGAGAGGAACTTCTCGACCGGCGACTTCACCTCGCCCTCGAGGAAGGCGATCCAGACGAGGCCGCCCGCACCGCGGGACTTCGCCTCGACGATCAGCCCGTCGAGGTCCTTGCGCGACCAGGAGCCCGCGCCGGGCGCGGCGAGCGCCTTCACGGCCCCGCCGCCCTCGACGACCTTGGCGAACGCGTTGAACCCGCTCCCCTCGAAGACGTCGGTGAGGTCCGCGAGCTCCATGCCGTAGCGGAGGTCGGGCTTGTCGGAGCCGAACCGGTCCATCGCCTCCGCGTAGGTGAGCCGAGGGAACGGCGTCTGGAGCTCGACACCGAGCGTGTCGGCCCAGACCTGCCGCATGAGGCCCTCCATCAGCTCGAAGATCTCCTCCTCGGAGACGAACGACAGCTCGACGTCGAGCTGGGTGAACTCGGGCTGGCGGTCGGCGCGCAGGTCCTCGTCGCGGAAGCAGCGGACGACCTGGTAGTAGCGGTCGAGCCCCGAGACCATGAGGATCTGCTTGAAGAGCTGGGGGGACTGCGGCAGGGCGTAGAAGGTGCCCGGCTGGAGCCGCGACGGAACGAGGAAGTCCCGCGCGCCCTCGGGGGTCGACCGCGTGAGCATCGGCGTCTCGACCTCGACGAAGCCGCGCTCGTCCATGTAGCGGCGAAGGCTCCTGAATGCCTCGTGGCGGAGCCGAAGGATGCCGGTCATCACGGGGCGCCGGAGGTCCAGGTAGCGGTGACGGAGTCGGAGCGTCTCGTCGGCCGAGATGCGGTCCTCGACCGGGAACGGCGGCGTGTCGGCCTCCGAGAGGACCTCGACCGACGAGGCGGCCACCTCGACCTCGCCGGTGGGGAGGTCGGGGTTCACCGTGCCGGCCGGCCGGGGACGGACCGTGCCGAGCACCCGGACCACGCTCTCGCCCCGCAGGTGCGAGGCGGCCGCGTGCGCCTCGGGCGCCTCCCCGGGATGGAAGACCACCTGCACGGGCCCCTCGCGGTCGCGGACGTCGACGAACAGCACCCCGCCATGGTCACGGCGATGCGCGACCCAGCCGCAGAGCGCCACCTCGGACCCTGCCTGCTCCGCGCGGAGCTCCCCGCAGCGGTGCGTCCTCATCGGGAGAGCCACGACACCACCTCCGAGCGCTTCACGCGCTCCTGCTCGCCGTCGGCCATCCGCCGCATCGTCGCCTCGCCGGACGCCAGCTCCTGCTCGCCGATGATCGCCGTGAAGCGCGCGCCGGAGCGATCGGCCTGCTTGAGCTGGGCCTTCATCGGCCGGTCCTCGAGCGTCATCTCGGTGGGAACGCCGGCCTCGCGGAGCGTGCGGACGAACGCCCGACCCTCCTGCTGCGCGTCCGTGCCCAGCGCGACGACGAACACCTCGGTCGCCTGCGGCCGCGGCGCCTCGAGCCCCTCGCGCTCGATCGCGAGCAGCGCCCGCTCGAGGCCGAGGCCGAACCCGATCCCCGGCGTGTGGTCGCCGCCGAGCGTCTCGGCGAGGCCATCGTAGCGGCCGCCGCCGCAGAGCGTCGACTGCGTCGGCCCGAGCGAGGGGCTCACGAACTCGAACGTCGTCCGCGTGTAGTAGTCGAGCCCCCTCACCAGGCGGGGGTCGACCTCGTAGGCGATCCCTTCGTCGTCCAGGCCGGAGCGGACCGAAGCGAGGTGCTCGCGGCACTCGGCACACAGGAACTCGAGGATGCTCGGGGCGTCGGCGGTCGCCTCGCGGCTCGCGTCGTCCTTGGCGTCGAGCACCCGCAGCGGGTTCTGGTGGATGCGCTCGCGCGACTCCTTCGGCAGGCGGTCGGCCCGCTCCTCCAGGAACGCGATCAGCGCGTCGCGGTAGGCGGGCCGGCAGGCGGGGTCGCCGATCGAGTTCAGCTTCAGCTCGAGGCGGACCCCGAGGCCCGAGAGGAAGGCGTGTGCCACCCCGATCACCTCGACGTCGGCGCCCGGCGCGTCGGTGCCGATCACCTCGACGCCGAACTGCGTGTGCTGGCGCATGCGGCCGGCCTGCGGCCGCTCGTGCCGGAACATGGGGACGACGTAGAACGCCTTGAAGGGGCTGCCCAGCGACTGCCGGTTGCCGAGGTAGGCCCGGACCACCGGGGCGGTGCCCTCGGGCCGGAGCGTGAGGGAGCGGCCGCCCTTGTCGTCGAACGTGTACATCTCCTTCGCCACGATGTCGGTGGACTCCCCCACCCCGCGCGCGAACAGCTCGGTGTGCTCGAACGTCGGGGTCTCGATGCGGTGGAAGCCGAACAGTCGGGCGCGGCGGCTCGCGGCGGCCGCCAGCGCCTCGATCGCGTCGGAGACCGGGGGGAGGAGGTCCTGGGTCCCCCGGGGCGGGGCGAACTTCTCGCTCACGCGCGGTCCTCGAGCTGGCGGAGCCACTCGTTACCGCGGCGCTCCCGCCCGACGGTCGTCTTCGGCCCGTGGCCCGGGTAGACGTCGAGCTCGTCGGGGAGCGTCAGGAAGCGACGCAGGCTCCGGACCATCTCGCCCTGGTTCGAGTTGGGGAAGTCCGAGCGGCCGATCGCGTCGCGGAAGATGAGGTCGCCGCTGAACAGGAAGCCGTCGGTCACGAAGCAGACACTGCCCGGCGTGTGGCCCGGCGTGTGCATCACCCGGATCGAGAAGCCGGCGAAGTCCAACACGTCTCCCTCGGCGATCGTCCGGACCTCCTTCGGCCGGAACGAGTCCTCCACCGGGAGCCCCGCGCCCCAGGCGCGCTGGTCCGTGAGGGCCAACTCGTCCGCCTCATGGATGTAGAGCGGGACCTCGCCGCAGATCGCCGGGGCCGAGCCGATGTGGTCGGCGTGGCCGTGGGTCGCCAGCACGGCCGCGAGGCGCTTGCCGGCCCGGTCGAGCATCGCGGCGACGCGGTCGGGCGAGAAGCCCGGATCGACCACGACGGCGTCGTCCGTGCCGTCGGCCGAGACGGCCCAGCAGTTCGTGGCGAACGGGTTGTCGTCGAAGACGTCGAGGAACATGGGGCCCTCATCGTAGTGGATGCCCGGCGGCAGTCGCCGCCGGGCATCCGAACGCTGCAGTGCTGCGAGGGCTACCCCTGCGGCAGAGATCCCGCGGGCAGGTCGAGCGCGATGAACGACGGGAACTGGACGCTGTCGTAGTACACGGTCCACTGGGCGTCGGAGGGGTTGCCCACGGCTCCTCCCGAGGTCGCGACGGGGTCGGTGGCCACCTGGAGCGTCAGCTCCTGCTCGATCGTCACCGCGGGGAGGTCCTCGAACACCACCGAGATGCGGGTCGGCGCGCTCCCGATCTGCGTGCCCGGCACGATCACCTGGCCGAGAAGAGTGGTCTCCGACGCCTCCTCCCCGAACGAGTCGGACCACAGCTGCACGTACAGCTTGCCGGGCGGGTTGTCATGGACGCCCTTGAGCGTCTCGGACGAAACCCACACCGTCGAGTACACGTCGCCCTTGATCTCCGTCGGCTGCGCCACGCCCGTCGTGAAGTGCGCCTGCAGCCCCTGCGAGTTCTGGTTGCGGAACCCGCCCGCCGCATGCGTGTAGTGGTTCGACTCGCCGCCGACCGGGCGAGTCTCGGTCAGCCGTGCGGTCGGCGTCGGGGGCAGCCCGCCGCCGGCGACGCCGTTCGCGTAGTGCCCCACCATCGATGCCTGCCCGGGGCGATCGCCGCCGAGGTACAGGCGGGTGCGCGTGTCGGGGACCGGCGCCGGCGCCTCACCGGCCAGCTTGCCCTCGCACGCCGGGTGCGGATCCTCCTCCTCGCACGCGAACTGCGGACCTGCGTTCTTGAATGCAACGCTGAGCGTCAGCTGTTCGTCGCTCTGGCCGGCGTAGTTGTTGACGAGCACCTCGAGGTCCGTGCAGTGGGCGACCTCGGCCAGCTCGACCCGTTCGCCGTTGCCGTCCAGCGGGTTGAACGCCACAGAGCTGTCCAGCTCGGTGCCCTCGGCGTCCAGGACGTAGAGATCGAAGTCACCGTCGCCCGCCCACGAGAGGCGGATGTCGAGGTCGCCGTAGCGGTACGGGGCGAGGTACGCGCGGAGGAGGAAATGTGCCGTGGAGTGCTCTTTCAGGACCGGGGGATACATGACGCCCCCCGTCTCGGCCAGGTCGTGACCCGTCCAGCGACCCTCGGGCGCCGTGAACGTTCGTGTGTAGCCGGCCGGGGTGACCCGGTCGCGGGCATCGTCGGGGCCGCAGTCGAACCCCGAGGGCGTGATCGCGGAGGTGGGCAGCGAGACGGCCAGGACGGCAAGCAGAGAGGCTGCGGAGAGGGCGAGACGCGGGCGCATGGCTTCCTCCTGTGGTTGCGGGCTCTCCAAGGATTCGACGCCGAAGGCGCCGAATCCTTCTCTCCGGACGAAACCCCTGGTCAGGCCTCCAGGACGAGCGTGACCGGCCCGTCGTTGACCAAGTCCACCGCCATGTGCTCCCGGAAGGCCGAGCGGTGGACGGTCGCGCCCAGAGCCTCCAGGGCCGCACAGAGTGCCTCGACCCGTTCCTCGGCCACCTCGGGAGGCGCGGCGTCCACCCAGGACGGGCGGCGCCCCTTCCGCGTGTCGCCGTACAGCGTGAAGTTCGGCACGACGAGCACCTCGCCGCCCACGTCCTCCAGAGACCGGTTCATCTTCCCGTCGTCGTCCTCGAAGATCCGGAGGTGGTAGATCCTCCCCGCGAGCCGGGCGACCTCCGAGCCGTCGTCGACGGCGCCCACCCCCACGAGGAGCAGGAGCCCCGGCCCGGACCCGGCGACGGTCTCACCTCCGACCGCCACCCGCCCTCGAGAGATGCGCTGAAGGACGATCCTCACTAGCCGGGGAGCACGCGGTAGGCGTCGAAGACCGCGTCGACCTTGCGGATGGACTGCAGCACGCTGGCGAGGTGGGAGAGAGAGGCCAGCTCGAAGGTGAACCGGAGCTTGGCGACGCGGTCGCGGCCCGTCTGGGAGGACGCGGAGAGGATGTTGACCTGCTGCTCGGAGAGCACCGTCGCCACGTCCCCGAGCAGCTTCTTGCGGTCGAGCGCCTCGATCTGGATGGACACGACGAAGTTCGTCGGCTTCCCCGACCGCCACGAGACGTCGATGAAGCGGTCCTTCTGCGACTGGAGCGCCTTCGCGTTCGGGCAGTCGGCCCGGTGGACCGAGACCCCCTGGCCGCGCGTCACGAACCCGACGATCTCGTCGCCGGGGACCGGCATGCAGCAGCGCGCGAGCTTCACCCACACGTCGGTGCCGCCCTGCACCATGACGGCGGGAGCTGCGTCGGAGCCGAGCCGCACCGGGCGCGCCGGCGGGACGTCGACGGTCGCCTCCTCGTCCTCCTCGGTGATCTGCCGGGTGAGCCGGGTCACGACCGAGGCGGGCGAGA
Organism: Actinomycetota bacterium; assembly: GCA_036396755.1. Lineage (GTDB taxonomy): Bacteria > Actinomycetota > UBA4738 > UBA4738 > CALAEC01 > DASWKG01. Next base: position 15,751 of record DASWKG010000103.1, read on the forward strand.
CGTGCCCCTCCCCGATCGCCACGAGCAGGGCGTCGAGGTCCGGATAGTTCAGCTCGACGGCGACGTCGCCCAGCCGGTCCTCGCTCGCGAGCCGCTTCAGCGGGAGCCCCTGCTTGCGGAGCTCCCGCTGGAGGGCGTGGCGCCCGGTGTCGATGGCGTCCTCGCGACGCTCGCGCGAGAACCACTGCTTGATCTTCGTGCGCGCGCGCGGGCTCTTCACGATCTGGAGCCAGTCCCGGCTCGGCGAGGCGTCCTGCGCCTTCGAGGTCAGCACCCCCACCGTGTCGCCGGTCTGCAGCTCGTAGTCGAGCGGCACCAGCTTGCCGTTCACCTTGGCGCCCATGCAGCGATGGCCGACCTCGGTGTGGATCGCGTAGGCGAAGTCGACCGGGGTCGAGGCGCGCGGAAGCTCGATCACGTCGCCCTTGGGGGTGAAGACGAAGACCAGGTCGGGGTACAGGTCGATCTTCAGGCTCTCCATGAAGTCGCGCGGGTCCTGGGTCTCCTGCTGCCAGTCCATGATCTTGCGGAGCCACATGAGGTCGCCGTCGTCGCGCTTCGAGTCCTTCTTCGGGCCCTCCTTGTAGCGCCAGTGCGCGGCGATGCCGTACTCGGCTGTGCGGTGCATCTGGTGGGTGCGGATCTGGACCTCGAGCGGCTTGCGGCTCGGCCCGATCACCGCCGTGTGCAGGGACTGGTACATGTTGAACTTGGGCATCGCGATGTAGTCCTTGAAGCGGCCGGGAACCGGCGTCCAGAGGGCGTGCACCGCGCCGAGCGCCGCGTAGCAGTCCTTCACCGTGTCGACGAGGATCCGCACCCCGAGCAGGTCGTAGATCTCGTTGAACTCCTTGCCGCGCAGGACCATCTTCTCGTACACGCCGTAGAGGTGCTTCGGGCGGCCGGTGACCTCGGCCCTGATCTTGAGCTTCTTGAACGCCCGCTCCACCTCCTCCTCGGCGGCGTCGAGGTCGGCCCGGCGCTCGTCCTCGGCCTTGCCCACGAGGTTCACGATCTCCTCGAAGCGCCGTGGGTACAGGAAGCGGAAGGCCAGGTCCTCCAGCTCCCAGCGGATGGAGTAGATCCCGAGGCGGTGCGCGAGCGGCGCGAAGATCTCGAGCGTCTCCTTCGCCTTCTCCTGCTGCTTCTCGCGGCTCAGGCCATCGAGGGTCCGCATGTTGTGGAGGCGGTCGGCGAGCTTGATGATGAGCACGCGGATGTCGCGCGCCATCGCGACGATCATCTTCCGCACGTTCTCGGCGTGCTGCTCCTCGCGGCTGCGGAAGGTGAGCTTGTCGAGCTTGGTGACGCCGTCGACGAGGGCCGCCACGTCGGGGCCGAAGTCCCGCTCGACCTCCTCCAGCGAGAGTGCGGTGTCCTCGACGACGTCGTGGAGCAGCCCGGCGACGAGGGTGGTGGTGTCCATCCCGAGCTCGGCGAGCGCCAGGGTGACGCCGAGCGGGTGCTCGATGAAGGGCTCGCCCGACTTCCGGAGCTGGCCGCGATGCGAGCGCTCCGCCACCTCGTAGGCGCGCTGGATCAAGCGGACGTCGGCCTTCTGGTTGTACGCCCGCACGCTCCTCAGCAGGGCGTCGAGGCTCTGCGGAGCGGACGGCCCGGAGACGAACGGGAGCCGGGACAGCAGGCCGCCCCGCCGCTCAGGCGCCTGTACCTCGTCCAAGGGACCTCCCTTCGCCACCTATTGAAGCACAGGGAGGCTCGGGCGAGCCGGTAGCCTCAGTACTGGATCAGGGAGAGGAAGTCGTGCTGCTTGATCTTCTCGCGTCCCTTGAGGAACTCGAGCTCGACGAGGCAGGCGATACCGACCACGGTGGCGCCGAGCCGCTCGACCAGGGCGGCCGTGGCCGCCGCGGTGCCGCCGGTGGCGAGGACGTCGTCGACGATGAGGACGCGCTCCTCCGGCACCAGTGCGTCCCGGTGGATCTCGAGGGTCTCCGAGCCGTACTCGAGCTGGTAGGACTCGGCCTCGGTCTCCCAGGGGAGCTTCCCCTTCTTCCGCACGGGCACGAAGCCGGCCCCGAAGTGATACGCGACCGGCGCGGCGAGGATGAACCCTCGGGCCTCGATGCCCACCACCCGATCAACGTTCCCCCGGCCGAAGTGGACCACGATCGTGTCGACGGCCGTCGAGAACGCCTCGGGGTCGGCGAGCAGGGGCGTGATGTCCTTGAAGACGATCCCCGGCTGCGGGAAGTCGGGGACGTCGCGGATGTGCTCGCGCAGCCAGCGCAGCCGCTCGGGCTCGACCATCAGCCCTTCTTCCGCTTCGCCCGGGGCTTCTTCTTCGGCTTGCGTGCGCGCGGCACACCGGCCGGGGTCGGGAGGGTGGTGGTGGCCGACGCCCGCCGGGACGCGGGCTGGAGCTCCTCGGACGCCTCCGCGCGGGCCGGCGCCCGCTCGCTCCGGCGGTCGGACCGGGCCTGGATCTGCGCGAATCGCTGCTCGCGGCCCTTCAGCACGGCGAGCACGGGGGCCGCGACGAAGATCGACGAGTAGGTCCCCACCCCGACACCGACGAGGAGCGCGAACGCGAAGTCCTTCAGGGTCTCGCCCCCGAGGAACAGCAGCGCGGTCACGGGGAGCAGCACGGTGAGGCTGGTGTTGACCGAGCGCATCAGGACGTGGTTGAGGGAGAGATTGACCATGCCGCCGTAGCCCTCCCGGGCGACCAGCGTGGCCGACTCGGAGTTCTCCTTCACCTTGTCGAAGATCACCACGGTGTCGTAGAGGGAGTACCCCAGGATGGTGAGGATCGCGATGACGGTCTCCGGGGTGACCTCCCGTCCGACCAGCGCGTAGACCCCCGCGGTGATGACCAGGTCGTGGAAGAGCGCCACGATGGCCGCGATGGCCATCTTCCACTCGAACCGGAAGGTGATGTACAGCGTGACGACCAGCAGGAAGATGAGCAGGCCCTGGAGGGCCTTCTTGGAGATCTGCTCCCCCCACTTCGGTCCGATCACCGTCAGGTCCGGCGTGGGGTCACCGGTGAGGTCGGAGAGAGCCTTCACCATCTCGGTCCGCTCGTCGCCGAGCGACTCGGTTCGGATCGAGATCCGCTCGCCGTCCTCGACGAGCTGCACGATCGCGTCGTCGCGCCCGAAGTCGGACAGGACCCCTCGGACGTCCTCGGCGCTCACGCCCTCGCGGTTGTCGTACTCGAGCAGCGCTCCCCCCTCGAAGTCGATCCCGAAGTTGAGCTGCAGAACGAAGAGGCCGATCAGCGAGAGGAGCAGGAGCGCCGCCGAGAGCGCGAACCAGATCCGCCGGCGACCGATGAAGTCGACGTGGAACTCCTCGTGGCCGCGGAAGTGCCCGATCGCCTTTCGGAGGTTCATCGGCTGCCCCCTCGCACGAGCGCCGGCTCCGGGTCGGCGGCGACGCCGCTCCGCAGGCCGATCCCCCGCATCTCCGACAGGCGGCGGCTCCGTGAGATGAGGAAGACCACGGGCCGCTTGAACAGGTACACCACGAACATGTCGAGCAGGGTCGCGATGCCGAGGGTGAGCGCGAAGCCGCGGACCGAGCCGATCGCCAGCAGGTACAGGACGACCGCGGCCGAGATGGTCACGATGTCGGCCGCGATGATGGTCTTCCAGGCTCGCGCGAACGCGGGCCCGACCGCCGCCCGGAGGCTCTTGCCCGTCCGAACCTCGTCCTTCAGCCGCTCGTAGAAGACGATGTACGAGTCCGCGGTGATACCGAGGGCGACCACGAGCCCGGCCACGCCGGCGATCGTGAGGCTGTAGCCCCACGCCGAGCCGAGCAGGGAGACGATCGCCAGGGCGAGGACGCTCCAGCACGCCATCCCGAGCCACGCCACGATCCCGAGCAGCCGGTAGTAGAAGGCCAGGTAGAGCGCGAGGGCGATGAGGCCGGCGGCGGCGGCAAGCAGCCCCTGGTGCAGCGAGGCCGCGCCGAGCGTGGGGCTGACGGTCTCGACCTGGGAGGGGATCAGCTCGACGGGGAGCGCCCCGGTCTTGAGGACCAGCGCGAGGTCCTTCGCCTCCTGCTCGGTGAAGCTGCCGGTGATCTGACCCCGCCCGTCGGGGATCTCCGTCTGCACGTTCGGGGCCGACTCGACGTGCTCGTCGAGGACGATCGCGAGCTGCTTGCCGACGTTCGAGCGCGTGATGGTGCCGAACAACCTGCCGCCCTCGTCGGTGAGCTCGAACGACACCTGCCATCCGGCGGACGAGATGTCGGTGGCCGAGGCCGGGTCGAGAAAGGTGGCCGTGGCGCGGCTCAGCTTGTCGCCGGTCATCAGCACCTCGCCGAGCCGGTACTTCGTCTGGTTCGGGTCCCCCAGGTAGACGGCATCCTCGTCGGCGCCGGCGTCGGGCGTGAGGTCGGTGGTCTCGTAGTCGGGCGAGCCCTTCGGGATCGCCTCCTGGACGATGCGCATCTCGAGCTGGGCAGTGCGGCCGATGAGCTCGAGGAGCCGCTGCTGGCGGCTGCCGCCCTCTTCGTCGCCGAACTCGGGGATCTGCACCTGGATGTTGAGGTCGCCCTGGCGGGTGATGTCGGGCTCGCCGACGCCGAACGCGTCGACGCGCGTGCGGATCGTCTCGAGCGTCTTGTCGACGACGTCGGACTCGGTGCCGTCGGGAGCGGTGAGGACGACGGACACGCCGCCCACCAGGTCGAGCCCCAGGAGGGGCTTGAGGCCGAGTGCGGTGAATCCGACGACCGACCCGGTGACGAGGGTCAGCACGAACACGATCGAGATGACGTAGCGCCTGGTTCCCTTCATCGTTCGCTCCTCATAGCAGCTCCGTCTGGTTGATCACGAGCCGGAAGCGGCAGTCGAGCTGCTCAGCGGCTCGGCGACACATGACCATCCGATCCAGGAAGATCTCGAAGTACTCCATCACGTGAGAGATCGTGGTGTCGATGGTGAGCTCGAGCGTGACGGTTCTGGCCTCGGAGTCTACCCGCAGGAAGGACTCCTCGGCCGCGTAGTTCACCCGGTCGTGGATGTCGAACTCGATCTGGTCCGCCTTGCGGACCCGCGAGCGGTGGACGTCGGACTTGTCGGCCAGGATGACGGCCGCGGCGACCGGGCCCACCGCCTGGCCGTACTCCTCCTCGTGGTTGCCGATGGCACCCATGACGATGGCGAGGTCGCCGGCCTCCATGCGGTCGCCGAGGATGGTGTGGACGAGCACCGCGCCGGTCTGGCCGTGGTCGGTGCGGGAGACGGTGTTGCCGATGTCGTGGAGGTAGCCGGCGATCGCGCCGAGGTCGCGGGTGCGGCCGTCGAACCCGAGCCGCTCGAGCACGTTGTGGGCGATGCGGCCGGTCAGGTTGGCGTGCCGGAAGCCGTGCTCGGTGTAGCCCATGCCATCCATGACCCGATCGGCCTGGGCGATGTAGGCGGACAGGGTGGGGTCATCCCGGATCTCGTCGATCGAGATGGAGGCCGCCGGGGAGCCGGCCCGCTCGCTCACACCCGCTCGACTTCCTCGCGCTGTGTCACGGCCGGCCTTCCGGCTCCTCGTCCTCGGGCTCGGTGAGCTCGTCCATGTCGTTCAGCCGGCGAGCGATCGCCTGCTTCACGATTCGGACGCGCGTGCCGGGCGAGATCTCGAGGGTCGCGGACTCGTCGTCCATCTCGGTGACACGGCCGAACATGCCGCCGATGGTGACCACCTCGTCGCCGACGTCGAGGCTGGTGACGAGGTCACGCTGGGCGCGCATCCGTCGCTGCTGGGGGCGGATGAGCAGGAAGTAGAAGACCGCGACGAGCAGGACCAGCGAGATCAGGAAGGTGACGCCGCTGCTGCCGCCGCCGTTGCTCTGGGCGACCAGGAAGGGCATAGCTCTCATCTCCATCATGGAAAAACGGCGGCAGACGCCGCCGACCGGGCGCCATTCTAGCCAACGGCGGCCCGGTTCGCCTACCGGGTGGGGCGGCCCGGGGTGGGGCGGCCCGAAGGGGCCGCCCCACCCTCGGCTACGGCTTGAACGTGTTGACCTCTTCCAGGAGCTTGCGCGCGTCCTTCAGCTCGTCCTTGGTCGAGGCCGGGTTGGCCCGCACGGCCTCGGCCTGGGCGACCGCGTCGACGAACGAAAGGTCGGGGACGTGGTCCTTGTCGGTGTCGACCACGAGCTGGGAGTAGCCGAACGCCCCGTTCGCGAAGTTGAGCCAGGCCGCGAGCAGCTCCTTATCGACCTTCTCCTGCTCGGAGGAGAGCGCGTCGTCGTGGTTGTGGAAGACCTGGTGGCCGTCCTCCAAGGTGTCGAGGGGGAAGCGCACCTCGTCGAAGATCGTGGAGCCGAACTTCGCGATCTCGAGGTAGCACAGGAGCTCCTCGGCGGTCAGGTCCTTGTCGGGCTTCGGCGCCTTGCCGTCGGCCCGCTCCTTGTACTGGTGGTGCCAGAACCCGTCCTTCTCGGCCTCCCCGGCGTTCCCCGCGATGATCACGGCCGCCTCGTCGTGCGCGGTGCCGAGGTCGTCGTCGGTCACGTCGAGCTCGAGCTGGTACAGGCACGCGTCGGCGTAGGTGTGGCTCTGGTGGTCGTCGACGTCGACCCTGGGCTGGATCGACGGGCTGCCGGCCGGATCCGCGGCCGGCGGGTTCACCAGTGAGGTCGCGCTCGCCGTGCCGCCGTCGCCGAAGGTCCAGTCGAACGTGAGGTCGTCGGAGCCCGGGTCGCTCGAGCGGCCGTCGAACTCCGTCGGCCCGTTCGGGTTCCCGATGATCACGTCCTGGCCATCGATCACCATCGTCCCGAGGATGTCGGCGGTCGGGTCGACGTTCGTGACGACGACCGTCTCGGAGTCGGTGTCGGAGGCGCCCTTCGAGTCGGTCACGCGCACCGAGACCGGGAACGAGCCATCGTCGCCCAGGGTGAGGCTTGGCGTGGCGCCGGCCGCGTCGTCGAACATCCCGTCGTCGTCGAGATCCCAGGCGAACGTGATGGCGTCGGCGTTGGGGTCGAACGACGCGCTCCCATCGAGCGGCGTGGTCCCACCTTCGATGTTCGCGTACGGCCCGCCCGCGTCGGCGACCGGAGGAACGTTCGACGTCCAGCTGAACGGCTCCTCGACGTCGTCGAAGACCGAGCTGGTGACGTTCCCCACCGCGGTGACCTCGATGGGGTAGCCGTAGCCGGTGGCGAGGTCTGCCGGCACGTCGGCGGTGATCGTGAAGGTCTCCTCGTCAACACCGCCGTTGGGCCCGAGCTCGGCCATGTTCAGGTCACAGGTGAGCGTCTTCGGCGGCCCCTCGACGCAGCCGCCGGTGTCCGACGCGTAGGTGAGCTGCGAGGGAAGCTCGACGGTGACGGTCGTGTCGGGCGCCGCGTCGGGCCCCTGGTTCCGGATCGTGACCGTGTAGTCGATCTGGCTCCCGGCCTCGATCGGCTCGGGGTCGCCCACGATCGAGCCGATCAGATTCGCCCGGGCCAGCGGCAGGGTCAGGATCCCGACGCCCGGGTCCGTGTCCTTCATCGACACGGCGGCGTCCGAGACCAGGTTGAAGGGGGGCGCGTCCACGTTGGGGTCGAACGCCTTGCTGCTGGCCCCGTAGACGTTGTGGTAGCGGAGCGGCAGCCCCTGGCCGTCGGACTCCCGCTGGATGTCGATGTGCAGGTGCGAGTTGCTGGTGTTCCCCGAGTTCCCGACGCGGCCCAGGAACTGCCCGGGCTCGACCACCGGCTTCGGGCTCGGGGACTGCGACACCTGCGAGTGGTCCGCCGGACAGATGCTCTCGGGCATGGTGCCGTTCTGGATGTGCGCGTACAGGACACGCGAGCCGCCGACGTCCATCCACACGAAGTTGCCGTAGTCGCCCACGCCGTCCACGTCCTCGTTCGCGAACGAGTCGTCCGGGTGGCCGTTCGCGCACATGAACACCTCGGCGTGCGTGGGCGCGTAGAGACCCTTGCCCCAGATCAGGTAGTCGTCGTTCCAGTTCGTGTTCCCGAGCAGCGCGAGGTCGTCGGTCTTCCCCTCCCAGGAGTCTCCGTCCCAGCGAGAGACGCCCCAGTCCTCGGCGAACCGCTCCCAGAACTGGTTCCGGTGGTGGTCGCGGAGCTGGTGCCCGGTCCCGTGCGTCCAGTACTCGCCGGGGGCCAGGTCCTTGGCGGCGCTCGGGAACGCCAGGCTCGGGAGCGACCCCTCGCCGATGTACTCGGCCAGCGGGTTGGCAACGACCAGCGGGTCGAAGCCGTCGAAGGTGATCGCCACTGAGACGGTGTCCGCGATCGGGAACGCGTGGACGCGCTCCTCGGGCACCTTGAGCCGCTGCGTCTCTCCGGCCGGGATCATGTTGCCCGAGCCCGGGTCCGGGGAGATCGTCCAGAAGCCCGTCAGCGTATGGAACGCGTCGACGTCCACCGAGACGTCGGCCGGGTCGCTGCCGCCCGCGTACGAGATGTCGACCTGCGTGAGCACCAGATCATCGCCGCTGGTGTTCGTCAGCCAGATGTCCTGGTTCATCCGCCAGCCGTCCGGCGCGCCGGTGGTCTCGCCGGCGGTCCGCTCGACCACGATCGCCCCGCCCTGGAACGGCTCGGGGGTGACCATCGACACCGGTGGCGGCGCGGCGTTCGCCGGCGTCATCGAGAGGAGGACCGAGAGGACCGCGACGGAGAGGGCGGCCGTTCGCCGGAACCGCCGGCTCGGGCGTGTGGCAGCTGGGCGCGACGCACGTGACATCTGGGGCATCTCCCTTCAAGGTGGGCGGAGGAGCTTGCACAGCATGCTACCGGACGAGGAGCCACGTCGGCGTAGGGCATCCGGGGGAATCTGCGCGGCCGGCGCTAGAGGAGGCGGCCCTCGGCGGCGAGGCCGAGGTGGGCGCGGGCCCGGTCGGTGACCACCCGGCCGCGCGGGGTTCGATGGATGAAGCCGAGCTGCAGGAGGTAGGGCTCGTAGACGTCCTCGAGCGTGCCGGCGTCCTCCCCCACCGCCGCCGCCAGCGTGGAGAGCCCGACCGGTCCGCCCCCGAACCGCTCGATCATCGCCTGCAGGATCGTGGTGTCGACGCGGTCGAGGCCGGCCTCGTCGACCTCGAAGAGCGCGAGGGCGTCGGCCGAGACCTGGCGGTCGACCCGCCCGTCGCGCCGGACCTGAGCGTAGTCGCGGACCCGCCGAAGGAGCCGGTTCGCGATGCGAGGTGTCCCCCGGGAGCGCCCGGCGATCTCCCGGGCGCCCTCGTCGTCGATCTCGACCTCGAGGATGCCCGCCGACCGGCGCACGACGAGCGTCAGCTCGGCCGGGGCGTAGTACTCGAGGCGCGGCGAGAAGCCGAAGCGCTCGCGCAGCGGCAGCGTGATGAGCCCCGGCCGCGTGGTCGCGGCGACGAGCGTGAAGCGGGGAAGGTCGAGCCGGATCGTCCGGGCCGACGGGCCCTTCCCGATCACGACGTCGAGCTTGAACTCCTCGAGCGCCGGATACATCACCTCCTCGACGGCGCGCGGCATGCGGTGGACCTCGTCGATGAACAGGACGTCGGTCTCCTGGAGGTTGGTGAGGATGGCCGCGAGGTCGGCGGTGCGCTCGAGGGCCGGGCCCGATGTCTGTCTCAGGCTCACACCCATCTCGCCCGCCAGGATGCCGGCGAGCGTCGTCTTCCCGAGGCCGGGCGGGCCGGAGAACAGCACGTGATCGATCGGCTCGCCCCGCTCGCGGGCGCCGGCGATGAGGAGCGCGAGCTGCTCCTTGACGCGCTCCTGGCCGACGAACTCCTCGAGCGTCCTCGGGCGGAGCGCAGCGTCGAACTCGGGATCGACGCGGGCGGCGTCGACCAGCCGCTCCTCGGTGAGGTCGACCTCGGGCTCGGTGCTCATCGGACCGATCCCTCGCGCCGGCCGACCCGCGCGCCGCTCCCCGGGCGGTGGCCGACCCGCCGCAGGGCCTCGCGGAGCAGCGCCTCGACCGGCTCGCCGTTCGGCTCCATGCCGTCGAGCGCGGCCTGCACCTCGGGCGGCGACAGGCCCATCCCCGCGAGCGCCTCGCGCACCTCGGCGAGCGGGCCGGCGCCCGGCAGCTCGACCACGCCGCCGAGCCGGTCCTTGAGGTCGAGCACGATGCGGGCCGCGAGCTTCTTGCCGACCCCGGGCACCACGGTGACCGCGCCGATGTCGCCGTCGAGCACGGCCCGGCGCAGGGTGTCGGGCGAGAGCACCGACAGCACGGCCATCGCCATCTTCGGGCCCACGCCGCCGACGCCGACGAGCAGGCCGAACAGGTCGCGCTCGGCCGAGGTGGCGAAGCCGAAGAGCACCATCGAGTCGTCCTTCACCTGGAGCCGCGACAGCAGCCGGACCGGCTTGCCCGGCGGCGGGAGCGACGCCAGCGTCGAGGTGGAGACGGCCAGCTCGTAGCCGATGCCCCCCGTCTCGATCACCACCCGGTCGGCGCCGCGCTCGGCCAGGATCCCCTCGACGAAGGCGATCACCTTGCCGCTCCGGTCGCTGCTCGGAGGGCGGCTCCCGTGAGGTGGCACACGGCCACCGCCACGGCGTCGGCCGCGTCGGGCTGGTCGGGAACGCCGGAGATGCCGAGCATCCCGAGGAAGCGCCGGAGGTCGGCCTTGGTGGCCGTGCCGCTGCCGGCGACGGCCATCTTCACCTCGAGCGGCGCGTACTCGGAGACGGGGAGGCCCGCCTCGGCCGCCGCGAGGAGGAGGACCCCGCTGGCACGGGCCACGCCCATCGCGCTTCCGGTGTTCCGGCCCCACATCAGTCGCTCGATCGCCACGGCATCGGGGCGGTGGGTGGCGAGCGCGGCGGCGATGGCCTCGTGGAGGGCGCGGAGCCGAAGGGCCTCGGCGAGGCCGGCGGGCGTGCGCACGGTGTCGCTCCAGACGACCTCGGCGCGCTGACCGCCGCCCCGCACCGCGGCCAGGCCCGTGGAGGCGACGCCCGGGTCCACGCCCAGGATCAGCTGCTCGAACACGTGTTCACTCTAGGAGGCGGGCGGCTCCGCTTCAAGGAAGCGGGCGAACTCGTGACCACATCCGGCCACGGGCCCTTGGTCACCTGCACAGAGGAGGGCGGCCCGGGCTCGGCGAAGCAACCTCCATGTCTCGTGCTCGTTGCGCGGCGGCCGCGTTCGCGATCGTGATGGCGGCCGCGCTGCCGGTGGCCGCCCAGGAGCCCACGGAGCCCCAGCTCCTGCTCGCGGACCCGCAGCCGCGCGGCGGCGGGGTCGGGGGCGCGGCGAACCTCGACGGCGCCCCGGGCGACGAGCTGCTCCTCACCACGCTCTCCGGCGGCTTCCGGGTGGTCCGCACCGACGGGTCGGTCCTCTGGCGCCACGTCGCAACCGCCTGGAGCCGCCCGACGCTGATCCCCGACGTGACCGGCGACGGGCGGATGGACGTCGCGGCTCAGGTCGGGTTCCCCGGCGACCCCGGCGAGGTGCTGGTCCTCGACGGGGCCACCGGCGAGACGGTCTGGCGCGACGACGCGCACTCCCCCTACGGGCCGACCCGCTCGGGAGACCTGAACGGCGACGGCGAGCTCGACCTCGTCTTCCCCTCGGTCGACGGCACGATCCGGGTCCGCGCGGTGTTCGGTCCGGACTTCACGACGGGCTGGACGACCACGCTCCCCGGCTCGATGAACGCGTTCTGGGTGTTCGGCGAGAGCCTCGACGTCGGGAACCTCGACGCCGATCCCGCACTCGAGGTGGTGTTCGGAACCCGGCAGCCGTCGAACGCGGGCGGCACGATCCAGGTGATGGACGGCCGTACCGGCGCGATCCGCTGGAGCGCGGACACCGGGTCGGTCTTCGGCCTGTACGTGATCGGGGGGCGCGTGGTCGCCGACGTGTGGCGAACGATCCCGGTCGGGTTCCGCGCCGAGCTGGTCGCGTGGCCGGGCGTGGGAGGGGCGCCGGCGTGGACGCTCCCGTTGCCCGCGCATCTGAAGGCCTCGAACATGGCGGTCGGCGACGTCGACGGCGACGGCACGTCGGAGCTGGTGCTGAGCACCACCTCGGCCCAGGAGGGCTCCGCGCTGTTCGGCCTCGACCCCAGCACCACCGTCGTCTACGCGGTCGGGGTCGCCGACGGCCGGCTCCACTGGGCGAGCAAGGTGAACCGCGAGCTGGTCGTCCTCACCTCCGTGCCGCGCGCCGGCGGTGGCGTCGACATCGCCTACGGCACCGACGCCTTCCTCTCGTCGCTCTCCGACGAGCAGGTGGGGCTCCTGTCGGGCCTCACGGGGGCGCCGCTCTGGATCCACGTCCGCCCAGCGGAGACGCCCGACGACCGCATCAGCGGGCTCGTCGTCGCCGACGCCGACGGCGACGGGCAGCGCGAGCTCGCCTACGGCGCGCCCGAGCAGAAGATCGTGGCGCTGAACCCCGCCGATGGGTCGGTGGAGCTCCGCCGGTCGTTCGCCGGCGTCTGGACGGCAGCCGCGCTCGGGGAGTGGGCCGGCGAGCCGGGCCTGGTCGGCGGCGGCGCCGACGGCCTCGTCCAGGCGATCGACGCGGACGGAGGCGTCCGGTGGCAGGCGGCGGTCGGCGGCCTCGTCGGCGGGGTGCACCCGACCGGCGACAGCGTCCTGGTGGCGGTGCTCGGCGCGGACGCCCGCGTGGTGTCGCTCGACCGCGCGACGGGCGCCCAGCGCTGGTCCTTCGCGACGGGGGTCGCCGCGAACAACCAGTTCACGACCCGACAGCAGTCGTTCGGCGACCTCGACGGCGATGGGATGGACGACGCCGTGATCGCCGGCAGCCAGAACCTGCGGTCCACCGTCGTCGCCGTGAACGGCCGGACCGGGGCGCTCCTGTGGCGCTCGCTCTCCCCCGTCACGCCGCCGGGCCAGCAGCCCGTGACGACGCCCGGGATGGCCACCGTGGTGTCGGTGGTCGGCGACGACGTCTTCGCGTTCTTCCGGCCGCTCGATGGGCGCGAGCAGGCGACACCGCGGCTCGCGCTGCTGAACGGCGTCGGCGGCGCGCCGCTCTGGACCGCCACGTCGACGCGGGCCGACAACGACGCGCAGGTCGTCCGCGCGGGACAGCGGCTCGTCGTCGCCTTCGGCAACCGATACGTCACGGCTCGGAGCCTCGCGGACGGGACCGAGGTGTGGTCGAAGGACCTCGGGAGCGAGCACCTGCTCGTCCCCTCCGGTGGCGGCGTCGCGGCCATCGCCAAGCGGACCGGGCTGCAGAAGGAGCTCACGGGCACGCTGTTCGACGCGGCCGGCGGCGAGACCCCGATCGGCGACCCCGGCCTTCCGGCTCCGGTCGCGGCGGGCGCCGTCCCGGGAGCCGGCGTGGCGCTCGCGACCCGGGAGGGCGTGCTCGTGCTCGACCCCGACGCGCTGGCCGCCGGCGAGATCCGCGCCGACCCCCAGCTCCGTCTCCTCTCGTACACCAACTACAACGGCGACCGGTTCGACGTGCCGTCGGTGACCCAGGTGCTGGGCGCCGAGGTCGGCGGACGGTCGTACGCGGCCGGGCTTTCCGACCTCGGCTACCTCAACGGCTACGGCGGGGAGGTGCCGGGGGTGTGGCTGGGCCGCCTGGTGACGCCCCGATGACGCGGCGACTGCTCGTCGTCGCCGTCGCGCTCCTGCCGGCCCTGCCCGCGACCGCCGCCCGCCCCCCCACCTACGAGGTCGTCTGGCGCCGCGGCGGCTCCTCGGCGCCCTACGAGCTCGAGTCCTTCACCCACCCGGCCGCCGGCGAGTCGATCTTCGTCGCGGGCTACTCGGGCGGCGTCTCGGCGGTCGGACGGACCGGACCGATCTGGCGGTGGGCGGCCGGGAACACGCAGGTGGCGGGGACCGCCTTCGGCGACCTCACCGGCGACGGCGTCGACGACGCGGTGGTGGGCCAGTACACCGAGGAGGTCACGGTCCTCGACGGCGTCGACGGCGAGCCCCTCGCCTCCCGCACCTTCGCCACCGCCCCCGAGGGGCTCGCCCTCGGGGACGCGGACGGGGACGGCCGCCTCGACCTCTTCGTAATCACCGAGAGCAGTGGAGCCGCCAACAACGCCGTCCACCTGTTCCTCGGCGCCGGCCTCGAGCCGGCGTGGTCGGTGGATCTCGGCGCCGCGCAGCAGTACGTGCTCGGCGCCGACGCGGGAGACGTCGACGGCGACGGCCGCGACGACGTCGTGTTCGGGACCTATTCGAACGGGCCGAGGCTCTACGCCTTCGGCTCGGGAGGCACGAAGCTCTGGGACGCCGACCTCGGCGGCGCCGTCCAGAACGTGACGATCGCCGACGACGGCGGCACCGTGTTCGCCACGCGCACCGGCACCGCGCTCTTCGCCCTCGACGCCCGGACCGGCGCCCTCCGCTGGTCGCTCAGCGGCACCAGCGGCTTCTCGCGGATGGCGATCGCGGACCTGACCGGCGACGGGCGGGACGACGTCGCCTGGGCGCTGTACGGCGCATCGGGCAAGTCGCCCGCGTACCAGGTGATGGCCGTGGACGGCGTGCTCGGGGCACCCGCGTGGACCGCCCCCGCGGTCGCGCCGCCCAAGGGCATCGTGGCCGGCGACCTCGACGCGGACGGCGACCCCGACGTGGCCGCGACCACCCAGGACGTCGGCCCGGGCCTCGAGGGCCCCAACTTCGTGTGGGCGTTCGAAGGTGACACGGGCCGGCCGCTCTGGAGCCACGCCCTCGCGGGAGATCAGACGACCTACCTCGCCGACGTCACCCTCGCCGACGTCGGGGGCGACTCTCAGGACGAGGTGATCGCGGCCCCCTACTTCAACGTGCTGCTCGGGCTCTCCTCGCGCGACGGCGCCCAGGTCTGGGACATGCCGGTCGGCAGCGGGGTGGGCTCCGCGGCCGCCGTGGATCTCGACGGTGACGGGCTGCCCGAGGTGGTGGAAGGCGGCGACGACTTCCGAGTCACCGCTCGGGAGGCGACGACCGGCGCCGTCCGGTGGACGCGGGACCTCGGCGGGCAGGTCCTCCACGTCTCGGCGGTCCCGGCCGGCGGCGGGGGCGAGGACGTGATCGCGATCGCCCTCGGCAGGCTCGTCCGACTGCGGGGCTCCGACGGCTCGGCACGCTGGTCGGTGTCGCTGCAGGGGATGGGGACCGACGCCGAGCTGATCCCCCGGGCCGGCGCGGCCCCGCTCCTGGCAGTGGGCGCCCGCTCAAAGCGGAGCGCACGCGGCTACGGGAGCGACACCCAGGTCGGCCACCTCGACCTGTTCGACCCCGAGACCGGGGAGCTGCTGTGGGACCTGCCGTCGCCGGGGGTGCCCTGGTACCTCGACTCGGGCGACGTCGACGGCGACGGCGTCCGTGACCTCGCGGTGGGCACGACCGTGAACCAGGCGCTGGCCGTCGCCGTCTACGACGGCGCGTCCCTCGCAACGGCGCCCGTCCCGCTCTGGCAGTCGGCCACCGACGGGACGATCCGCGGACTCACGATCTCCGGCGGCGCGGTGCTCACCACGCGCGCGACCGTCAACGCCGTGGTGGCGCAGGACGGCGCGACCGGCACCGAGCGCTGGCGGCGTGCGATGGGGGTGGCGACCGCTCCCATCGGAAGCGGGGACGTCGACGGCGACGGCGTCCCGGACCTGCTCGTCGCCACCGAGGTCTTCGCGGAGGGCGTCGCCGCGGTGAGCGGCGCGACCGGCCAGGTGCTCTTCGACGTGCCCGTGGGGGTCCGGTTCGTGAAAGCGGCGGCGTGGACCGACGTGTCCGGCGACGGCGACCCCGACCTGCTCGTCGCCTCCGACGGCGGCACCTACGGCGACGGCGGCGTCCTGGCGTTCGACGGAGACTCGCTCGGCTCGGCCGAGCCCGCGCCGCTCTGGTCGTACCCCGACGTGAACGCCTACGGGCTGGTCCGCGTCGCGCTGCCGGACGACGAAGCCTGGCTCGCGTACGGGTTCACGGTCCGACCCGACGCGCTCACCCTGCTCCGGCCGGTCCCCGAGGACCCCTCGACCGACTGACCCGCCGCGGCGAGTCGCTAGCCGACCTCGGCGAGGACGTCGTCGGGGATGTCGAAGTTCGCGTAGATGTTCTGGACGTCGTCGAGGTCGTCGAGCGCCTCGATGAGCGTGAGCAGCTTCCGGGCCTCGGCCCCCTCCACCGGCACCGCGGTCTGCGGGACCATCGTGAGCTCCGCCGAGGCGACGGGGATCGAGGCCGCCTCGAGGATCTTGCGGACCTCGGCCAGCGCCGTGGGCCCGGTGGTGACCTGCCACTGCTCGTCCTCCCCGCGGAGGTCCTCGGCGCCGGCGTCGAGGATCAGCTCGAGGAGCTGCTCCTCGCCGGGCGCCGCGTGCTTGTCGACGAGGATCACGCCCTTGCGGTCGAACAGGTACGCGACGCTGCCGGGGTCGGCGAGGTTGCCGCCGAGCTTGGTGAAGGTGTGGCGAACCTCCTGCCCGGTGCGGTTGCGGTTGTCGGTGAGGGTCTGCACGAGCACGGCCACGCCGCCCTGCGCGTAGCCCTCGTAGGTGACCTCCTCGTAGCGCGCGCCGCCGGTTTCCCCCGCGCCGCGCTTGATCGCCCGATCGATGTTGTCGTTCGGGACCGAGTAGCCCTTCGCCTTCTCGACCGCCGACGCGAGCGTGGGGTTGCCCTCGATGTTCGAGCCGCCCTCGCGCGCGGCGACCTCGATCGCGCGGATGAGCTTCGCGAAGAGCTTGCCGCGGCGCGCGTCGGTTGCCGCCTTCTTGTGCTTGATCGATGACCACTTGGAATGTCCGGACATCTACGTCACCTTTCCGAGGAATCGCTCGTGGAGGCCGGGGTCGGGCACCAGCTCGGGATGGAACGCGGCCGCGATGAGCGCGCCCTGCTCGACGACGACGGGCCGGCCGTCGTGGGTGGCCAGCACCCGGGCGGCCTCGCCGACCCGCTCGACGACCGGGGCGCGGATGAAGACCCCGCGGAGCGGGCGGTCGAGGCCCTCCACGTGGACGTCGGCCTCGAAGGAGTCGACCTGGCGTCCGTAGGCGTTCCGGGCCACGCCGAGGTCCATGATCGAGAGGAGCGGCTCTCCCCCGTCGACCTCGGTCGCCATCGCGATCATCCCGGCGCAGGTGCCCAGGACGGGCATGCCGTGGGCGACGCGCTCGCGGATGGGCTCGACCAGGCCGTGGACGCGCGCCAGGCGGCCGATCGTGGTGCTCTCGCCCCCGGGGATGACCAGGCACGCGACCTCGGCCAGGTCGGCCGGCGTGCGCACCTCGAGCGGGGTCGCGCCGCAGCCCGCGAGGACCGCGGCGTGCTCCCGGAAGTCGCCCTGCAGGGCCAGCACACCCGCCTTCATGGGGCCAATGATATCGGAGCGAGGAGGGTGCTCAGCTCGCCGGCGGCGAGCCGGTCAGCCTCCGGCCCTCGCGCAGGTGCCACCAGAAGACGGGGGCCCCGACCGCCAGGACCAGCGCGAAGTCGAGGGTGCTGCGCGCGGCCTCGGACGCCGACGGGTAGCACTCGCGCAGGCCCACGACGGACTCCTCAGCACTGGCCGTGATCCCGTAGATGGTCTCGCTGCTGAAGCAGTGCGGCACGGCGAGGTCGACCAGGGCCGTAAGCACGCCGATCGTCCCGGTCAGCACGAAGCCGAGCGCCACGAGTCCTACCAGGTGGAAGTAAAGGGATGAGCCCCAGAACGCGTCGGTGAAGGGACCGCCGTCCCGACGGCGCGCCTCCCGCAGGTGCCACCAGGCGAGCGCGAGGCCGGGCAGCGCGAAGGCGATGCCGTTCAGCAGGCCGCGGACGCCGTCGCGCACGGTCTGGAACTCGCGCGGGAGGACCAGCGTCCGCAGGCCGAGCAGCCCGGCGATCGCGCCGCCGAGCAGGAAGGCCACGCCGATCACGGCCGCGCCGTAGTAGTAGAGCTGCGAGATGACGTAGGCGCCCTTGCCCTCTTCCTCGGGGCCGGGGCGCGCCGGCGGCTTCCTCGCGGCCGGCTTCCTCGCGGCGGGCTTCTTCGCCGAGGACTTCTTGGCGGCGGGCACCGGCTACCAGCCGCGGGTCTGGAGGAGGCCGTCCTCGCCGAGCTCGGCGATGTCGATGCCGCGCATCGGCTCCCCCAGCCCGCGCGAGACCTTCGCGAGCACGTCGGGGTCCTGGAAGGACGTGGTCGCCTCCACGATCGCCCGCGCCCGCGCGGCCGGGTCGTCGGACTTGTAGATGCCCGAGCCGACGAACACGCCGTCGACGCCGAGCTGCATCATGAGCGCCGCGTCGGCCGGGGTCGCGAGGCCTCCGGCTGCGAAGTTCACGACGGGGAGCTTCCCGGTCTCGGCCACCTGCCGGACCAGCTCGAGTGGCGCGCCCAGCTCCTTCGACGCGGAGACCAGCTCGTCGCCGCGCGCGCCCGCCAGGTGAGCGATCTGC